>CAXTBX010000069.1:0-26237 GCA_964242205.1 uncultured Chthoniobacterales bacterium
GCCGAGAACGTCGAGGCGTTCATGCCGTGGTCGGCGTGCAGGACGTAGGCGAGGTCCAGCGTGCTCGCGGCTTCCTTCGTCGGCTCCTGGCCGTCGAGCAAATAGAGGAAGTGCGCGGCCTCGCCGAGGTCCGTCCGCACGGGCGGCAGATCCTTGCCCTGCCGCGCACGATGGTAGTAGCCGGTGATGACGCTGATCTTGGCGGTCAGCGACAGGCAGCGCACGTAGTTGCTGTCGCGGTCGTAGCCTTTGGTGGTGTCGAACAGCCCGAGCATGGACACCGCCGTGCGGATGACATCCATCGGGTTAGCATCCTGGGGCGCAGCTTTGAGAAAATCGACCAATTGCCCGGGCAATTCGCGCTGGTGGCGCAGGTCGTGGCTGAGCTTGTCCAATTCGTCCTGCTTGGGCAGGCGCTCGTTCCACAGGAGAAAAATCGTCTCCTCGAAACTGACGGTCCCAGCCAGTTCGTTGATGTCGTAACCGGCGTAGATTAGTTGGCCTTTTTCGCCGAGCACATCGCTCAGGCGGGTGGTGTTGGCGACGATGCCTTCGAGTCCTCGGGAGATCATAGAGAATGAGTATGTAGAGAACTATCGTGTCCCGGGCAAGCGGTGTTCGTCCGGCACGTCGAAGGTGGGGTCGGGGTACTCCGGCGCGGTGGGCAGAGCGCCGGGGGGCGGCTTGGCGGCAAGGTCGGGCGCGGGGCCGGGGTCCGCCGGGCCGACGCGCACGAATTGGCCGTTGACCAGCCGGAACAGATCGCGGATCTCCGTCTGGTTGGACGTGGCGCTCTGGTCCACGCCAAGCATGACGGGCAGGTCGGATTTGGGCACCCGCACGAAGCGCCCGTCCACCAGCCGGATCGTGAACCGCTGGAAGGGGGTGGCCTGCTGGGTCAGAGGCTTGGGTTGGTCCGCACTCATGGGCAAGGTGGAGGGAGGAAAGCTCGCTGTCGGTTGCCGCCAAGCAATCTAAACCGATCCGCCGCGGCTCGCAATAAAGTGGCAGGCATCCTGCCAGGTGGGAAGCGTGAAAGCAACCGGCGAAATGTGGGGTGTCTTGCCTACAGCCAAGCGTGGCACCCGTTCGGATTGCCAACGCAGCGGCGCGGGTGTTTAATGACCAGGTCATGAGCGCTCTACCCAAACGCTACTTCACCCAAGAAGAATATGCCGCGCTGGAAGAAAAGGCCGATTACAAAAGCCAGTACGTTGGCGGGGAAATATTCGCCATGGCGGGCGCGCAGCCTTGGCATCTCAAGATCGCCGGCAACTTGGCGGGAATGTTATACAACCGGTTTCGTGGCCGGGCTTGTGACTTCTTTTTTGCCGATCTCCGGGTGCGGGTCAAAGCAGGTGAACTGTGGACTTACCCCGACGTGGCTGCTCTCTGTGGCGAGCCGATGTTTGACACGAGCGCCAATCCACACAGTTTGCTGAATCCCCAAGCGATCTTTGAAATCCTCTCGCCCTCGACGGAAGTTTTTGACCGGAGCGATAAATTCGCGCGTTACCAGAAGATTAACGCCTTGATCGACTACGTTCTCGTCGCCTCTGAATCGATGCGCGTGGAGCACTTCGCCCGGCAGCCCGATGGCGGCTGGCTTTACCGGGAATATCACGCGGCCACCGACCTGCTCAGACTCGCCAGCGTGGAAGCGGAACTGCCGCTGGCGGAAATCTACGAGCGTGTCGTCTTCCCGGAACGCGGCAGCGGCGGGTAGTACCTTCCTTCATCGAGAAATTTAGGCCTTGAACGCTATTATCCGGAAATGCGTACCTATCTTATCATAGCTGAGCTAAGCAAAGGCTTTGCAGGTAACTCACTCGCAAGCCGGAGTTTAAGAATATTACGACAAAATACAATATTAAATAACCCAAATATATGTCAGAAAATATTGATAGCTCAGATGATTCGCTCGTTCCAAATCGGGCTTTCCTCATCGCTCTAGTCGATGTGTTGCAAGCGATTAGCGATCAGCACGAGGAAGTTCGTTTAAAAACGGGGGTGTATGATGCCTTCGGTCCTTTCCCCGGTGCGGAGACTGTGGCTGAATACATTCTCAAATATCGCCGTGATGATATACCTGCCCTACAAGTTGGCGGACCACTCGATCTCTTCCCAACGGTTCCGCTTCCGTACGGTGTCATTCCACCTTTTACTTGGGAGCATCAATGGCCTTCCGCCCGCCGTGCGGGGGTGTATCTCATCTACAGTGTCGCTTTACAGCCCCTTTATGTCGGCAAAGCGTCCATGAACCGTAATCTTGGACAACGGCTATATGAATATTTCGGTGGCGGCGCGACCTGCGCGCTTCAGGACCCCTGGCCGGAACCGCCAAGATTTGTGATCACTATTGTCGTGCCTGAAAAAATGCCGTTCGAGGCACCTGCTCTTGAAGAATATCTCATCAAGTCACTCTGTCCTATCTGCAACACTCACGGGATGACTCGGTGAGTTGCCGCACACCTTATCGTTTCATGAATCAACCCAATTTCCACCAGATGTCGCCAGAAGCATTCGAGGCATATCACCCGGGCGACGAGGACGAGATTTACTCTTATGAGAAAGAAGCTGATTTCCGGCAGTGGTGTAGGGAGCAGAACGAAGATCCGATAGATCGGGGGGCACGAGATTCATACGCTGAATACCAAAGTATGAGTGAAGGCTGACGAGGAGACGCACATCATCCAAAAGAAACCGCCCCGATGGCAGACACCATCGGGGCGGGAAAACCGGATCAAACGCGCACGGATCTAGCCCTTCATCCGCGCAATCAGTGTCTCGGCCATCGTGGCGGGGCTCTTCGCCACCGCAATGCCCGCCTTCTCCAACGCGGCGATCTTGCTTGCCGCCGTGCCCTGACCGCCGCTCACAATCGCCCCGGCGTGTCCCATCCGGCGCCCGGGGGGCGCGGTCGCCCCGGCGATGAACGCCGCGACCGGCTTATTACAATTCTCCGCGATCCACGCGGCGGCTTCTTCCTCCGCCGTGCCGCCGATCTCGCCGATGAGAATAAACGCCTCCGTGCCGGGGTCGTCGTTGAACAACTTGACCGCATCGAGGTGGCTCGTGCCGTTGATCGGGTCGCCGCCAATACCGATGCAGGTGCTCTGGCCCAGCCCGCGCGAGGTGAGCTGCCAGACGGCTTCGTAAGTCAACGTCCCGGAGCGCGACAACACGCCCACCGTGCCTGGTTTGTGGATGTAACCAGGCATGATGCCGATCTTGCACTGCTCGGGCGTGATGATGCCGGGGCAGTTCGGGCCGATGAGCCGGGTGTTCGGGTAATGCGCCAGCGCCGTCTTGACGCGCATCATGTCCATGACCGGGATGCCCTCGGTGATGCAGACGATCAGCTCCACGCCCGCGTCGGCGGCTTCGAGGATGCCGTCCGCCGCGCCGGGCGGAGGCACGAAAATCATCGTGGCGTTGCAGCCGGTTTCCCGGCGCGCCTCGGCGACGGTGTCGAAGACGGGGATCGTGTCATCGAACTTCTCGCCGCCACGCCCGGGCGTGACCCCGGCGACGACGTTGGTGCCATAGTCGCGGCAGCCGCGCGCGTGGAACGCGCCCGATTTGCCGGTGATACCCTGCACGAGCAGGCGGGTGTTTTTATCGACGAGGACGGACATGGGAGAAAGAAAGGATGAAAGATGAGGGATGAAGGCAGAAACGGGAGGCTAATCGTCATCAGCAGCGGACGAATGGCCGACCCTGCGGCGTTCGATGAACAACGTATTTGGCTTGGCTGCGCTGGGATGCGGTAGAAAACCCAGCATGGTCCGGTGGGTTTTGAGATCGTAGCCCTCGGAGCGCCGGTCGCCGCCGGACTTGGCCGAGATGCGCACGGCGGACGCGACTAAGCTGACAGGTTCGTCCGTGGACTGCGCCAGGACAACGGAGAAACGTCCCTCCGCATCGGCGCGGACGCTGGCGAGCGCGTCGTCGTCCTTGGGTTTGCCGTCGTCCTCGGCTTCGACGATCTCCACCAACACGCCGACAGCGGGTGTCTTCGTGCCTCTGTAGAGAACGCGTCCGTGAAACCGCGTCCCGGCGCTGACCGCTTGGGCCACGCCGACAACCATACACAATCCACCCAGGCAAAGCGGCACAGTTTTGGGAAAACGAAACATGTTCAAAAGAAAGCAGTCCCCGCTCATGCCGCCGTCGCCGCCGCGCCGACCACCTTCACGGCCGCGTCCGTCAGGTCGTTCGCTGTCACCACCGGCAAGCCGCTCTCCTTGATGAGCCGCTTGCCTTCCTCGACGTTGGTCCCCTCCAGGCGCACCACCAGCGGTACCGGCAGGTTCGTTGCTTTGACCGCCCCGATGATCCCCCGCGCGATGATGTCGCACTGCATGATCCCGCCGAAGATGTTGACCAGGATGGCTTTCACGTTCTTGTCGCTTACCAGAATCTTGAACGCCTCGGTGACCTGCTGCTCGTTCGCGCCACCCCCGACATCCAGGAAGTTCGCCGGGTTGCCGCCGTGGAACTTGATAATGTCCATCGTGGCCATCGCCAGGCCCGCGCCGTTGACCAGACAGGCGATGTCGCCGTCCAGGCCGATGTAATTGAGGCCGAACTTGCTGGCCGCAACCTCGCGCGGGTCTTCCTCCGTCTCGTCGCGCATCCCAGCGATGTCTTTATGCCGGTAAAGCGCGTTGTCGTCGAAGTTGAACTTGGCGTCGAGCGCCAGCACCCGGTTGTCCGGCGTCAGGACGAGCGGGTTGACCTCGACCATCGAGCAATCGCACGCCGCGAATAGCTTGAACAGGTTGGCGATCACTTCCGCCGCCGGTTTGTTGAGCGCGCCGCCGAAACCGAGCCCTTGCGCGATCTTGCGCGCCTGATACGGCTGCAATCCGAGCGCCGGGTCCACCGGCTCGCGCGAAATCCTGTCGGGCGTCTTTTCGGCGACCTCCTCGATGTTCATGCCGCCCTCGGTGCTGGCGATGACCACCGGCGCGCCCGAGGCACGGTCCATCAGGATAGCCAAGTAGTATTCCTTGGCGATGTCTACACCCTGCGCGACGAGCACCTGGTTGACCAACCGCCCGTCCGCGCCGGTCTGGTGCGTAACCAAGATTTGTCCGAGCATCTTTCCGGCGACTTCCTTCGCTTCCTCCGGCGTCTTGACGAGATGGACGCCGCCCTTGAACCCGTTCTTGAACGAGCCCTTGCCGCGCCCGCCCGCGTGGATCTGCGCCTTGACGACGAGGTTGTCCCCGCCGATCTCGCGGGCGATGGCCTCGGCCTCCTCCGACGTGTGGGCGACCTTGCCGGGACTGGTGGCGACGCCGTATTTCTGGAAAAGTTCCTTGGCTTGGTATTCGTGAATGTTCATGGACGGAGGGTCTGGAAAAGCGGGCGAAATCCGGGGAGGAAATCAACCTAGGAGCGGAACCGAGAACGTCAAGCGCTCCCTCCCCGGTTGCGGTGCAAATCGGCGCGTACCACGCCCGCCATCCGCTCGGGATGCGGCAACAAATCCGCGCCCACGAACTCAGCCACTCGCGCCGCCCACGGCGCGGGATCGGCCACCAGGGCGGGATAGTCCACTTCCAGCAGCTCGAAGACGGCTGATTCCCGACGCAGGGCCGCCAGCGTTTCGTCCCGATGCCTTTGCAAAGAGATCAACAACTGGTCTTCGGTCAATTCCACGCCGGTCGCGCCCCGCCGCGCGATCATCTTGGCCTGTGAACGGATCACCTCGGCCACGGGCCGGAGCATGAAAATGACCTGGTACCGATGGGCCTTCGGTAACGTGGGCAGCAACGCCGTGATGACCTTGATCGCCTGTCCTTCCAGGCCGGGCTCATCGAGTAATTCTGGCTGCTTGGCGAGACGTTTGACGGCCTCCCATTCGTGGTAGCCTTCTGGGTTGTCGGCGTCGGCGGTGCGCTCGCCGTCAGTGCGCGCGGGCAAGCCGCCGGCGGCGAGCATACTCATCATCAGCGAGGTGCCGGAACGGGGCAAACCCGAGACCACCACGAACGACTTGCCCGATTTCCCCGCTTGAACCTCCGCGCGCGCGGGGCGTTTTTCGTCGATTTGCCGCTGGCGGGCGGAGGGTGCGGGGATTTCCGGCAGGGGGCGCGGGGCGGTTCCGCGCGTCTTCTTGGCGGCCAATTCGAGCATCCGCGCGTGCGACTGCCGGGCGGCCTCCAGACGGTGCGTGCCCGCCAAGAAGGATTCCTTGCCCTCCAGCGCCGTGTAGACTGCCGCGAGCCAGCGGTGGACGTGCGGCAGGTTCGGGCGCATCCCCACGGCACGGCGCAGGGCGATAATCGCCTGTTCGTGTCGACCCTCGCGTGCCAGGGCCACGCCGAGGTTGAAATGCGTCAGCGGCAGGTGAAAAAGCAGTTGCGTCGCTTCCAGGGCGGCATTGATCGCCTGGGCGTTCTCACGCTTGCGCAGCAGGGTCGCGGCCAAGCCTTCCCAGCCGATGGCACTTTCTGGATCAAGCTCCACCGCGCGGCGGAAACAGGCTTCGGCCTGCGGGGGCATCTGCAATTCGAGCCACAGCCAGCCTGTCTCTACCCAGAGCGGCGGATGGCGCAGCATCCCGGTCATGGCGGTCCGCAGGCACGAGGCGGCGGCTTCGCGCTGTCCCAGGTTCAGCCTGGCCCGCGCGCGCATGATCCAGACGATGAGCGGCGTCTCCGGCGCGGCGTCGGGCGGGTAAGCGGCGGCGAGCAGCTCGTCCGCGGCGCGGTAATACCCCGCTTTCAAGTAAGCGTTGGCCAGTTGGTGCAGGTAACGCGATTCCCACGGTCGCGCGCGCGCGAGTTCTTCCATGATCTCCACCGCCTGCGCGGGGCGTCCGGCGGAAAGGTGGACTTGCACCAGATTGTAGCGGGTTTCCAACTCCACGCCCTCGGCGGTGTCTGCCCGATCCCCGGTGGGATCATCCACGTAGCCCAGGGCCGCCATCTGGCGCATCGTTTCGTAGGCCTCCTGCGGCGGCGCGGTCCACTGAAAGTCCGGCGGATGCTTCCCATCGTCGCCGGGCACGTCCTCCCACGAGGGAATGGTCTTCGGCGGGGCGGGGTCTTCGAGCGCCTCCAGCAAGACCTTGCCGTCCATGTCCGCGCCGACGGGCAGCCCGGCCAGCGTCAGCAAGGTGGGGGCGAGGTCGAGCAGCGTCGCGCCGTAGATGCGTTCGTCCCGGCGCACGCCGGGGCCGTGGAGCACGAACATGCCGTATTCCCGGTGCCAGAACGTGGGGCCGGCGGGGTCGTTGGGGTTGCCCACGGGGCGCAAGCTGCCGCTCTGGAAGCCGTGGTCGGAGCATACCAGCACCAGCGCGTCCGGCCCCGCCAGCTCCACCAACCGCGTCAGCATCATGTCCTGGAAGCGGTAGATCCCCTCGACCACCTCCTTGTAATACTCGTAGGCCTGCTCCGACACGTGGGGTTGCCGGGGCGGGTGAAAGGGCATGAAGGTGTGCGAAAAATGGTCGATGGAATCGAAATAAACCGCCGTGAACTCCCACGGTGCCCGTTCCATCGCCGCCGTCGCCGCGTTTTGGATCGAGCAGCACTCGCTCAACAGCGAGGCAAAGGCTTCCAGGCCCTGGTCTGTCTGCTGGTCGATTTCGGCGCCCCGGGGGATGAACGGCAGCACGAATTCCTCCGTGACCTCGTCGGGCATCATTCGCAAGGGCGCGAACTCCGCCGCGAGTTCCGGGGGGTGCACGGTGCCCGGCGGCATCTCCCAGCGATTGCCTTCCCCGCGCCGGGTCCGCAGGAAATAATCCGTGACGACGTGCCCCTTGAGCGGCTCCGCCGGATGACTGGCCCACCAGCCGACCACGTTGCACCGCCAGCCGAGCGCCTGTTGAAAGATGTTCCACAACGCCTTGGCCCGGCGTGAGACACTGGACACCGGACGGAAGCCGATGGCGGGATCATGCTCCGCGAAACCATGAATGCCGTGCTTGTCGGCGGTCTTCCCCGTGGCGATGGAATTCCACAACATCGGCGAGACCATCGGGTGCAGGGTGGCCAGGTTGCCCATCACGCCGCCGTCGATGAGGCGGCTGAGCGCCGGCATTTTTCCCGCGTCGAGCAGTGGGTGGATCACCTGCCAATCGGCGGCGTCCCACCCCACGAGCAGGATGCGGCGAAACTTCCGGGATGAGGACTCGGCGGACGGAGCGTCAGACAAAGTGGACACGTGGGGAACCGATACTTTGGAACGGAGGGATGAGACGAGTAAATTCGGTGGCCCAAACTTTTTGCATTTTATTGTTGACTCCAAGTGGTCTCCTCCGATATCCCGGACCAAGATTTTTTACTCGCAAGCAAAGGGAACACCCGGGAATCCATGAAAACAGACACCACCTCGACCTCGTCCGAAACCACGTTCGCCAGCAATGAAGGCCGCCTCGCGCGTTACTGCACGGCAGGCGCGGTTGGAGCCGCCGCCCTCGCTGGCGCGGCGACCCACGCGGATGCGGCCATCACCTATGTTAACTTCAACAACCGGGTGGTGATCGATACCACGCTGGCTGACTCGAGCTTCACGCTGTTCAACTTCGATCTGGACGGCAACGGCACGACCGATTTCCGTCTGGGGCAGCGTGCGGGCGATACCAACGGTGGTGGCGCGATCATCCTTGGCCCCTCGGGCCTGACCCTGGGCGTCATCGGGGCGACGGTGTCTTCCTACAACTACGCTGGTCGTTTGGCGGCGGGCGCGAACATCGGCGCAACGGCGGCGTTTCTGACGTTGTCCGCTGGCACCACCTTCGGCGCGCGCGCCAGCTTGGCGAGCGGCACCGGTTTCCCCAACAGCCAGTGGGCGACCCCGTCGCCCAGCACCGGCTACCTGGGCATCCGCTTCGCGGGTGTGAACGGCACCGAGTACGCCTGGCTGCATCTGACGATTGCGGGCAATACCAATCCCGGCGCCCGCCAAATCACCCTGATTGACGCGGCTTACCAGACCACGCCTAACACGGCCATCGCCGCCGGCGCGGTGCCCGAGCCTTCCACGAAGGCGGCGCTCGGCCTCGCGGCGCTCGGTGCGGTCGGTCTGGCGGCCAACCGCCGCCGCGCTGCCCGCAACGCCCAAGCGTAAGCGGGGTGGTGCGCACGCCGCGTGCTCGTTAAAAGTTTACGGCTGCCAAAGTTATGGGCAGCTTGCGCCACTGGATTTCCCTCCAGTGGCGCTTGTGTTCCCGGCGGTGTGTCCGTCGAACATCGGTGGGACACTATTCTCTTGGAGGTTCGCCTTGGAATCCTTACCTTGGGTTACGGTGGTCAGCGGATTGCCACGTTCCGGCACGTCGCTGATGATGCAAATGCTGGCCGCCGGGGGAGTCCCGCCCCTGACCGACGCCCGACGAACGCCGGACGAAAGTAACCCGCGCGGTTACCTGGAACTCGAAGCGGTTAAACGGCTCAAGACCGACCGGGATTGGCTGCCGGAGGCGCGGGGTAAGGCCGTCAAGATCATCCATCTGCTGCTGGGCGACCTGGCGGCGGCGAGCGACGGACAGACCGAGTTTCGCGTGGTGATGATGCGCCGCCCGGTGGCGGAAGTGGTGGCCAGCCAGCGGACGATGCTTGCGCGGCAGGGCCGGGCGGGCGCGGCGTTGCCCGACGCACAGTTGGGGAAAATATTCCTGGCTCAACTGGAGCGCGTCGAAGGTTTGCTGGCGACGAAACCGGAGTTCCAGGTTCACACGGTTCAATATCCCGCCTTGGTCACGGACCCGGCGGCGGCGGCGGCGCAAATCAACGTCTTTCTGGGCGGCAGCCTGGACGAAACGGCGCTGGCGCGAGCGGTCGATCCGGCGTTGTACCGGGAACGGAAAAAATAAGGCAGGGACGGCGGTCCCTCGCCATCCGTGATTTTTCTGGCGAGCGTATCCCGTCAGGAACGGTTTGCCTGAACGCCACGGACGGCGAGAGACCGCCGTCCCTGCCTTACAAACCCCGCCATGTCCTCCGGGAGCGGCGCTTCCACGGTGCGCCGCGCACCTGGTTCGGTCTCGAAGTCCAGCCGGTGCGCGTGCAGGGCGTGACGGTTCAACAACAGCGCTCCGGCAAGCTTTGGAGTCCAACCCGTTTCGATAAATTCCAGATAATGGCGCTCGTCCGGCCCATAAATCTTGTCGCCGACGACCGGATGACCGGTGGACGCCAGATGCACCCGAATCTGGTGCGTCCGGCCCGTCTCTGGGCGCGCGAGCACCAGCGCGAACCGCCCGCCGTCGCGCTCAAACCGTCGCGCCACCTCCAGCCGCGTCCGCGCCGGTGCGCCGTCGGGGTGGATGGTCTGCCTGAGCCAGATTGCCGAGGGCCGGCGCGTGCTCTGGCGCAACAGTGGCGCGTCGACCGTGCGCGTGTCCCACTCCGGCCAACCCCACACCAGCGCGAGGTATTCCTTGCCAATGTGCCCGTGCGTCATGTCCAGCGAGAAGCGCCGGGCGGCAGCCGGGGTCTTGGCGACGAGCACCGCGCCGCTCGTCTCGCGGTCGAGCCGGTGGACGAGCGAAACCTGCCCACCCGAGCTAGCCAGTTCGCAAGCGAGCAGTTCGCGCAGGAGGTCGAGTAAGGTCACCGGACCGCCGGGCTTCGTGGGATGGACGAGCAGGTGCGGCGGCTTGCTGACGATGAGCCATTCAGGGCCTTCGGCGAGGAGAAGGATGGAGGAAGCCGGAAGGCGGAAGGCGGAAGGCGACAGTTCGGAGGGCATTTCTTCCTGTTTGCCGTTCCGGGGTGCAACTGCGAAACAGAGGGCTAACGTAAAGCCATCGCCGGGAAGCGCATTCTTTTTCCCGCGTTCCGACTTTTCCATGTCTTCCGCTATCCGCCTGCAACACGTCTCCCGCCACTACGGACCGCCCGAGAGCCGGGTTCACGCGCTCAACGATGTGTCGCTGGAGATGGCCGACAAGGAGTTCGTCGCCATCATGGGACCCAGCGGCTGCGGCAAAAGCACGCTCATGCATTTGCTCGGCGGCCTGGACACGCCCAGCGCCGGGGAAATCTACGTCGGAGACCTGCCGCTGCACTCTGCGGACGAACGGGCGCTGACCCAGTATCGCCGTCACGACCTGGGCATCGTGTTCCAGTTTTTCAACCTGCTGCCGACGATGAACGTGCTCGAAAACGTGAGCCTGCCGCTCTTGTTGGCGGGCGAGCCGCCCGCGCGCACCCGGCCCAAGGCGCTGGCGCTACTCGACCTCGTGGGCATGACGCCGCGCGCGGGGCATTTCGTCCATCAGCTCAGCGGCGGCGAGATGCAGCGCACGGCGATTGCCCGGGCGCTCATCCACCGGCCCAAACTGCTGCTGGCTGACGAGCCGACGGGCAACCTGGATTCGGTCGGCGCGGGGCGGGTGTTGGACGTGCTGCGCGAGGTGGCGGCGCAGGCGCTGACGACGCTGGTGATCGTCACGCACAGCGAGGAGGTCGCCCGGGCGGCGGGGCGACGGATTCGGCTGCGGGATGGGCGGTTGGCGGAGTAGGTCAAGGGCAACCTGCGAACAAAAACCCTCCGGCGGGGATGCCGCCGGAGGGTTTTGGAGTCGTCGGCTGCGCGGGGATCAGCCCAGCTTGTCCGAATAGTATTTGATCATGCCTGGGTCGATGTCGCTCGGGGAGACGAGCTGCGGCTCGGGGTCGAGGTCGGGCCAGGGGTAACCCTGGGGCATCTCGTCCTTGACGACGAGCGGCTGGCCATCCTCGGGGTGCGGCCCGTTCCAGATCTTGGCGATCTGCGTGAAGTCCTTGCTCTGGTGGAACTGGACGAGGTGCAGACCCTGTTCCTCTTCGAGCTTGCGTGCTTCGGGGAATTTGCGGTTGCTCACGTCCGGGATAGGCAGCAGGCCACCGACCGGGACGCCGGTGAGCACTTCGAGCGCCTTGGCGTAGGCGACGATGTGCGTGCCGCCGCGCACGAGCAGGTAGCCGATCATCGCGCGGGCACAGGGATCGTCGGTCGATTCGTAGGCGCGGCTTTTCCCGGCGCGGGCACCGCATTCCAGGAAGAAGTTGTGCAGCAGGTCGAGCTTCAGGTTGCCGGAGCTGAACACGTTCTGCCCAGTCCAGAAGCGGCCCATGGAATCCTGGGGCAGCGCGGTCTGGGCACTGTTGAGGAAATGGTCGGTGTTGCGGGTGTTGACGGCCTCCTTGAGCGGGGCAGGGTTGGTCGAAGCGTCCTTGTGCTTGGGCGCGGTGGGGTCTTCGACGTTGCCGCCGGTCTTAGCGCCGTGGTTGCGGTCCTTGCGGGGCGTGGTGCCGCTCAGGAGCAGATTGATGGTCGCCGTGACGGCCTCAATGTGGCTGTATTCCTCGGTGGCGATGTTGGCGAGGAGATCGTAGAACGGACGGAACTGCTTCTTGCCCCGGAAGTTGAACGACTGAAACGTGTAGTTCATCAGCGTGGACATCTCACCGAACTTGCCACCTAGGAGTTCCTGGACGGCGGCGGCGGCATTGGCATCGGGACCGTTGGGGGCGGGGAGATCGACGGAAAGTTGGTCGTGGCGGAAGATCATAAGACTCCTGATACGTTCGGGGTGTCACTGGCGGACTCTTTATTCAGGCCGGGCCAGACGATGTCAGGGGACGCCAGTCAGCAAGATTTCTAACCCGGCGGCGGCAGGGTGTGCCCGCAGCAGGTCGGCCAGAGCGCGCAGGCCCCAGACCTCCGACCGGTGGTGGCCGAGGACAACGACGCCCAGGCCAGTATCAGCCACGGCCCGGGCCGCAGGCTGGCGGAACTGGCCGGTGACGTAGGCGTTGGCCCCAGCGTCGTAAGCCGCTCGCACCAAGGCATCTGTCATCGCGCCGACGACCACAGCTTTTTTGACGGGAAAATCGTCGGAAATTCCCGCCGGATAACGCAGATAACGCGGATAACGCAGGTCAAGCGGGCCGCCGAATTCGCGTTCCAGTTGCGCGGCGAACGCAGCGAAGGGGACTGGGACAGGCAGGTCGCAAAGCATCCCGAGCGGGCGGCCTTCCCTCTCGCCGAAGGCCGTGGGCGCGCCCCAGCCGAGGCGCGCGGCGAGCATGGGGTTGAGGCCGGTGGTCAGACGCTCGTCGAAGGCGAGGTGGTAGGCCAGGACACCGATCTGGTCGCGCGCGAGGACGGTGCGCTGGGCATCGGTGAGCCGCCAGGGACGGTGGAGAAAGAGGGCGTCGAGGCGGGCAGCGGCGAGCCACGTTTCCAGGCCGTCGAACGGCTCCAGCGCGAGGCCGAGCCGGGCGACGGGGCGGTCGGAGGGCAGGAAAACGCCGTTCTGGTCGCCGGTGCCCGCCTGGATGGCGGCGTGCAGCAGTTCGTCGAGGATGGTTTGAAGGTCAGAGATGTGCAAAGGCGGAAGCGGAGACGCGGATCTTCAAATGGGTAGTCCGGTGAAAGTTACGCTCGGAGTGCCATCCCGGAGACGCGCGGCGCGCGTTTCCTATGGCGTCACCCTCAACTTTTGACTGCTGCTTTATGGACAATCCCGCCCCCCGCCCCGACGAACTACGCATCTTTTCCATCGACATCGGTGGCAGCGGCATCAAGGGCGACGTGCTCGACGCCGACGGCAACCCGCTCGCCGAGCGGGTGCGCGTCAAGACCCCGCCCGCGCCGATGACGCCCGAGGCGCTCATGAATGCCATCGCGCAGGTGGCCGAACCGCTCAAGCACCTGAACTTCACCCACGTGTCGGCGGGGTTCCCCGGCGTGGTGCGCAAGGGGGCGATCCTGACCGCGCCGAACCTGGGCCCGGAGACGTTGCGCGGGTTTGCGCTGGCGGACGCGCTGGCGACGCTGCTGGGCCACCCTACACGCGTGGTCAACGACGCCGACATGCAGGGTCTGGCGGTCGTGGGCGGCAAGGGCATGGAAATGGTGATCACGCTCGGGACCGGGATGGGGTCGGCGACCTTCAGCGACGGGGAGTTGGGGCCGCATTTGGAGTTGTCGCACCACCCGTTCCGCAAGGGCGAGACCTACGAGGAACAGATCGGCAACCTGGCGCTGAAGCGGGTCGGCACGAAGAAGTGGAACCGGCGCGTGCAAAAGGCCATTGAGACGTTGCGCGTGCTGACGAACTTCGACCATCTCTACATCGGCGGCGGAAACGCGCGGGAGATCAACTTCGAGTTGGCTCCGGACATCAGCTTGGTGGACAACAGCAACGGGATCAAGGGCGGAACATTCCTGTGGCGGCAGCGGACGCAGCCGGATTGAAGGGACGCGGAAGGCAGAACGCGGAAAGCGGAAGTGGGTCAGGGCTCACTTCGTTGCGGACGGCGAGGGACCGTTGTCGCTACGGGTTTTTCGAGCTGCCGTGAACTTCAAGGGTGGATGAGCCGCACTTTGACGCCCTTGGGGGTTCCGACCGTGTAGCCGTTGCCGGGGAAAAGTTTCAGGCGGACCGTTTTCGAGGTTGCGCCTTGCAGATCGCCTCGCGCCGGGATCGGGATGACTTTGGTCATTTGTCCAGCTTTGATCGTGAGCGTGCCCTTCAGGAGAGGGTAGTCCACCCCGGGCAGAGCGTCGCCCCGGACGGCGTAGATCACCGTGAGATCGGCGGCGGAGGCGCGGGAGAGCGTCACGCGGAACTCGCCGCTGACCCCGCTGCCCACCACCGCGTCAGGCACTGGCGCGGACAGGGTGGCGGTCGGTCCGCGCGATTCCGCGCCGGGATTGTAACGAAAGATCGTGCCGCCGTCGAGTTGGCCGCCCCGGCGGGTCACGCCGTAGAAATCGCTGCCCGCCTGGAGCAGCGCGCCCGCGGGATAGCGTTCCGACGAGTCGAAGTTGTAGAGCGTGGCAAGCGTGCCGTCGGGCGCGAGGCGGAACAGCGTGCCGTTGTTCTCAAGGCCGCCCTCCGTGGCCGTGCCGTAAATAGAGCCGTCGCGGCCCTGGAGCAGGGAGGTCTGCGGGGTGTCCCCGTCGGGCGGACTGTCGTCACCGCTGAAGCTGTGCAAGGAAGTCAGGGTTCCGTCGGGGGCCAGCTTGAAAACCGTGCCGATGCCGTTTTCTCCCCCGTTGTGGGTCACACCGTAGAGAGAGCCGTCGGCGGCCAGTAACAGGGGGCCAAGCGGAGCGTCGCCGTCCTGTCCGTTGAAGTCGTGGACTGTGCGGAGATCCCCGGCGGCGGACAGTTGGAAGATCGTGCCGTCGCCGTGGGCACCGCCGTCGTGGGTTGTGCCGTAGAAGGAGCCGTCCGGCAGCGGCAGGAGGGCACCCACGGGATGAGCGCCGTCAGCCATTGTGAAACGGTGCAGCGTGGTGAGCGCGCCGTCCGGGGCGAGCCGGAAGACCGTGCCCGCGCCACCGAAGCTGCCGGGGTCGCCACCGTTGCGGGCGACACCGTAAAAGTACCCGTCGGCGGTTTGGACCAGCGCGGAAGAAGGGTACGCGCCGTCCGGCCCTGCGAAAGAGTGGAGCGTCGTGAATGTGCCGTCGAGCGCCAGCCGGAAAATCGTACCCCGGGCGTGGGCTCCGCCGTGGGCCGCCGTGCCGTAGAGCGCGCCGTCACTGCCCTGGAGCAGAGGGGTGTGGGAGAGCGCGCCCTCGGGTCCGGCGAAGCGGTGTAGCACGTTGAATTCTCCGGCGGGCGTGAGCTTGAAAATCGTGCCGTAGTAGCCTCGGCCCTGGCCCGAGGTAGTGCCGTAGAAGCAGCCGTCGCGGGCGCGGATCAGGGCGGCGATGGGCAGGCCGTCGTGGCGGGGGAACTCGTGGACTCTGCGCAACGTGCCGACGACGGCCTGGGTCTGCGCGGCGGCGGGCGAGACGAGGGCAAGCGCAACGACTAAAGCAGCGAGGAGCAGGGGCGGGCGTGGTGACGGGGGCATGAGCGCAGGAACTGGCCAGTGACGTGGGTGGCCGCGCGTTTTAGCGGATCGAGGACGATTTGGCAACTTGCAATTGGCGTTGGGTCCGGGGTGGTGGGATCCAACACGAGGAGATTGGTTGCCCGCAAGCGGAGGGCGACGGATAGTGGCAACTCCATGATGCCCTCCAGATTCCTGGCCGCCTGTTTCGCCCTGTTGTCCGCCGGTCTGGCGGTGCCTGCCGCGTCCGCCGCGCCGAGCGACAACCCGGAGGCCACGCTGACCCGCCTGACCGACGAAATCCTGCGCGATAATTTCGCGTTTCAGCCGTTGCAGGCCGTCGCCTACGGGCTGCACCAATACGACGGTAAATTCCCCGATTTCCGGCGCGCCGCCATCGACGCCGAGGCCGCGCGGCTCCACGCCTTCCAGACCCGGCTCGACGCATTGGATTCCGCGCGCCTGAGCGCCAGCAGCATGCTCGACTGGCGGCTGTTGCGCCAGACCGTGAGCCTGGGTTTGTTCTCCATCGAAGAGGCGGGCGCCTACGATAAAAACCCGATGACCTACGCCGGGGCGATGGACCTCAACGCCTACGTCAAACGCGACTTCGCGCCGTTGCCCGACCGGTTGCGGTCCATCGTGCAGATCGAACGACAAGCGCCCGCCCTGTTCGCCGCCGCGCGGGCGAACCTGGCCGAAACGCTGCCCAAACCGATGGTCGAACTGGCCGTGGTGATCGCGCGGGGTGGGGCGGATTTCCTCCTGCACGACCTGATGGAAGCGGTCAAAGGCGTGCCGGACGGCGCGCTGCAAGCGGAGTTCAAGGCCGCCAACGAACGCGCGGCAAGCGAGTTGAGCGCCTACGCCGACTGGCTCGCCAAGGAGCGGCTGCCGAAGGCGGACGAATCCTTCGCGCTGGGCGAGGCGAAGTACCGGCACATGCTGCTGGCCAACGAGGCGCTGGACGTGTCACCCGAAAAAGTATTGGATGTGGGTCTGGCGGAGTTGAGGCGCGAGCAGGCGGCGTTCGCGGCGGCGGCGAAAGTCATCGATCCGAACAAACCCGCGATTGAGGTGTTCAAGGACATCCAGCGCGATCATCCCACGCCGGACGGGCTGTTGCCGGATGTCCGCAAGAACCTGGAGCAGATTCGTGGATTCCTGGTCCAGCGCGGCATCATCGATATCCCGAGCGAGACGCGCGCCATCGTGGACGAGACGCCGACGTACCTGCGTGCGGGTTCGTTCGCGTCGTCGGATAATCCGGGGCCGTTCGAGGTGCTAGGCGCGCAGGCGTATTATTACGTCACGCCGACCGAAACTACGTGGTCAGACAAGGAAAAAGACGAGTGGCTGACCGCCTTCAACCATTACACGTCGGACGTGGTGAGCATCCACGAGGTGTATCCCGGGCACTACGTTCAGGCATTGCGGCTGAACGCTTCGCCCGTGAGCAACGTGCAGAAGATGGTGGGGTCGTACGCGTACATTGAGGGCTGGGCGCACTACTGCGAGCAGATGGTGTTGGACGAAGGCTACGGCCAGGTCGCGGGCGGGGGTGACCCCGTGCAGGCGGCAAAGTTCCGGCTGGCGCAGAGCGACGAAGCGCTGCTGCGGATCTGCCGGTTGTGCGTGTCGGTCAAGCTGCACACGCAGGGCATGAGCGTCGATGACGCGACGAAGTTTTTTGAGGAGAATTGTTATTACGAGCACAAGCCCGCGCACCAGGAAGCGCTGCGCGGGACGTTCGATCCAGGATACCTGTTTTACACCGTGGGCAAGCTGGAATTGCTCAAGCTGCGGCGGGATTACCAGGCGCAGGAGGGCGCGGCGTATTCGCTGAAGAAGTTCAACGACGAGGTGACCGCGCACGGGCAGGGGCCGGTGCGGTTCTTGCGCGAGATCATGCTGCGGGACAAGGCAAAGGCGGCGGAGGTGCTCTAACGCAGGGATTAACTCACGCAAAGCCGCAAAGCCGCAGAGAGAAGAAACAGGACGGACTAATAATTGAAGAGATCGGCCAGGCGGTAGTTTTCGCCGGTGGCCTTGTTGAGCGCACGCTGGAGCTTGCTCTGCACGTTGTTCGTCAAGCGTCGGCCTTTGCAGGCGCGGGCCACCATTTTGTGCGTGATCTGTTCGGTGGAGATGGCCACGAGGTCGTGCGTTTTGAGGTCATGCCGTGCCAGTAGTTCAACGATAGGCTGTTCACCCAGATTGCGCTCAATGGGATCGCCGGGGCCGTTTTCGGTTTCCATGCGAGTTTACCAAATGTTCACGCGCTCGGCGGCGGGCCGGACCTCCGGGCACTCGGCGGGCAGGCCAAACGCCTCGGCGAACTCCGGCAGGTTCGCCACCGGGCCGTTGACCCGATAGATCGTCGGGCTGTGCGGGTCGGAGAGCACCTGCAAACGCTCCGCCTCCGGGCGGCGCATCCCGCGCCAGCTCTGTGCGTAGCTGACGAAAAACCGTTGGTCCGGCGTCAGTCCGTTGACCACTTTGTCGCGCTCTTCGGCGGGCTGCCGTTCGCGCGCTTTCTGGAACGCGATGTACGCGATCTTCAGGCCGCCCAGGTCCGCGATGTTCTCGCCCTCGGTCAGTTCGCCGTTGACGTGCAGACCCGGCTGCGGCTCGAACTCGCCGAACTGCTTGATGATCTTCTCGCCGCGTTCCTCGAAACGTTTGAGATCCTCGTCGGTCCACCAGTTTTTCAGATTGCCCTGGCCGTCGTATTGGCGTCCCTGGTCGTCGAAACCGTGCGTCATCTCGTGGCCGATGGTCGCGCCAGTGTTGCCGTAGTTGGCTGCGTCGTCGGCCCGCCGGTCGAAGTTCGGCGGTTGCAAGATGCCCGCCGGAAAGACGACCTCGTTGCGGTTGGGATCGTAGTACGCGTTGACGGTCGGCGGGGTCATGTCCCACTCGTTCGGATCGACCGGTTTACCGACGCGTTCCAGGCGGCGCCGGAACTCGAACGCGCGGCAAGCCACGGCGTTGAGCACGTAGGGCTGCATCTTGATTTCCAGCGCGGCGTAGTCCCGCCATTTGTCCGGGTAGCCGATCTTGATGCCGAGCATTTCCAGTTTCTTGACGGCGGCGGCCTTCGTTTCGGGTCCCATCCAGTCGGCGGCGTTGATGCGTTCGCGCAGGGCATCCTTCAGATCGTTGACCAGCGCGACGGCGCGCGCCTTGGCCTCGGGCGAGAAGTGGTCGGTCACATAGATCTGGCCAAGCGCCTGGCCGACGCCTTCGTCCACGACGTGCAGCACGCGTTTCCAGCGCGGCTCCTGTTCCTGCACGCCGCGCAGGATCTTGCCGTCGAAGCGGAAATTCTCGTCCGCGAACTCGCGCTGGAGATACGGCGACGCGTCGGCGAGCACCTGCCAGGTGAGGTAGGTTTTCCAGTCGTCGAGGGGGCTTTCGGCGGCCAGGGAGCCGAGCCGCGCGAAGAAGTCGGGCTGGCACACGTCGAGGGGTCCGGGGTCGGGCAGGCCGAGCGTTTGGAAATAGGCGGCCCAGTCAAAACCGGGTGATTTTTCGGCGAGGTCTGTCAGTGTGAACTTGTGGTAGTTATTCTCCGGGTCGCGCAATTCGACGGGTGTGCGGGAGGATTTGGCAAGCTCCGTCTCGAAGCGCAGCACGGCGGCCGCCTGGCGGGCGGCCTCGTCGGGGCTACTACCTTTCAGCAAAAACGTGATGGCGACATGGCGCGCGTATTGGTCGCGCAACGCCCGCGATTCGGCATCGTCCTTGAGGTAATACTCGTTGTTGGGTAAGCCGAGGCCGCCCTGGTAGAGCAGGGCGATCTGCGCGACGCTGTTTTTCTCGTCCTGGCCGCCGGTGACGGTGAACAGCGTCGACCAACCGCGCCCGTGGAGATAGGCGACAAGCGCGGGCAGGTCCCGGCGGTCGGCGAGGGCGGCGATGCGGGCGAAGTCGGCGTCGAGCGGCGCGAGGCCGGCGACGTTGATGGCGGCCTCGTCCAGGCCGGTACGGTAGATGTCGCCAACCTGCTGGCGCGCGGTGCCCGGGGCGGCCTGGCCGTTAGCGGCCTGGGCGGCGCAGTCGTCGAGGATGGCGTGGAGCACCTTCGCGTTGGTTTCCTCCATCTCGTAGGTGATGCCCCAGCCGGAGTGGTCGCCGGGGATGTTGGTGCGGCCCAGCCAGCCGCCGTTGGCGTACTTGAAAAAGTCGTCGCCGGGCTTGGTGGCTGGGTCAAAGAAGGCGGTCTCGACCGCCGGGGGCGGGTTAGTGACGAGCGGGTCCTCGGCGGCGTTAGTGACGGCGCGCGGATGGACGCTAAAACACGCGGTCAATCCCAGCAGGATCAGCGGACAGCGGGAGAGGGCTTGCATTGCGCAAGCACTTGGACGCGGACGCGGGCGGACGCAAGCGGGAAATTCCACCGCTCGTTACAGGGACTACTTCGGAACCATTTCAACGCAGATCCACCTGCGAGACCTTGAACTCCACCAGACTGCTTGCCCCGATGCCCGTCCGCTGGTTTTCGAGGTAGGTGATCGCCTTGCGCGCGGACTCGCCCAACTCCGTGGCCGCGCCGAACTCGCTGACTAACCCCTGCAACACGCTGATGGCCTCCGGGCGATGCGTCTCGGCCATGGCCTGAATCGCGCTGGTGCGCATCAGGCCGCTGAGCTGCGTGGCGCGTGCCCAGTCGGGCAACATCTGCAGGGCGACCTCGGGGTAATACCGCCCGATGCCGTAGAGCGCGTAGTGGCGCGTGCTCAGGTCGCCGCGCTGGAGTTCCTCGCGCCAAAACGCCCATTCCTGCTCGGTGTTGAGATGATAGTAAGCGAGCGCGGCGGCGTGGGCGAGGGGGTCGATCATGGCCTCGATCTTCAACTGCGGGTCCTGCGCGGCGACGAGGTTGCGGCGCGCGTAACCGCTGTCCTTGAGCAACGCGAAGGCCGCTAGGATCTCGCCCGTGTTAACCTGGAAGGCGGTCGTCGCAGACTGCAAAGGCGTGTCGCCGGAGAGGACGTTGAACTTCGCAAACGTGACCATCGGCGCGTTCTCGGTCACGAGCAGCACGGCGGTCTGGATGGCCTGCCGGGAAACCTCGGGGCTTTTGTCCACCTGTTCAAAGAGGGGGGAGAGCGCCTGGAGCGTGTCGGGGCAAAGGTGGTACGCCTGGGGTTTGAGCGTGTTGGCCGAACGGGTCGCGGCCCCGGCGAGCCAGGCGGGGCGGGTGGCCCCGGTGGGGAGATCGACGGTTTGCCCGCGCGCGACGACCATCTGGTCGTGCAGGTCGGACGCCTCGAAAATGAGGCCCGTGGCGACCGTGAGACGCACGGGCGCGTTGCGCAGGTTGACGAAGGTGGCCTTGAGCTCGCTGGAGCCGTTGCCGACGTACTGCGCCTGAAGCCAGTGGCGGCCCAGGGCATCGTGGAGCGAAACCTCGGCCACGTCGGGGCCGAGGGGAGGGGTGTGCGCGGCGACCGTCGCCGAAGTGTTGGTCCCACCGTTGCCAGCGGCGGCGGAGGCCGTCGCGCTGCGGGAAATGACGATGAGCGCCAAGGGCAGGCTGGTGAGGGCCAACGCACAGGCGAACGGGACTTTCCACTTGTTCAAGGAGCGCATGGAACCTTGTCAAAGCAGGTTGCTTGCCGGGGCGGGGGGAATTTTGTGGCGCATCGCAACGCCGCTCCGGCGGCTTACCGCTGGCTCCTCGCCTCCGCCCGATGGCGGCTGAAGCCTTTCTCTGCCAGGCGGCTCTGCATCCAGCCCATCGCGGCGAGGGCGGCAATGAGCAGCGCGAACAGCGCCGTGATGCTCAACACCCGCATCGCCTGGCGCGACTTGCCGCCGCTGTCGTGCAACCGCGCCGTGCGTTGCAACGCGAGTTCCGTGCTCATGACGCGCAACATCTCCTGCGCATCGTGAATCCCCGCGAGCTTGCGTTCGAGCGACCCGCGCTCGACCGGCGCGGCAGATTTTTCCTCCTTGCGCAACAACGCAGCGGCGCGGACCGCCTCCGGTGCCACCACCGGCTTCGGCGCGAGTCGCACCGCGCGGGCCGGTGCGGCGATGGCGGGAATGTCCACGGGCGTCGCGGTCTCGTTCGGGGTCATGGCAGGAAAAGACAGAGCAAGAAGCTGGCCAAACCCCGCGCGTGCAAAGCGGGCTTCCCTTGCGGCCCGGTCCCGGCTTAGTCTGCCACCCGATTTCCCATGAGCGACCAACCTGCCCCGCCGCCCGCCGCCGCCCCTGCCACCGCCTCCCGCCGCGATTTGCTGTCCTATGCCGGGCCGTTCGCGCTGTTCATCCTGCTACAGGCGTTGCCTGGATTGATCAAAAACCCGTCCCCGGGAGCCCCGTGGTTCCAGGCAACGCCCGAGTTCTGGATTTACCCTTTGCAAACGTTGTTATGCGGCGGTTGGATGTTCTACCATCGGCGCGACTACCCGCGCGGCATCTCGCCGCTGGCCGCTCTGATCGGCGCGACGGTGGGTGCGGTGGTTTTCGTGCTCTGGATCAGCCCGCAGGCGTTCTTTGGCTTCGCGCCACGGCTGGATGGCTTCGACCCGACGCGCCTGCTGACGGCGGATGGGCAGACGACGGCGGCCTACCACGTCACGGTGGCGTTGCGGTTCGCGCGGCTGGTGCTGGTGGTGCCGTGGCTGGAAGAGATCTTCTGGCGGGGATTCCTGCTGCGCTATCTGGTGAAAGAAGATTTCACGAACCTGCCGTTTGGTGCGTGGTCGCCGTTGTCGCTCACGGCCACGACGCTGGGTTTCATGTTGGAGCACTCCCGGCCCGACTGGCCCGCCGCGCTGGTGACGGGCGCATTGTACAACTTTGTGGCGATCCGCACGCGCAGCCTGTCGGCCTGCGTCTTGGCGCACGCCCTGACAAACGCGCTGCTGGGCGGCTACGTCATGCGGACGGGGCAGTGGGGATTCTGGTGAAATCCGCCCGCTACCAACCCAACGCCCGCGCCATCAGCATCAGCCGCTGCCCGAGGCCCGTGATCGGCGCGGCGTCATTGTTGAGCAAGTTCCCCGCCGCCAGCGGCAACACATGCAGCCACGCGCTGCTGCCCAGCGTGAACGCCCAGCCCAACCCCGCCAGCCCCGCGCGCACCGCCCCCGGCAGCCGCGCCCAGAAAGGCCGGTTGATCCACCAGTACGCCGTGCACACCAGCGTCCCCTGCGCCGCGAAATAGAGCAGCCAGTCGCGCAGTTGGTCCGGGTTCAACCCCCACCATGGCGACCCCAGGAAACCCGTGTGCAACAACAGCGCCGACGCCAGGAACGTCGCCAGGATGTTGCGGTAAACGTGCGCCCGGCTGCCGCCCAGCGGGAAATACACGAATTTGAGCAACAGCCGTCGGTTGTACACGTTCCACCGCCGCCAGAGCGCCACCGGCGAAGTCGCCAGCAGCGGCCACTTGAAATTGTCGTCCACGTTCACCCCGAAGAACCGGAACAGCGCCGCCATCAGGTCGAACTTCGCGCTGACCAGCAACGCCCAGTACAGGTAGCCCGTCAGCAAACACGTCCACACCGACCACCACGGCGCGCCCAGCAGCGCCGCGTATCCCCGGTCGTATCCCCACGCGGGCAACACCCGGCGCTCCAGGTACAGGATCACCGGCACCTTCGCCAGCGCCCAGGCCACGCCTTCGAACCCGCGCGCCAGCGTCGCCCAGCTAAACCCCCAGCGCGCCGCCATCTCCGCCGGGGGCACGTTGAGCATCCCGGTGATCTGCGGCACGAACAGCAGATACGCCGCATGCTCCCAGAACCCGCCCGCCGGGATCAATCCCTGCCGCCGCTCGTAGTAATAATAGGCATACCGCAGCAACAGCCCGGCGAACAGGTTCTGGTTCACGTCGAGCAGACTGCCGTGCGCGTTGTGAAACCACACGGTCTGCGCGACCTTCGGCAGCAGGACCACCCCGACGCCGACCCCCGCCCAGAACCGCCCCGAGGCCGCCCCGTCCGGCACGTCACGCGCGCCCAGCAGCCGGTGCAGGGTCGGCAGCAGGACCGCCACCCACGCCAGCAGCAGCGGGCTGATCCACCAGAGGTGAGCCGCGCAGACGAGCGTCACGGCGGCCATCGTCCACCCGCGCCTGCCACGCCCCAGCGTGGCGGCGGTCAGGAACGCCAGCCCGTAGGCGACGTAGCGCGTGGGGAAATAAAACGCGTAGGGCCGCGCCCGGTCCGGCGTACCGAGCAGCAACTGGTAGCCGTAGGTCACCGCGCAGAGCCCCGCCGCCACCAGCAACGCCCGCAGTAGGAACATGCCGAGTTCCCATGCCGGGCGTGGCGCGGTGGCCAGCGTCACGGCATGGTCGTCGCGCGGTGCGGGCGGCGCGGGCGAGCCGGGGCGGGCTGGCCGTCGGAGTTCGGGGGTGGGCTGCAAGGGGAAGAGGTGGAAAAAACGGGCATCTCCGGCGTCCACGGCACGATTTCGGGTGGATTGCCGCCGTGTGGTGGAATTTGGGACCAGGAAGTGCTTGGATAAGGGGGATCGACCGTATCTTAGCCATGCCTTGCCGTCCGACAAGCCGCGAACTGCCCAACCCCCCGGCGCGTGTCAGCGCGGCATCGTCTCCGCGCCGATGATCAAACAGACCCCGCAGCCGGTCGAAAAGTTTCTCCGCACGCTCAAATACAACCCGGGCGAGCGGCTGAGCACCGCCACGCTGCGCGACCTCACTCTGGCTCAGCTCCAGCGGCTCGCCGACGCCTTCGACCTCGGGCGCGTCATCCAGATGGACAAGCCGTTGACGACCCAGTGCAACACGACCGACCCGTTCAAGACCGGGCGTGGCACGTTCCTGCTGCGCGCGCGCCACGGCGAGGAGTTCGGCGAGCGCGTCGAATACCTCCACGGGCTGCTCGATTTCCTGAATGAGCACCGCTTTCCCACGGCGGAGGTGATGCGCTCGGAGGACGGCCAGTCCTGGACGACCTGGGGCGACCGCATCGTAGAGATCCACCGTTTCGTGCGGCATGACCCCGGCGTCCACCGCGACTGGCGGCGCATGTACGCGGCGGCCACCGCCCTGGGCGACCTGCATTGCTGCCTGGCCAAGGCCGTCGTGGGCAAGACGCCCGTGCCGCCCGAGATGCGCAACGACGTGAGCCCCGAACAGATTTGGACGCTGCTCGACGAGAGCGAGGCCGCCCTGTTGGCGCTGGCCGTGCGTCCGGCGGCGCGCACGCAGCAGGCTATCGAGGTCTGCCGCCGCGCCCGGCAGGTGATCGAGCCGATGCTGCGCGATTATTCGCGGCTGGTGGGCAACCTGCCGTGGATGACGATCCACGGCGACTTCCATTTCTGGAACGTGCTGTATCGCGCGGACCAGATCGCGGCGGTGGTGGACTACGATTTCGTGCAGGAGCGCGAGCGGCTCTTCGATATCGCGTATGCGATGCAGAACGTGGTCACGCACCTGCGCAACACGCACGGCTCGGCGTTGCGCGATTGGGGCGACCTGGCGTGGGCGAATGTGCGGCTGTGGGTCGATCACTACGACGAGGCGACCCACCTAGCGTTGACTAGGGAGGAGCGCCGCTCGCTGCCGCGCGAGATGCTGCGCATCTACCTAGTGGGCATCGCCACGGCGGTGTTGCAGGACGACCCGGTGGAACTGATCCTGCGCCAGGGGGAGGACTTGGAGCTGTTCATCTGGCTGAGCCAACAGCGGGATTTCTTCTTATAAGGGGGCGGAGTGGGGGTGAATGCACAAAAGAGAAGTGCGAAAAGTTGGGATTGGCGCTTTTTTCGCCAATTAGTAGCTTGTAGCTCGTTAGCTAAGGTGGACGCTTTGGCTCTGGGGTGGTGATAACCTGACCGTTGCAGAGGTTATGAGCAGGCGAGCTGCTCGGGGATGCTTTTCACCACCATCGTTCACATTTGGCGACGTTGCGGCAGCGAACAACAAAAAGCAGCGGCTAGTTGATCACCGCCGAAGCGCACTCGAAGGCCTGTCGCAAGAAACCCTTTGCCGGTTCAAGCGAAACTGCAATCTTCTTCCGGGCAACTATTTCTTGCGCATCCCACCATGAAAATCTCCATTGGCTCCGACCACGCTGGTTTCCGCTACAAAGAGGAAATCAAAAAATACCTCCAGACTGCCGGTCACGAGGTCATCGACAAGGGCGCGGCGGCCTACGACCCGGCGGACAGCTACGTTGCCTTCGTGCGCGCGTCGGCAGAGGCTGTGCCCAAGGGGGAATCCGAACGCGCCATCGTCCTCGGTGGCTCGGGCAACGGCGAGGCCATCGTCGCCAACCGCGTGCGGGGGGTCCGTTGCGCCCTGTGTTGGAACGAGGAAACCGCGCGCCTGGGCCGCCAGCACAACGACGCCAACTGCATCTCCATCGGCGAGCGCATGGTCGATCTGGCCACCGCTCTGGAAATCGTGCGCGTCTGGCTGGAAACGCCGTTCGAGGGTGG
>CAXTBX010000070.1:0-26198 GCA_964242205.1 uncultured Chthoniobacterales bacterium
GGGGCCGTCCACCGTCTGATCAAAGGTCAGCCCGCCGTTTGCGCTCGTCAGCGTCATGCCTTGGAGCAACTGTACCGCGTTGCCGTAGAACTGTGCGCCCGTCGTGGTCACCGTGCCTGCGTTGAGCACGGTCGCCGCACCCCCGCCGCTGATCGTCAGGCTGGCCAGGGGGGTGCTGCCGCCCACCGCCCCGTTGAGCGTCACCGCCCCAGGCGTCGTCAACGTCAACGCGAACGCCCCGTCCACCGTTTGCTCGAGAGTCAGGCCGCCGTTTGCGCTCGTCAGCGTCGTGCCTTGGAGCAACTGCACCGCGTTGCCGTAGAATTGTGCGCCACTGGTTCGCACGAGGCCTGCGTTGAACACGGTCGCCGCGCCCCCGCCCGTGATCGTCAGGCTCGCCAGGGGCGTTGCACTACCCACCGCCCCGTTGAGCACCACCACACCCGCCGTGGTCAGCGTCAGCGCAAAGGGGCCGTCCACCGTGCCGTCAAAGGCCAGCGTGCCGCCGCCCGGCGCGCCGTCGAGGCTGGTCAAGAGCGTATCGCGCCCCAACACGACCGCGTTGCCGTAGAACTGCGCGCCGCTCGTGCGTACCAGCCCCGCGTTGAGCGCCGTCGCCGCCCCGCCCCCGCTGATCGTCAGGCTGGCCAGGGGCGTCACGCCGCCCACCGCCCCGTTGAGCGTCACCACCCCGGGCGTCGTCAACGTCAAAGCATAGGGACCGTCCACCGTCGAGTTGAACGAAAGATTCGCCCCGAGGCCCGCCGCGACGAGGCGCGTGTCGGCGGCCAGACGCGCCGCGCCGTTGTAGGTCTGCGTGCTGCCGCCGGTCGTGCGCAGCGACGGGTTCGCCGCCGTGCTGTTCGCCACCCGGAAGACCACCTGATCGTTGATCGTCACCGGACCGCCGACGTTGACGCCCGCCACGCCCGCCGCCGCGCCCGTCACGTCCATGTTGAAACGCGCCGCACCGCCGACCGGCCCCGTGGCGTCGGTCGTCAGGCTCGCCAGCGCCGTCACGCCGCCAACGATCCCGTTGAACACCTCGTTCCCGGCGCTGGCGAGTGCCAGGCCAAAGCCGCCGTCCACCGCCGTGCCGAAAATGACGTCCCCCGCCCCGGTGCTCGTCAGCGCCGTGTTCCGCGCCAGCAGGGCCGCGCCCTGGTAGGTCTGTGCCCCACCGCTAAGCACGCTCGCGGGCGCGCCGGTCGCCAGGTTGACCCCAGCCACGTTGAACACCACGCCGTCGTTGATCAGCACCGCGCCCGTGACGTTGACGCCCGCCGCCGCGCCCGTCGCATCCATGTTGAAGCGCGCCGCGCCGCCGACCGGCCCCGTGGCGTCGGTCGTCAGGCTCGCCAGCGCCGCCGTGTTGCCCACCAGGCCGTTGAAAACCTCGTCGCCGGACGTGTTGAGCGTCAGCGCGAACGGGCCGTTGAGCGTCGAGTTGAACGTGAGCGCCCCGCCCAGGCTGCTGGCCAGCGTCGTGTTGCCGCCTAGCACGACCGCCGCGTTGTATGTCTGCGCGCCGACGGTGGTCAAGGTGCCGCCGTTGAGCGTCACCGTGCCGCCGATCCCGCCACCGTTGGGCTCCACCGAGAGCAAGCCGGGCAGGTTGATCGGTCCGGCGAAGCTGACCTGCGCGCCGCCAAAGTCCAGGCTGCCGACGCTGACCGTCGAGGCAAACGACAGGTTGCCCGCACCCGCGCGGACCAGCAGGTCGCTCCCACCCGTGCTCGAGATGCCCGCCGGGGAGGTAAACTGGATTGCCCCGCCGCCCGCGAACGCGCCGCCCGGCGCGGGCAAGGCCGTGGCGCTGATGAGCACGGTGTTCGCGGCCAGGCTGACCGGGCCCGCGTAGGTCTGCGCGCCGTTGCCCAGCGTCAGGACCGTCGGCTGAGCCAGCGTGCCCGGGGCGTTGAAAGTCACCGCGTCGTTGATCGCCACCGGCCCGTTGACGAGCACGCTCGCCGCCGCCGCGCCCACGGCGACGTTGAACTGCGTCGCCTCGCCGACCCCGCCGCCGTTGTCGGTGGTCAGGCCGGTCAGAGGGGCCGTGCTGCCGACGAGGTCGTTGAAGCTCGTCAGGCCGCTCGTGTTCACCGCCAACGTGAAAGCGCCGTCCACCGTGCGGTCGAAGCGGATCGTCCCGCCGACGCCCGCCGTGCCCGCCGCGCTGGAAAGCACCGTGTTCTGGCCCAGGACCATCGCGTCCCCGTACCGCTGGCCGCCGTTCGCCCCGGGGCCGTTGTTGACCGTGGCCACCCCGCCGCCGTCGATGCGCGTGGTGCCGCCGGCGTCCGTCGTCAGCCCAGTCAGGCGGGCCAAGCCGCCCACGAGGCCCACGAATTGCGTCGTGCCGCCCGTGTTCAACCCCAGCGAAGACGCGCCGTCGAGCGTCTTGGAAAACACCAGGTCGCCGTTCGTCGTCGAGGCGAGCACCGCGTCGCGCTCCAACGTGGCCACGCCCTTGTACGCCTGGCCGCCGCCCGTCCGGACCGCCGGGTTCGCCGTCGTGCTGTTGGCGACGTTGAAGCGCACGGCGTCATTGATCGTCACAACCCCCGTCACGTTGACGCCCGCCGCGTTCGCGCCCGGGGCCGCCGCGTCCATGCTGAAGCGCGTCGCCTCGCCCGCCGCGCCCTGATTGTCTGTCGTCAGGCTGGCCAGCACCGTCGTGCCGCCCACCTTGCCCTGGAACTCCGTCAGGCCGCCGGTGTTGACTGCCAGGGCGAACGCGCCGTCGAGGGTCTTGAAAAACGTGACATTGCCGTTGTTCGCGCTCGTCAGGGTCGTCCCCACGCCGAGGTTGACGGCGGCGTTGTACGCCTGGCCCAAAGCCGTCTTGACTACGCCGCCGTCGATCTCCAGCGTGCCGCCGTTAACCGCGAGACTCGTCAAAGCGTTCGTGCCGCCCACCGCGGTCTGGAAAAGGATCTGGCCCGGCGCGGTGAGCGTCAGGGACGTATCGGTGCCCGGCGCGACCACGCCTTCCAGCGTGGTGAGGAAGCGGATGTCCGTCCCGGCGTTGAGCGCGGTCACCGCGCCGACGACCGTGCCCAAAGCGGAGCCATAGCTCTGGAGCCCGACCGTCGTCACACTGCCCGCGTTGAGGAACGTCTGGTTGGCCCCGGCCACGGTCAGCGTGCCCAGCGACGCGCCCGCGCCGACCGCCCCGCCGAAGGTAACGTTGTAACCCGTCGCGGCCAGGCTGAAATGCGTGTTCGTCGCGCTGTCCAACTGCTGGCTGAAAACGATCACCCCGAGGCCGTCGGCGGTGAGCAACGTGTCTGCGCCGAGCACCACCCGGTCGCCGTAGAACTGGCCGATAGGCGCTCCCAAGGCTGGTTGATAGGCCGTGTGGACGCTGCCGCCATTGAGGTTCGTGACGCCCGGCGTGTCGGTCGTCACCGAGAGCAGCGGCGCGTTGCCGCCGACCGGCCCGTTGAAGGTCGTCGCGCCGCCGGTGTTGATCGTCAGGTGGAACGCGCCGTCGAGCGCCCGGTCGAAGACGATGGCCCCGCTGTTCGTGTCGGTCAGGACGGTGTTCGCGGTTAAGAGCACCGCGCTGCCGTAGAACTGGCCCGCGGAGGTCGTCACGTTGCCGCCCAGGCCACCGTTGAGCGAGATCGCGCCGTTCGTGCCGTCGTTGGAGCGGATGGAGAGCAGGTTCAGCCCGCTGACGGCCCCGGAGATCGTCACCTTTGCGCCGGTCAGGTCGAACTGCCGCACGTTGACCGTGCCGCCGAACGTGGTGGTGCCCGTGCCGGTGCGGATCGTCAGGCTGGGCGTGCCGGGCGTGCCGGCCAGCGTCGAGCCGAAGTTGACGGCCCCGCCGCCGGTGTAGGTGCCGCCGGTCGGCGCGGTCGCGGAACCGTCGCCCACCAGGAACGTGTCGGCGGAAACCGTCGCCGCCGAGACGTAGTTTTGGAGACCGCCGCCGAACACCAGCACGGTCGGACGCGCCAGGGAGGTATTGGCCACGTTGAACAGGACGGCGTCGTTGATCTGGATGCCGTTTGCGCCGACGCGCACGCCCGCCGGTTGGCCCGCCGCGTCGAAGACGAAGCGCGCCTCGCCGCCCGGCGCGCCGAACGCGTCCGTGCGCAGGCTCGTCAGCGGGGTGGTGTTGCCGAGCGCGCCGCCGAACAGTTCGTTGCCCGCCGTGGTAACCGAGAGGTCGAACGCGCCGTTGACCGTGCCGGTCAGCGCAAGGTTACCGCCGCCGATAGAATAGAGGGAGGTCGGCCCCTGGAGCGTGATCGCGCCGGTGTAGCTCTGCGCGCCGCCGGAAACCACCGTTGGGCGTGAGGCGTCGAACAGGGAGGAATTGGCGACGTTGAACGTGGTCGGCCCCACGATCGTGACGGTACCGGTGACGTTCACGTCGCCCCGGCCCCCGCCCGGCAGCGCCGCCACGTTATTAAAAATCGCGCCCCGCGCGGCCGTGATCGCCAGCGAGTCGAGCACGGCACTAGCACCGACGGTGGAGCTGAAAGTCACGGTGTCCGGCGTGTTCAGGCCCAGGGCGCGCGGCCCCGCGTTGTCGCCGTTGATCGTGCCCGCGAACAGAATCGCCCCGCCCGCCGTGGCCGCCGACGTGCTGCGCAGCAGCGTGCTGGCCGCACGCAGGACGACGTTGTCGTTGTAAGTCTGGCTGACCGCGCCGGGCGCGGAGGCGTTGTTGCTGGTCGTCACCGTCACGGCGACGGCCGCGTTGGCCGGGTCGCCGAAGTACACGTTGCCGCCCCGGTAGCGCGTGTCGTCGTCCGTGCGCAGGCTGAACAGGGGCGTCGCGCCGCCGACCGACTGGTAGATAAATTCGTTGCCTCCCGAGTTGAGCGTCAGGTTGTGCGCCCCGTCCACCGTGCTCAGGAAAGTGAGCGAGCCGTTGGCCGTGCTGGTCAGCACGGCGTCCTGGCCCAGCGTCGCCGCCCCGGCGTAGCTTTGGCTGCCGGTGGTCTGGACAACCGGCAGGAAATTCAACGCACTGCCCAAGGCGCTGAAATCGACCTTGTTGTTGATGATAACGTTGCCGTTGACATTGACGCCCGCCGTATTGACCGGCTGGCCCGTCAGGCTCATGTCAAAGTGCGTGGTGCCGCCCGCATTGGTCACGGAGAGTCCCGTCAGCGCCGTCGCGTTGCCCACCAAGCCGTCAAAGTACGTGTCGCCGCCGGTATTGATCGACAACGTGTTCGCACCGTTGAGGATGCCGCCGAAACCGACATTCGCGTTGCCCGTGCTGGTGAGTGTGGTGGGACCGTTGAGAACCACGCCGTTGGCCGGGTTGCCGTAGTAATACTGGTAGCCTGCGGTGGAAATCGTCCCGCTGAGCGCCGTGCCGCCGTCGCCGACGCTGGCAAACCCATTGACGCCGCTGATGCTGCCAACCGTGGGCACGCCCACGCCGCCGCCGGACACCGTCACGAGCTGGCCGCTGAGGTCCAGCGTCAGATTGGGCACGGGGTCACCCGCGGCGGGCGCGGCGGTGATGCTGGCCGTCGTGAGCGACGGTCCCTGGAACACGGCGCTGCGCGTCAGCACGACGCTCGCGTAGTTCTGCGGGCCGGTCGTGGTGACGGTCGGCGCGTTCAGGCCGCTCACGCCCGAGATCGTTGCCGGGACCTTGCCCGACGAGCTGTTGAGCACGCCGAACACCGCCTGGTCGCCGGTGACGACGCCGCCCGTCAGCGTGTTGACACCCGCCACCGTCGGCAGCGTGGTCGGCAGGGTCATCAGGAACTGCGCTTGGCCGCCGACGAAGCCCGGCTGGTCCGTCGTCAACCCGAACAACGGGCTGACGTTGCCGACGAACCCCCGGAAAATCTCCGAGCCGGTGGTGTTGACGGTCAGCGCGCGCGCCGTCGCGCCGCTGGTGTTGACGGTGGATGCGAAGGTGACGTTGCCGCCGACGAGGCCCGCCGGTGCGCTCGCCACCGTGCTCTGGAGGACCGTGTCCTGGCCCAGCAACACCGGGTTGTTGTAGGTCTGCACGCCGGTGTTGGTGGCGCTGCCGGTGTTGAGCGTCGTGACGCTCGCCGACCCCGCCGGGACGACGGCGTTGAACAAGGTTGAACCGGCGAGGAAGCCGGGACCGCCGACCGTCAGGCTGCCGAGCGGATGCCCGCCGCCGCCGACCAGTCCGCCGAAGCTGGTCAAGCCGTTGGTCAAGAGCGTGAGCGTCCAGGTGTTGTTGACGGGCGGCGCGCCACTGGTCACATCGCTGGCGATGGTGCCTTGGAAAGCGAGCGCGCCGCCCGTGTTGTCCTGCAAGGTCGTGTCCGCGCCGAGGACGAGCGGGCCGCCGTAGACCTGGCCGCCGCTGGCAGTCGTCACGGTGCCGCCGGCGAAATTGGTGGTGCCCGCGCCGGTGCGCGTCAGGCCGAGTGCGCTGATCGGTCCGGTGAGGTTGGCCACGCCCAGGCCGAGGTTGAAGGTCAGCCCGCCGGAAAGGGTGATCGACCCGAGGGTGGTCCCGGTGGCGTTGACGATCAGCGCGCCGCTGCCGGTGATCGTCGAAGCGGTGACGGTGCCGCCCTGGCTCGTCAGCGTGGTGGGGTTCGCGTTGGCGGCGACGTTGGCCGAGTACGTCTGGTTGCCGCTGGTCGTGACCACGAGCGGACCGCCGGTGAAGGTCGTGTTGCCGGTCACGCCCAAGCTCAGCAGCGGGAGGGCCGCCGTGCCGACGGACGCCGTGAAGGTCGTGCCCGCGGCCGCGCTGACGATCAGCGCGTGCGGGGCCGCGTTGGTGATCCCGGCGAACTGGATCGGGCCGCCCGTGCTCGTGAGCGCCACGTCGGTGCCCAGGGTGAGCAGCGAACCGTACGTCTGGCCGCCGGGCGTCGTGAAGTTGGCGTCGGCCAGGGTGCCGCCCGCGCCGACCGTGGCAAAGTTCCTGACGGTGGAAATGTTGCTCAGCTTGTACTGTTGCGTGCTCAGGTTCAGCCCGAGGTCGTAGCCGCCGCCGTTGATGGCGACGGGCGCGACGTTGGTTCCCGTCAGGCCCGTGTTGCCGGTGAAGGTCGGCGCGGCGCCGAAAGTGATCGTGCCGAGGCTGGTCAGGGAAATGTTCCCGCCGTTGGTGGTGCCTGTCCCGGCGGTGTTGGGGACGACCAGGCTGATGCTCGTCGGCGCGGTGCCGCCCGCGCTGGCGTCGACCTTGAACGCCCCACCCTGACCGTTGGTGGAGGACGTGTTGACGGCGGTGTTGATCGCCACGGTCCCGGCGGAGAAGATCGTGATGTCGCCGCCCTTCGCGGCGTTGTTGGCGGAGGTGTTCAGAGTCCCGGCGGTCACACCGTAAGCCCCCTTGCCACTGTCGAGCACGATAGGGTTGCGGGCCGTCGTGGAGGGCAGCGCCGGGACAGTGCTCAGGCTCGTCACCTGGATCGACCCGCCGGGTGCCGCCGTGGTGCCGACGCCGGTGATGCTGATGCCGCCGACGGCGTTGATCGACGAGGTGCCGACCATCGTGAACGCCCCGTCCGCCACGGTATTGCCGCCCGGGTCGCGCACCGTGGCGGTGAATTTGCCGGTGGCCAGGGTCAGCACCACGCCTGTAGCGAAGGCGATGCTGTGCCCGGCGTTGAGCGTCAGCGCGCCGACCGCGCCGGTGACGCTGTCGTTGACGTTGATGTCGTTGGTGGCCTGGAGCGTCACGCTCCCGGTGGTGAGCACGCCGGTGAGGGTGGCCGCCGAGATGGTGGCGTCGGGCGGGTTGGTGGCCGGCACGTCGCCGAAGGCCACGGTGCCGCCCGCTGTGGGCGTCACGTTGGGCGTACCCGCGTTCGAGATGGTGATGTTCGTCGGGTCGAGCAACAGCGAGCCGAGTTTGCCGGTGGCGCTGGAGGGCCGTAGGTCGGCGGAACCGTCAAAGGACAACCGGTCGTGGCTGGAAACCTCCACCGCGCCGCCCGCGTCCGCCCCGCGCGCGCTGATCTGGCCCGCGAAGCTTGTGACCGCGTCCGACCACAGGACCACCGTGCCGCCCGTGCCCGTCGCGCCGGTGGCGTCGGCGCGGATGGTCGTCGCGGCGTCCACGCTCGTCGTCGTGGCGTGCGCCAAGTCGCCCGCGCCGTGGAAATCGCCGCCCACGCGCACGCTGCCGCCGCCGGTCGTGCCGCTGGCGTCGAGCGTCGCGCCCCGCAGCGTCACGTTGCCGCCGAGCACCTGGATGCTACCGCCCTGGCCGCCGCCCGCCGCCTTGGAAGCACCGCCGTTGGCCGCCGCCGAGGCGTCCAGCCGTCCGCCCACTGTCGCGCTGCCGTTCCGGCCCGCGTTGACCGCGATGCTGCGCCCCTGGAGCAGCCCGGTGTTGACGATGGCCGTCGAATACATGTCGCCCGCGCCCAGCACCACGCGCGGCGCGCTGACCGCGCCGCCGTTGGTGACGCTGCCCGCCGCGCCGGACGCCGGGGCGGATGCCACCGCCTTGCCGTTGGTTTGCACGAAGATGTTGCCGTCGCGCGGGCCGACGAACACGTCGTCGCCCGAGACCATCATCGCCATCCCCTTGGCGCTGGTCACGGTGCCAGTGTTGACCACGTTCGCGCCCAAGAGCGCGATGCGGTTGTCGGCGGCCAGGACGCCGTCGTTGCGCACATCGCCCTTGAGGTCCGTGAAGTGGATGCGCCCGGCGGTGAAGTCCTCGTTGGAGATCCGCCCCGCCGCCGCGTACAGGCCACCGACGTTGAGCACCGCGCCGTTCTGGAAGAACACGCCGTAGGGGTTGGTGATGTAGACGATGCCGTTGGACTGGATCTGCCCGAAGATGTTCGTCGGATCGAGGCCGACGATGCGGTTGAGCACGGTGGCATGCGCGCCCGGCTGGACGAAGCGCACCGTCTCGTTGGCCCCGACGTTGAAGTTCTGGTAGTTGATGATCGAGCGGTTCCCGGCGGTGATGACCGTCAGATTGCCGTCCTGCTGAAAGGAGGCCGTGCCACTGACGACCCGCCCGCCCTTGGGCGCGGCCAGGGCGAACGTGCCAGTGTAGGAAATGAGCATCAAGGTCACCACAAAGACCTTGGCGAAAGAAGTGGACCCGGACGAGTTCATGGAAACGCGGAAGTGGGAAGTGGGAACGCGGAAGTCTTTTGGTCTCAAAACACTTGCCTGCTGGCCCGCCAGGACCTTGGAGGCGGTGGAAAATGGGATTCGGGAAGCTCATCTAACCAAAAGCCGGCGCGCCAGCCCAGCAAAAAACCCGGCATCGCCAGCAAGCCGGAAAACCAACCCACCCAGGAAATTATTCGACCGGAGGTGTTCATATGGTCAGCACGGCTCTCTTGCTCGGTTTTCGACGTTCCGCGTTCCGACTTCCGCAGTCCGCGTTCGTCAATACGAAATCACGCCGACGAAGCTGATCCGCGACGAACCCACGGTCACGGGCCGCGAGGTCTTGTCGGAGACACCGATCAGCGGGAAACCCCAGTCCAGGCGCAGGTTCAGGTAGCGCGACACCTGCACCTCCGCGCCCACGCCCACGGACATGAGCGTGCGGTCCGCCTCCAGCGTCTCCGCGATCCGATTGTTCTTGGTGTAGCCCACGTCGTAGAACGCCCGCAAAATCACGTCGAGGTCGGGCCGGCCCAGGATCGACGGCGGACGCAACGCGAAGCGCGGCGGCACGGGTGGCGGCTTGGCCGGGTCGGCAGGCGCATTGGTGTCGTAAGGCTTGAGCAGGCGCGGCAGGTGCAGCCGGTATTCCACGTTGGCCACGATTGAATCGTCGCCCGAGGTGTACGCCTCCGGGTAGCCCCGCACCGAGGCGAACCCGCCGATGACATCCTCGAACTGCGGCACCAGGCGCTTGTCGTCGAACGTGTACTGTCCGTGCAGCAGGAAAGAAAGTTCGTGCGCCTCGGTCAGCACCGGCCAGAACGCCTTGCGCTTGGCCGGGTCGGGTTCGTCCTGGAACGCCGCCCACCGCTTGCGGAAGATGATGGGTTCCAGGAAGAAGCTGCCACCGAAACTGTACTTGCCGATGATGAAGTCCCGGTCCACGTCGAAGCGGCCCATGTTCTGCAACTGGTCGTTGTCCGTGCCGATGACCCCGGGCAGGTTCGGCTGGATTTGCAAGCTGCCGAACACGGTGTAAAGCTCCGTCGTCCGGTCGGTCGAGACGCCGACGATGGGCAGCAGGAAGTTCGTTTTGCCCTCCTGCGCCTGGAAACCCACGTTGGTGATGTCGACGTTCTTGTACTCCAGGCCGACGATCAGGTCGAGCGGGAAACCTTTGAAATAGAAGGGCGTGTAGATGGCCAGCAGGCCTACCGTGCCGCTCTTGCCGATGAACTGCGCCTGGTCGAAACCCACGTCCTCGGCGGTGAAGCGTCCGTAGCCGCCGTAGAGCTTAAGCTTGAGCTTGTCGGGGAAGATCGGCGTGATCTGGTACGACCCGAACGCGGAGTACGTGGACGAGGAAAGCGAGGTCTCGAAGCTGGCGTCGAGCAGGTCGTCCAGCCCGGCAAGCTGGCGCAGTTCCAGCCCGACGCGCGTGCGCCACGTCCCGGACGCCTCCGTGCCGGTGTTTGAGGTCTGGTCGAAGACGAAGATCGGCGGACGCTCGGTGTGGACAATGTAGTCGAGGATGACTTCGGCGTCCTGCCCGGCGGCGGTGATGGCCACGTCCACGCGGCGGCCCGGGAAGCGGTTGATCCGGTTCACGTAGTCCTGCAACCAGGCTTTCTGGAGCAGGCTGCCGGGCTTGCCCTTCCCGGGCGGTTGCAGGGGTGAGCGGGCGGTGATCTTATGGTACTTCGGGTCGTCGATGCTAGTGGAAGCGGCCTTGAACGGCCACTTCGCCACTGGTTTGACGATGGTGCGCACCTGCTTGACCGTGCTGGCGTAAACGAGCAGCGTCAGCTCGGTCTTGTCTTTGCGCAGATCCTCGCCGGTGGAGGGATTAATCTGGTCGGGATCGACCACGACGAACACGCCGTAGATGCCCCGTTTGTTGATCTGGCCGACGATGGCCGTGTAGATGGCCTGGAGGGCATCGCCCGAGAAGATTTCCGGCGATTTGACCTGCGAGAGCGTTACCGGCACGTCGCGCACGCCCGCGCCGGGTCCCGCCAGGCCACTGTAACGCTCGCCCCCGCCTGCCGGAGGTGCCGCCGCTGGAGACCCTGCCGGGGACGCCGCCGGGGCGGCTGCCGGACCAGCTTCGGACAGGGTGATGGGCGTGTCGGCGAGCGCTTGGGCGGACGGCAGGCGCGGGTCGGGCGACAGTTTGCCGCCGTACTTGACCGTGAACTTGGACACCTTGTATTTGAGGGTCTTGATGTCCACGTTGGACGGGGTCTGCGGCACGAGGGGCGCGGCCGCGCCGAAGTCCTGCGCGGGCGCGAAGGGCAGCGGCGGCAGGGGCGTCATCCCGTTGGGGATGAGTTCCATCTGCGGCTGGTCGCCGGGACCGAACGCACCGGCGGGCAGACCCTCGCCCGGGCCGTAGCCGGGCACGGTGGCGGGTGCCTCGGGCGACGCGCCGCTCGGCGCGCTGGGCGCCGAGGACGGCCCCGCCGGGGTCGTGGGCGCGGCGGGCGCAGATGGCACGACGGGGTCCGCGCCGTGGGTGCTCCCGGTCAGCAGAAACAGCCCCACCAAGGCCGGGAGGCAGCGCGTGAATCGTTTCCACCGGGGAGTTGACCGACCGTGGCACTGGGGAGGTGGACAATTCTGGGGCACGCGCTCGATCTCCGGGTGAATGACGCTGCGAATGAGGAAAGTTGCTCGCTAAACGGAAAACGAAGCCAACCGGAAACACCTCCGTCAAAACGCAGCAGAGTGGGCATTTACTTGCATCCCGATTCTGATGACAAGGAAAATTTTAACGTCTTGCTGCCGGGGCGATTGCAACGCACGCCGGGGTCCAGGTCAGAAGTGAGAATACGAAGTGCAGAAAGCAGAAAGCAGAAGCCGGAAAAGGGTGGCTGGGGTCGGGGGACTGCCGACGGACCCGGTCACCGCTCCGCCCCTCCCCCACCCCTGCCTGCTGCCCTCTTCTTTCTAGCCCCGGTTCTTGACCTCGTTGAGCCAGGTTTTTACCTCGTCGTTGTAGGCGTTCACAAACTCTTCCGTCGTGGCGTTCACATTCCGCCGGAGCGCGGCCTGCAAAGCCTGGATGGACCGCTTGCACGACTGGACGTTAGAATCGCCCACCGCGTTGTCGAAGTCCGAGCTGCCCGCTTTCAACTGCCTGACCTCCTCGGTCATATCCGCGGCGATCTCGTCCGGGTCGAGGCTGAGAATCTGCCGCACCATCGCCTGGTCCAAAGGCTGGTTTGCCGAAGGATGCTTGGTGGTCTTGTCCGGCATCCACAACATGTCCGTGCCGAACAAGGGATCGATGTCCCCATCCTTGATCCCGCGCCCCGAGTCCGCCCTCCGGGCCTGGGCCGCCTCCATCATCGCCTTTTCGGAGAGCATGTTGCCGCCGCCGTCGAACGGACGCGCCTCGGCACCGTCCGCCATCACGTTGGTCCACTTGATGTCCGCGCTGGACGACATCAGGTTCATCATGATGATCTTCTGCACGGTGGCCGCTGGAATCGCCAGCGCTTTGTCCGTTTCGCGCTTTCTGATCATGTTGGAGTAGGCGTCCGCTTCGTCCGCCCCGGTGACGCCGGCGGCGGCGACCGCCGCGTCCTGCGCATCGCGCCACTCCCGGTCCTTTTGAATCTGCTCCGCGGATTTCGGTTTGCCGTTTACACTCCGGGTTTGACGCTTACCGTACTCCTCGTAAGGGTCCTCCCCCTGAGGATCGCGGAAAGGCTCCCCGGCCAGGCCTTCGATCAGCGCCCCCGGCGTCCCCTGGGTGCCACCCGTCCCGCCGGTGGGCAGCGTGGCCAGCGTGGTCTTCGGGAAACCCGCGTCGAAGCCGCAACGTTTCTTGATCGTTTCCGACACCTTGCTGGTCATGATTTCCGCGGCGGTACCCGCCCCTTTCGCCAGTTGCAACTGGTCGGACTCGCCGGCGACGCTCTTGAACACGTAACCCACGCTGCCGTCGAAACTACGCAGCAGTTTCACATCGGAAGTTCCACCCGTCGCCTGTTCCACCGCCCCGTTGTCCTGGGCGAGCATCATCAACTCCGCCCGCGTCTGGTGAAAGGTGCGTTCCTCGCCGTCGGTCAATCCGCCCGCGGCGTTTTTCCGCGCCAGCGTTTCCATCGTGGCAGCCTTGTCGGGGTGTTTGAGTTGCGTGCGCGCCTCCAGCGCGGCGGCGCGTGCTTCGTCGCTGAACTTGAATTTGGCGTCGCGCTTGCTGTCGCTGGAATTTTTGCGCTTCCGGTTAGGGACTTTGGCGGTCCCGTCGTCGTTGAACTTGTCCTGGTAGGAGTCAACGTTGGCGATCAGCGCGTCGTATCGGCTGGTCAGAAACGCCACGGACTTGGCATCCAGCGGTTGCCCCTTGGCGGCGTCCTTCAACTTTTTCTCGGCGACCTGCAGCCCTTCCATCCCCTTGAAGACTTCCTTGAACTCTCCCATGCCTTTGAAGATTCCACGGTTCGTCTCGGCCTTGATCTGATCCATCTTGGCCTTCGGGAATTTACCCCCGATCTCCACCTTGCCGGCGGACGGCAAGGTGCGCGCGGGCGTGGGATTGGTCGTGGCTTGGGTGTTCCCGGTGGCGCGCGGCGGTGTGGCGGTCGTGGCGGCACCGGTGGCGGCTCCAGGGTTGGTCGGCGGCGTGACGAGGCCGCCCCGCTGGCGCAGGGCCGCGCTGGCGGACGGGTTCGTGGCCGGTTGGCTCGGTCGGACCGCGCTCCCGGACGGCGGCTGGGCTGTGGGTTGGATCGGCTGAGTCGAGCGCGGCGGAGGTTGGGGCGGCGTGTTCGTGGCCGGTCGCTGCGCGGTGGTCGGCGGCGGCCCTCCGGGGTTGCCCGTCGGCTGCGGGGGTCGCTGCCCGGTCGGGGGCGTGACGAGTCCCCCCCGCCGCTGGAGCGCCGCGCTGGCGGATTCGCCCGACGTGTTGCCTGTGTTGCCCGGTGCCAGCGGGGTTGTGCGCGTCGGCGGCTGCGGCGGCGGACGGTTGGGAACGGGCAACACCGGCGCATTGGTCGTCACCGGTTTCGGTTGGTCGCCGGAAGACGACCCCTCGCTGCTGTCGCTCGCATCCAACTGTTCCTCCTCGGGCTTCGGCGCACGGAAGATTAGCTTGCTCGACACCGAGGCCTTCCTGAACGTCTCCCGGATCAACCCCTCCTTGGAAAGGTCCTTGGCCGCGAAAACAATGACCCCCGCCTCGTCCTTGTAACACCTCCCCTTGGTTTCCGCGTGGTTTGGCCCGATCCTCTTGGTGACGGATTCCAACACCTCGTGCGTGGGGTCGGCTGGGCTGATCACGACTTCGGTACCCTTCGAACCTTTGAGAAAGGTGAACTTCTGGGATTTGGCTCCCAATTTGGAAGCAGTATCCTTCAATTTGTAATCTGACATGTTCGTCGCTCTTTCTTTTTCAATCGGCCGGTCTTCTGAGGATGACAAAACCGCGTGGAGACCACCCACCCGGCTCGTTCTCGAATCGTAAAAGGTGCGCCGCGCTGCTAACCCAATTCCGCCAGCAATTTGGCGAGTTCTGGATCAATCTCCTCCTCGCTAGCCGCGGCGGGAGCTGGTTCCTCCGCCGGGGTGGAGAGCGAGGCGAGTAACGCGTCGAGTTCGGGGTCGCTCGCGGGCGCTTCCTCTGCCGTGGCCTCGGCGGGCGCGGCTTCCTCCGGCGGCGCGTCGGCGACGACCGGTTCCGCGCTGGCGTCAACGTCCGCGACGGCTTCGCCCATCGGCTCGGCGTCGGCGGCCACCGGTTGCGCCGGGGCCGACAGCGCGGGCGGCGCACCTGCCCACCAGCCGCCCAGCAACCCGCCGCTCACCGCGCGGAACAGTCCCACGCGCACCTCCGGCGCGTTCTTGACCGCCAGCAGCGGCAAAAATCCCTGTCCGGCGATGCTCGTCATCGTCCGCTCGGTGATGTACCGCTCCGTGCAGGGCAGCGCGGTCTGGTCGCCGTCGGCGTCCTCGTAGCAATAGTAAGGCAACTCGCCGATGCCCGCGATGGAGCCCAGGCGCATCGCGTCGCCCTGCTTGCGGAACGTCTCCGCCAACAGCAGCCCCACCACCGCCGCCGGGTTGGCCCACAGGAACGTACGCATCCCGCCCTGCGGCGTGAACTCCTCGAAATTGAACGCGTCGATGGGTTCGGTGCCCTGTCCGTAAGGCAGGCGCAGCATGAAGCGCGGCAGCCCGAGCGCGAGGTAACCGGCCTCGGGCAGCGCGCGCAGGGCGTCCCAGGCGTCGCGCGTCAGCGGGTGGAGGTCTTCCGGCTTAGTGTCGAGCGTCCCGGCGGGCACGGAGGCGATGAACGGGGCTTGCGCGGCGACGGCCAGCTTGGCCATGCGCGCGAGCAGGTCGGCGTGCGGTGGGGTTTGTTCAAAGACATAGCAGCCGACGATGGCCGAGAACAGGCCCGCGCGCGGGTCTTCCGACGGATCTTCGACGAGCAGCCGGTAGAGCGCCGTATTGCGCAGGTCGTCGGCAGCGCTCAGGTCGGCGGCGAATTCCTCGGCGGACATGTCCAGCAGCACGACCTGGAGCGTTTCGTCCGTCTCCAGGCGGGTCGCCAGGAAGGCGAGCGTGCGCCACAGGCTTTCGAGCGTCTGGAAGTCCGGGTGATGCAGCACCTCGCGCATCATCGCCCCGATGGCCTCGTCCGCCGCCTTGACCATCGGGCCCTGCTGCGGGTCCTTGGTGGCCGAGACGTGCGGCGCGACGATCCCGCGCAGGAACCCGTGGAGCGAACCCTTGGCGTCCAAGGCCTCGGCGGCGGCCTCGTCCACGGTGGACTGACCCAGAAAACGGGCAAAATCGCTGAGCTTGGCGTCGGTGGCGATCACCGAGCCGCGAGCGCGGGTCGGGCGCATGCGCCGGGCGGGCGCGGGGCCGAGGCCGATGGCGCGCATCTCCTGCGCGGCCTTGGCGAAGGTGGAGGTGGTTTTCAGGCGCGAGCGCAGGCTGGAGAGTTGGGAGAAGATTTCCAGCTTCTCGTAAAGCGCGTCGGGATGGAAATCCTGCATCGACGTGAATTCCAGCTCCACGGGGCCGGAGCCGGGCAGGTCGAGCTTGACCTTGGGCGACAGGCGTTCGAGCAGGTCGTCGAGATTATCGGCCTCGGCGGAAAGGGGTTTGCGGGCGGCGACGGCGTCGGCCGCTCCGAGTTCGCCACGGTTGGCGCGGGCGGAGAAATCGCCGAGCACGGCGAGGCGGAATTTTTTGCCCTTGCGGGGCGCGGGGGTGGCCCCGGCGACGGTCAAGGCACCGAAGTTGAACTGGTAGGACATGCGACGTGTGGGCTTGAGGAGCGGTGGCTAGAAGAGGGACCGGCTGGCTCGCCGCGCTAGACTTGCTAAAGAGTGGCAGCGTAAGCCTTTTCCACCCGGCGGCGTCAACAAAAAACGCTGGGCGGTCTGCGGGCACCTTTCCGTCGGCGCAAGAGCCCGGACGGCCCCGGTCCCGGTTATCAACGAACAAATATCTCGGTGTGTGCATGACGAATGACGCAGCCAGAGGCAGCCGGCCGCCGTCTGCGCATCCTTCCGCCTTCGTCATTCGTCATTCGTCATTCGTCATTCGTCATTCCCGACTCGTTACACCGCAAAACATCCTCGGCATTGCGTAGTCAGCCCCTGTCACGCGCGCTTCCTCGGTGTCGTGCTCCGCCCACCGTCACGGATTTTCGCCGGAGATGTCCGGCAGCTTGCCGCTTTTGTCGGCTTCCCGCCCGATGTCCGTCTTGCCGCAACGCCGCAAAACGGCGATGTAGAAACGATCCGCCGCTTTGGTGGCGTCCACGCTTTCCAGCCACCGGCCACCCGCGGCCAGCACCTTGGCGGTATCTTCCTGCTGGTCTGGCATGAGCGCGGCGGCTTTCCACGCCAGGTCCGCCGCACGGTAACGGTAGTGATAGCGTTCGAACGGCTGGGTCTCTACCTTGGCCAGTCGCCGCTTTTCCGCGGTGCCGACCGGTGGCACGTAGGGGGGAGAAGGGGTTGGCTGCTCGCCAGCCGGTGGGGTGGCAGCATGCTCAACGCGGGCGTCCCGGTAAGAGTCCCGTTGGAAAGCCCCCTCCTCGACGAACCAGTCTGGATCAGCCTCCGTGCCGAAAAGCTCCATGCCAAGCCAGCGTTCGACTTTGGCGGCCTGCCAGTAGGCGTCGGCACGCTTGGCCTTGGGTGCCGTGGTCATTTCGCCAAGTTTGCGCGCGGCCACGTATTCATCAAACTTGGGCAGGAGCACGGCGGGATAGTAGCCCCGCGCCTCGGCGTAGCGACCGACGCGGGTCAGCCGCCGCGCCAGCAGGTACCGGAGGGCGAATGCCGTCGGGTCGGCGGAGGACCGCGCGTTGATGCCATCCGCCAGAGCGGCCTGCGCATTTTCCTGCGCGTTGCCCGACACTTCATCCGCCGATTTCCCAGACCTGGTCTTCAGGGGGGCGGGAGCCGTCGGATAGTTGTCGCGCACGTAGCGACCCAGTTCCGGCACGGTGAGCACCTGCTCGGCGACGTACGCCGCATCGGTCCAGAAACCGCTGCGCAGCAGCGAGGCCAGGGCCTGCGTGCAGTCTCCGCGCGAAAGCTGCACGATGCCCAGATCCATCTGAAACTGCTGCGAGCGAAAACGGCGTCCATCGCCCGCCCGCCAGGTCGCCGGGTCGATTTCGTTGCCGGTCGCCGGATCAGCGGGGAAAGCGCGCACGGCCTGGGCGAATTCCCGGGCGGCCTCGTCGGTTTTGCCCGCGCGCAACGCGAGCTTGGCGCGCAGCCACCGCGCCAGCGGCTCGTCGGCGGGAGCGAGCTTGAGCCATTCCGCAGCCTGGGCGTAATCTCCCTGCTGGTAGGCCGCCCAGGCGATGGTAGCCGCCTCGTGGACGTTGTCCACTCCGGCGCTTTTGAGCGCGCCGAGCCAATCTTTGCTGGATCGCGCGCGGGTCGAGCCGTCGGCGGTTTGGGCAGCGGGAGTTTGCGCCGGGGCGGCGTCCGGCGTGGGCGCTGGCGTCGCGGCTGCCTCCGCAGGTGGATCCTCCGGCGGATCGGAAAATTCGCGTGAGCAGGCCAGATAAAGGGTAATCAACCGCCGCAGAAAGGGGTCTCGGGCCGAAGCGAGCATCGTTTCATCGCCTTCCTTGCCCAAGGCGGCGTTGGCGACGATGCCCAGCGAATCGCCATCGAGCGTACCAGCCCGCGCCTGCAGGTAGTAAAGCCGGGCGGCGGCGGAGAAATCTTTGTTTTCGAGCGCCAGCCGCGCTTCCCAGCCGAGGCTGGCGGCGGCGAGGTTCAGGGTGTCGCGGCAGCCGGCAGCGCGCAGTTCGCGCACTCGTTGGTAACGCGCGGCGGCCTCGCCGGGAGACCCGCCGCCTTCGAGCATGCGCGCCAGCATGAACGCCGCCCAGGTGGAGCGGTCCAGCCGTTCGGCCTGTGGACGTGCGAGCAAACGCTCCCAGGCTTGCCGTGCTCCGTTCAGGTCGCCCTCATTGAAGCAGTCGGCCCCCTGGAGGTAATCCACCCACTCGGCGGGCAAGGCCGACCCCAGGGACGCGGGGACCGTCTGCCGTGCGGGGCTGGCGGCTGGCGTGGCAGGATCTGCCGCCGCCGCATTGCGGGCTCGATTGGCCTGCTCGTGGAACGATGCCGCGGTGTCGGCGTCTCCGTCGCGATTGCTCGGCGCGCGCGTTTCCACCGCCGCCCGGCAGGTCTTGTACTGATCAAGCAGCGGCTTCCGTTCGTCCTCCGACAGGCCACGCCGTCCGAGCACCTCGTCCAGTTCCCTGGTCTCGACGTCAAGCTGGCTGGCCGGGCGTTCTTCTTCCGAGTCGTCCTCCCAGTCCTTCCTGGCCTGGCTCGGTTGCACGGCCCGCTCAACGCCGGGCGGCAGGGCGGGAGCGGCGTCGTTCGGGCCCTCTAAAGCTGCTACCTCCCGCCCGAACTCCCCGACCGGCGTGCGCAGGACCACGCGTCGTCCGAGCAGGATCTGCTCTGGCAAAAAGGGCCCGCAGGCCAGTAACCCGGTGGCGACCGTACCTAGACCGACCGCCAACAAACTCACCCGGGAGGATTTGCACGAGGCCACGCGCAGGAAACGGGAATGCATGGGAGGAAGGAGCCTTCCATTCTTCATCGCCCGACGCCGGAAGGCAAGACGACACTGGGTTCGCCGTCCGTTTTCTGCGGCAGCCGCAGCCAGCCGCAAACCAGGGTCGCGCCCGGAGCAAGACGGCGTTCCGCGCTGCCCGCGCGCCGTTGCCAGAGGATCGTCCGCGCACCGTCCGCCGCCGGTTGGTTGGCGGCGATTTCGTAAGCCCCCACTCCCTCGACGGCGAGGGGTGGCGTGGGACAGCGCACCCGCACGGCACCGGGCACGGGCACGGCGGCTTCCCCGGTGTTGTGCAGACGCAGTTCCCGCAGGCTCGATTCCCCCGCCCCCGGGTCGGCGGTTTCTTGGGATGGTGCCAGTGCAAACGTCAGGCGAACCTGCGGCTCGCGGCCTGCCATCACGGCGGCCAACGTGGGCGGTGGCCAGTTGAGTCGGTCAGAATCCGGCACGGGCAGCCGGTACCACACCACCCCCTGCAAGCTGGCAGGACGCTCTGCTTTCCAACCGGTAATGAGGGCCGCGAGTGCCTTGGGCTCGGCTTCCAACCGTCGAACGCCACCCCCCGGCGGAGGCTGCGCTTGTTCGAGTGGCGCACCCTCCGCGGCGGCAGCGATCAGGCCGCCCTGAGCGTCGAGCACCAGCCGATAGCTGTAAGTTGGCAGTGCCACCCGAAAAGGCATTCCCAGCCGCGCGGCTCGTTCCACCGCTTGGCGCGCTCGAACAGGATCACAGAGGGTCGTGGGCGGGCGGCGCTCGGCGGCTCCCCCGGTTTCGAAGGAATGCACCTGGAGCACGTACCCGTCTGCCGCCCGGGCCAGCACGGAAAAGTCGCGCGAACGCAACCACGCTGGCAAGGCGGTAAACGTCCACCGCTCGCCAGGGAGAATGCGCCGCAGAGCGGTGAGCAAGTCGGCGAATCCTCGCAGTCGAGACGTGGGGCAATCGAAATCCACCTGTACTTCCTCCAACTTGATCCCGGCACGGGTGGCCTGGCTGCGCAGGCTACCCAGCGTCCCCTGCAACGCCTCGAACACCTTGCCCTTCGGTTCGACCGCTCCCCGTACCCCGCGCACCCGCACGACGACGCCCACGGGCCGTCGCGTGCTTGCCAACAGGCTCCAGTCGAGTTCGGCGACCGGGTTGACGCTAACCTCCGGCGTCCCCGAGTCCGTCGCCATGATCTCTGCTCCAAAGACGAGCAATTCAGCAAACGCGCTGTCCTGGGCGGTAGCTCCCCGCACGGCTGCACGCACGGGGGCAGTCCATCGCCTTTGCCACAGGTAGGCTGCTTGCGGCAGTGGCCCATTGACGACGCGAGGCACGGGCCGCCGCACGCCACGCCACGCTAGCCACCCCAAGCTGACGACGACCAAAACGAGCATGGCTCTCAGCAGCCACTCCCGTGCTGGCGGTCGGCGGCTGGTTGGCGGCGGTTGATCACTCCTCGGGGGACCCGGCTCATCCATCGGTAACTGTTGGGCTGAATTTTGCGGTTAGGTACGCGGCCAGGACAAAGGTGAGCGCGAATGTCCGCCGTGCGACACGTCTGCGTTGTCGGCCAACCGCCGATGCCACGCAGGCGACGCCGTGGCACCATCCGGTCTTTGGTCACGGGGGGCAGCGCGGTCTTTAAGCTGGTCCATTTTTCCTTGCCATCGGCGAAAGTGCGGACATAGTAACGATGATTCCGGTGCCTGCTGGGGAGCTGAACTTTGGTTGGCGTTCCAAGCCAGCGCTTGATTTGTTCTTGTTGGCGTGAGTTTTCACCTCCTTATTCCGTTGGTCGTATAAATCGACCGTACGAAAGTCAAACGAGGCTTAAAGATTCATCAGCAGGCACCTGACGAATGAACAGGAAGAGTGGCTGAGCTTGGTTTAAGGCACTCGACTCGAAATCGAACGTGGGGTTAAACTCACCGTGGGTTCGAATCCCACCTCTTCCGCTCCCGTCTCCGGGTGACGCTCAACCCTCCCGCGTGGGTGCCATCAGTACCGCCGTCCCGTAGCACAGCACCTCCGTCACACCCTGCATGATCTCCGTCGCGTCGTAGCGCACTCCGACGATGGCGTTCGCGCCCATCACCCTGGCGTGGTTCAACATCAGTTCGAACGCTTCCTGCCGCGCCTGTTCGCATAACTCCGTCAGGATGGTGATGTTCCCACCGAAGAGTCGCTGAATGGACGCGCCGACGTTGCCGACGACCGAGCGCGACCGCACCGTGATCTCGCGCACGACGCCGAATTCGCGGATGTCTGCTGGCCGTGAATCGTGAAGCCGGTGGTATGGAGCATGACAAATTTGGGTGATTAACCGGCGCTGGACTCTGCGCTTTCGTCGGCGTGGTGCTTGGCGAGCGCCGCCGCGTCCGGCGCGCTTCCGAACCCCGGCAGACAGATCGTGGCGATACCGTAGCCGTAGCCCTTCAATTCGTTGGTCCAGAGGATGCGCCCCGAACGCAGGTCGAGGCAATAGATGCGCCCTTTGGTGAAGGCGAAAACGCTCTGGCCATCGGCCTGCACGGTGACAAAGTTATCCCCCAGGATGCCGGTTAACTCGGCCGCCCACACGACCTGTCCATCCCGCTTGTTGAGGGCGATTACCCGGCTGTTCAGTCCCAGGAAAAGCAGTTCCGTTGCATGCATCGCGTGTTTCCCCCTTCACCTTGTTGATCGTGATCTCGCCACATTGCCACGGCACCTCCACCCCCCTCACCCCACCAGACTCGCCAGATTCACGATCACGTTGATCAACTCCTCGGCCTCGGCGGGCTTCGTGACGTGCGCCTGAAACCCCGCTTTCAACGCCCGTTGCCGATCCTCCACCCGCGCGAACGCCGTCAGCGCGATGGCCGGCGTGCGCCCGCCTTCCTCTGCCGACAACAGCCGCACGCGCCGCAAAAACTCGTATCCATCCATCCCCGGCAACCCGATGTCCGACACGAGCACCTGCGGACGCTCCTTGCGCAACAACTCCAGCCCCGTCCCGGCGTCCTCAGCCAGGTGCACGGTCGCCCCCTGTCCCTCGAACACCCGCTTGAGCAACAGCCGTTGGTCCGCCTCGTCCTCGATCAACAACAGGCTGATCTTCTTCAGTCCCGTGTCCCGCGCGCGGCCATCGTGCACCGCCGCGCTGCCGTCGGCGTCCGCCATCGCCGGTCCGCGCCCGGCCTCCTCGCCTCCTTGCACGGCCACCGTCGCGGGCGGCTCGCTCGCCGGGGCCTCGCCCACCGGCAGCAGGATCGTGAACGCCGATCCCCGGCCCAATCCCTCGCTAGCCACGTCCACCGTCCCACCGTGCAGTTCCACAAGTTGTTTGACGATGCTCAACCCCAACCCCAATCCCCCCTGCCGCCGCGAAGCCGAACTGTCCGACTGCCGGAACCGGTCGAAGATATACGGCAAAAACTCCGGCGCGATGCCTTGCCCGTTGTCGCGCACGGTGATCTCGGCCTCGCCGTCGCTGCGCGACTGCCGCTGGCGGATGTCGATACGCCCGTTGCGCGCCGTGAACTTGATCGCGTTGCTGAGCAAATTCCAGATCACCTGCCGCAGCCGCGCCCGGTCGCCGAATACCGGCAGCGCCGACGGGTCGGTCGCCTCCGCGATGACGATGCCCTTAGCGTCGGCGGCGTGCCGTACGCTCTGCACCGCTTCGGCGATCACCTCCGCCAACGAGAGCGACTCGATCTCCAGCCGCGCCTTGCCCGAAATGATCCGGCTCATGTCCAGCAGATCCTCAATGAGCTGCACCTGTGCGCGCGCGTTGCGCTCGATCACCTCCACGGCCTGCGCCAGCTCCTTCGGGTTAGCCGGTGGCTCCGATTCCTTGAGGATCATCGCCCAACCCAGGATCGCGTTGAGCGGCGTGCGCAACTCGTGCGAAAGTGTCGCCAGAAACTCGTCCTTCAGGTGGCTGACGCGCTCGCCCTCCAACCGTGCGGCGTGTTCGGCCTTGAACACGCGCTCCCGCTCGTTCTGGGCGCGCACGCGGTCGGTCACGTCGCGCTGGATGGCCACCCATTTGGAGAGCTGGCCCTGCGCGTCGTGCAGCGGCGTGATACGCCACTCCACGATGTATTCGCTACCGTCCTTGCGGTAGTTGACGGTCTCGCCGTGAAAACTCTCGCTCGTTTGCAAATCGACCCGTAGCCGCTTCAACAATCCGGGATCGGTCTTCGGCCCTTGAAGGATGCGCGGCGTCTGGCCGACGATTTCCTCGATGCCGTAGCCCGTCATGCGGGTGAACGCCGCGTTGACGTATTCGATACGCGGCCCGGGCAAGTCCAGGGTGGCCTCGGTGATGATGATGGCGTCGTTGGCGCTTTCCACCGCCGCCTTGACCAGCGCCATGCCACCGTCTTCCGAGCGCCGGGCGTCCGGCACGTTCTGCAAGGGGTCGGCCAATTCCTCCTCGGCGAACTGGGCTTCGGTCGGTTCGTTGGGCATGGGGTCGAGGGAACGAGCGGCGGAGGGCCATCCTGCCAGCATCACCATCTTTTTGCATCAAGATTCTTCAAGCCGTGCCGGGAATTCACGCCGATGGGAACGCTCGCCGCGCCCGCGATTTTCGACGGCTCGAAGAACCATTGACCGGCACGCCGGATTCGTTCAGGGTGCGGGGTGATGACCATCCTCGACCAACCCGCGACCTCCGCCTCCGCCCGTTGCGACGGGGCGGTTGCCTCTCACAGCCTGCTCCAACATCCGTTCTACCTCGCCTGGAGCGAAGGCACCTTGCCCGTGCCCGCCCTGAAGGATTATGCGCGTGATTACGGCGCGTTCATCGGCACGGTGGCCCAAGGTTGGGCAGCGGTGGGCGAGATGCACATCGCGGGGGTTGAGGAAGGCCACGCCGACGTGTGGGCCAACACCTTCGCCGCCGGGCTGGAAACGCCGGTGGAAGCCGCTCCGCAGACGGCACAGGTGGCCACGTTGGTGGACACGGCGCGCGAACTCTTCGCCGACCGCGTCACCGCCCTCGGCGCGCTCTACGCGTTCGAGTCGCAGCAGCCCTACACGGCGCAGAGTAAGCTCCGGGGTCTGCGCGAGCACTACCAGCAGCTTCCCGAGTGCTGCGGCGAATATTTCCGCCTGCACACGGACGATTTCGACGAACCTGCGCTCTTGGCGGAACACATGAACGCCCTGCCCGCCGTCGAGGCGGACCGTGCAGTGGCGGCCTGCGAGCGTCTGAGCGTGGCGTTGCACGACGCCCTCTCGGGCCTCCATGCCCCGCACTTGAAATAAGGTAGGGAAGAGGGTCCGAGGCCATCCCTGACTCGCGCAGGTGGATTGCGACCTCCGGGCGCGATGGCAAAACATCGCAGCGAAGCTGCCTGACTGTCTGGTTGCAGGGCAGGCGCTCCGCCTGCCAGCAGCGAAAACGCGCCTCCAACTCTGGCAGGCGGAGCGCCTGCCCTACAACTGGTGCGCCGAGTAACCCCCGGTTAAACACTACCCGGGCGTGATATAGAGCCACCCCGCCCGCCCTCTGGAACAGTCAGTCGGCTGCGTCGCAGAGCATCACCCATCGCGCCCGGAGGTCACGATCCACCTTCCCCCCCCCCTCTCCGCCTTCATCCTTCCGCCCTCACCCCTCCCCCGCCGCCCCCCGCCCCGCCCGCGTCCCGGTCGCAAAGCACCCCTGTAACAGATACCCGCCCGTGGGTGCTTCCCAATCGACCATCTCGCCCGCCACGAACAGCCCCGGGCAGCCCACCACGCCCAGCCGCTCGTCCAGCGCCGGCCACCGCACCCCGCCCGCCGACGAAATCGCCTCTTCGATGGGTCGCGGCCCGCGCAGCGCCAGCCGCAGATCCTTCGCCCACCGTGCCAACACTTCCCGGGGCTGTCCGTCCCCCGGACCGTGCCACCGCAGCACCGCCCTCGCCGCCGCCGACAACTTCCAACTCTCCGACGCGCGCGCCGCCAATTGCTCGACCGCAACCCCCGGTTTCAGGTCGATCCGCAATTCCGGCTGCGCCATTCCCCGCAACTCCCGCCCGAGCTGATACAACGCTCCTCCCTCCAGCCCGTACCGGGTGATCAGTAACTCACTAGGTACGGTCCGTCCACCCGCCGTCACCGCAAGGTTCTTGAGCGGCAGCCCTTCCGCCGCCGCCAGCAGTTCTGGCCTCCAGGCAACCTCGTAGCCGCAGTTTGCCGCCTGCCACCCGGCGACCGGCACGCCGAGCGCGCGCAGAAACTCCGTCCACCGCCCGTCCGACCCGGTACTGGGCCACGAGGCCCCGCCCAGCGCTAGCACGACCGCCCGAAACACCGGTTCCTCCGTCGTTCCCTCGCGCGTGTCGCGCAGCCGCAACCGCCAGCCGCCGCCGTCCTCCGGCGTCAACCCTTCCAGCCGCCGGTTGACGCGAAATTCCACCCCCTGCGTCCGCAGCCGCGCCACCCACCGCCGCAGCAGGGCCGCCGCCTGCCGCCCTTCTGGAAAGACCCTTCCGCTCGTGCCCACGTACGTCCCCACACCCAGACCTTGCGCCCACGCCCGCAACTCCGCCGGACCGAACTCCGCCAGCAAACTCCGCCACTGCGCCAACTCGTCCCTGTACCTCCCGACGAACTTTCCAAATTCCTCGGAGTGCGTCAGGTTCAACCCACCCCGGCCTGCGACGAGAAACTTCCTCCCGACCGATGGCTTGCCTTCATAAAGCACGACCCGCCGCCCGCGCTCCGCGAGCACCTCCGCCGCGCGCAGTCCTGCCGGGCCGCCGCCGACCACCGCCACGTCGAAAATAGGGAGTTCGTGCATATCCACCGGAAGGTGCGCTAAAAACCGCTGTCATCCTGAGCGAAGCTGAAGGACCTTCCAACGTCAATTTGCGTGCGGCCATGATCCCCCAGCCACCGTCTCCCTTCGACCTCGCCGCCGCCGCCGCGCACGTCTGGACCGCGCATCTCGACGCCCTCGCCGACGCGCAAATCGCCGCCCTCGCCGCCGCGCTCGACGCCGACGCCGCCGCCCGCGCCCGCCGCGTCTGCTTCGAGCGCGACCGCCGCCGCTTCGCCGCCGCGCGCGGCCTGCTCCGCCT
>CAXTBX010000071.1:0-25813 GCA_964242205.1 uncultured Chthoniobacterales bacterium
TATCCTCGGCGTCGGCGTTCCGATGGCGGTCAGGGGCGAGATTTCGCCGGGCGAGTTCAAGGCGTTTGTGGGGCCGGAGATGCGGTTGAGCCCGGTGGAGGTGGAAAACCTGTCGGCCACGCCACACATCCTGGATTTCTACATGGGCAAGAACACGCCCGAGCGCCGGAATTACATCATGGAGCGGCTGGTGGTGGAAGTGGAAGAAGCGGTGGCATAAAGGTGGCTCGCGCCCGGAGGTTACGATCCACCCGAGACGGCAAACGTTCCCTCCACAACCGATTACACCGGCATGGACGCCTCTCCTGCCCCCGACGCCGAACGCGCCCTCGAAAAAGCGTTGGCGGAGATCAAGACCGACGCCCAGGCGGACGCCCTGGTCCAAAGCCTCTATCGCCACGCCGGGAATCGCACGGTGAACGTGGTTCTCGCGCCGGTTGCGGACGGTGCCAGCGCCCAGGCCGCGCAGGCCGCCCGGATCTCCCACGCCGCCGCCGCCGGTACCGCCGAACACGTTTTCACCACCGCCGCCGAACAGCTCGCCAAAGCGATGCCGCCCGAGGGCAGCACGCTCGACGAGAGCGTCTTGCGGGCGACTAACCCCGCCACCGCCGTGGGCGACGGCAGGCCGGAACTCGAAGGCAGCCGCCGCCGGTTGCGCCGCGCGCTGGTCAAGCAACTCAAGCCGCTCCAGGCTGCCGACACGTCGCTTTTCCTGGACATCAACCAGTTGCCGCACCCCCATTGGCTCAACGCGTCGATGCGTGGGCTGACGATTGCCATGAAGCGCGCCGACGCGATGGCCATCTGGCTACTGTGGGCGGCGGTGCGCGATCCCCGGCGCGGTGCTCCGGCGCTGGCCGACGTGCTGCCGTCGCTGTGGCTCTCGACGTTCGTCATGGAAACGCCAGTGAAGAAGTTCTTCCGGCGCAAACGCCCGTTCATCGACCTCGTGCGCGCGACGGTGGTCGGGCGCAGGCCGAGCAGTTTTTCGTTTCCATCCGGGCACAGCGCGGCGGCGTTCGCAGGGGCGGCGTTGCTGCGGCGGCATTATCCGCGCCGCGCGGCGGCGTTTTACTTGCTGGCGGTGATGGTGGGTTTTTCGCGCATCTACCTGGGTGCGCATTACCCTGGCGACGTGGTGACGGGCGGGATCGGCGGGACGATCCTGGCCGAGACGAGCCACGCACTGCTGCGGCGTCCCACGCGGGGCTTGGCGGCGAAGATTTACGCGGTATTGCGGGGCGTGCGCTGGTTGTTGCGGTGATCTTTAGGTTTGCCCCTCGGGCGGCTCTGGGGTATGTCTTGTGCTCTGTCAGTGTGACCGATGAGCGCCAAGAATCCTTCTTTTTCCGCTGAAAATGGCGTCTGGCGCAACATCCAGGGCGAGTGGAAACAGCTCTTTGGTAGCTTCTCGCGCGAGGGCGTTAGCGTAGAATTCCATCAGTTCCGCTCTGAGAAAGAACTGGATTGGAGCCGCAGCTTTCACCCCGTCAGCCTGGAGATTTGCCTCAATTTGCAGGGCAGCGGTGTGCTGCGCGCCGGCAAGGACGAGACCGTGATCGGCGTGCGTTCGGTCGCTTGCTACCTGCCCGTCGACGGAGAGAAATTCGTCGCCACCCGGCAGCCCGGCGAGCATCACCATTTCGTCACGGTGGAAATGTCGCGCGAGTTCTTGGCAGCGCGCCTGGGTGCAAACGCGGGCGCGTTAATCAAACCGGTGCGCGCTTTCCTGGAGGGCAAGGCCCCCGAGCGCGGCATTTATGCGACGGTCCAGCCGATGAGCATGCCCGTGCAGACCATCGCGCGTGCGTTGGCGGAACCGCCAGTCGGTGGGCATAGTGCGGCGGGGCGGGTGTGGTACGAATCGAAGGTGCTCGAATTGCTGGCGCTACTGGTTTTCGCGCCCGAGGAACAGCCCAAGGAAGAATTGTTCTGTGACCGGCAAAAGCGGCTCAACCGCGAGCGGATCGAGCAGGTGTGCGCCATCCTGGCGCGCGACTTGGCGAACCCGCCGACGCTGGAAATGCTCGCGGCTGAGGCCGGGTGCGGGGCGTTTCACCTCAGCCGGACGTTTTCGCAGCACACGGGCCGCACCGTGCCGCAGTATTTGCGGCAGCTACGGTTGGAACGCGCCGCACAGTTGCTGCGCGCCGGGCGTTGCAACGTGACCGAGGCGGCGGTGGAAGTGGGCTACAGCAGTCTGAGCCACTTTTCCAAGGCGTTCTGGGAGGCGTACGGGTGTTGTCCGGGGTTGTACGGAAACGCTAAGTTACGGGCGGCGGCGCAAAAGACGAACGCGCGACGGTAGGAGGGAGGCAGTTGGAGCGTCCCCTCAGGTAGTACGTTCCCGAGCAGGAGTTTGGGAATCAAGATGAGCAAAGGTGGATGGCGACCTCCGGGCGCCATGAATTTCCATTGCAGCGAAATTGCCTGGACTCAGGATGTCCCCACCAGACGGTCGGGCCGCTGCGCGGCAATGTTTTGCGATGGTGCCCGGAGGTCACCATCCACCTTCCAGAGTGCGCCTGCGGCGGGAATCAGGGCAACCCTCGGAGAGGCCTCAGGACCTTTTCGTTAAAACGACACCGCCGTACGCACGCCCAACACCAGCGCGTCGTGTGAACCATCCACGCCGCTCGGGTTGAAGATGTACTGCAAATCCGGCTGCACGAACCACCACGGCGCAAGCTGCGCTTTGTAGGAGACTTCCACCACCGTCTCATAGCTCGAACCCGGCCCGCCCAGGGCACGCTGGCTGCGGCTGAACTCGTCGCTGACCGACGAATACGCCACGCCGACGCCCGCCACGTCGTTCTGCCGACCCGGGACGAATCCCGTCAGGTTCAGGCCACCGTCCACGTAGAAGTTCACGAAATTGGCGTCGTCCGGCGCGCCGCCGATCCGCAGGAAGCTGCTGACCGTGCGCCCGCCGCTTTTGATGAGGTCCTGGTCGAGCACCGCGTAAATCCCGTAGTTCGTGCCGCGATTCTTGAGTGTGCCGACGCCGAGAGCCTCGCGCGTCTGCGACTCGAACGTCGGAAAATTGGCGCTGCCCGTGTGGACGAAGCTGCCGAGCTTGTACGTACCTTGCAAGCCACGGTCGCCCGGCGACTGGTTGAGCAGGTAGGCGGCCTCCGCGAAGACGAGAGCGCCGTCGCGGCTGCGCAGGTTGAAGTTCGTGCCGTGGTTGTTCTGGTCCTGGCTGCCGCCGCTGTCGCCGCCGAACACGCCAACCTGGAATTGCAGAAACGACACCGGCGCGACCGCGAGGCGCACGCCCGGTGCCGCTACCGGATACACGGGAGGGTCGGGCAAATTGGCTCCGACCAGCGTGAACGCGCCGAACGTGCCGTTGAGAAACAGCGCGCCGTTGGAGCTGGCAAAAAACTCGGCGTCCGCCGCCAACATGCCGAAGCGCAACGTGATGCGCTTGGCCCAGAACGCCTGTTGGAGCCAGAGTTCCTGCAAACGCACCGTGTTGTAACCGGCGATGTTGCTGGTGTTGGAGAAGTCGCCCACCTTGCGCGTGGAAAGCCCCTGGCCGTGAATCCACAGCGCGTTGGTGTGCAGGGAGAGGTCTTTGAGAAAACCGCCGGTGACCCGTTCAAGGTCCACGTCGAGCGGTACGTTTAGCACGCCGTCATAGGTGATGCCCTGTTCGATCCCGCCGGTCGGGTTGCCCATGACCTCGCCGATGTAGGTCGGGCTGATGGCGAAACCTTTCTGGCGCAGTTCGCCACGGATGCCGCCGAGATCGCCCAGCGCCTGGTCACGTGTAAAAATGGAGCCCGGCCCGCCGGTCAGACCCTCCGGCGTGAAGGGGCTGGGCGCGGCGTCCTGGTTGGCGGTGCCGGGCGCGAGTTGGTCGGGACCGGGGAGAATGTTCGTCGCGGCGCGGAGGGTGGCCCCCGTCTGGCCGCACAACAGCGCGGCGAGCAGGAAGGAAAGGTTTCTGGTGTTAGTTTTCTTCATTACGGCTAAAGGTGATTTCTCCAAGAAGCGCCATTTTTCACGCTCCTGCCGGGGCTGCTGGATGCGCTCCGCCGGTCCCCACGGCTTGCGCTGGGGGTTGCCATCTCACGCCCTTGCCTGGGCTGGGCACTCATGGAGCGTGGTTTCAGACGCTCACCGGCTCGGGCCGAAGCGTTTTGACCTGTTTCTTCGGCGCGACGGGCGGCGCGGACGGCGGTGCAGACGGTTCCTGGCGACCGGCGGACCACTTCGTCCACAGCCACGCCCCGGCCACGTACATGAGCGACAACGGCGGGATGAGCAGGCCCTCCCAGCTCGGGTAAAGACCCAACCACAGCCCCGCCCACGCGGGCACATGCAGACCCGGAACCGGATGAACCGGCAGCCAACTCACGGTCTGGAACAAGCGCACCGTCGAGCCGAGGAAGCTCACCATGATCGACACCACCAGGACGCCCGTCACGACGAGCAATTTCCGGTACGGCAACTTGACGCCGAACGTGAACGTCAGCCCGCCGACCAGCGCGATGAACACCACGCCCAGCAGCGCGCCGGTCGTCACCGCCGCAGGGTTGCCTTCGAGGACGAGCGACTGCATGAACAGCGCCGTCTCGAAGCCCTCGCGGTACACCGTCAGAAAGCCGACCCCAAGCAGGGCAAATTTCTCCCAGTGCGACGATTCTACGCCGCGCGCGGACTTGGTCAGGCTGCGGATCTTGGCGTTCCAGCCGACCCAATAGAATTTGTGGAACACCCAGTTCGTTACGACGAACAGGATCGCCACCGCCAGCACGGACACGATGGCTTCCAGCTTCTCACCGTAGTGGGCGAGGGATTGCACGACCGTCTTGGAGAGCCAGAAAGTCAGGGCCGTCGCGGCGAGCGCCAGCCACGCGCCGTTGGCGATGCCGCGCCGGGTGCTCTTTTGCTCGACGCCGCGCAGACCGGCCATCAGCGCGGCCAGGACGACGACGGCCTCCATGCCCTCGCGGGCGATGATGGTGAACGCCGTGAAGCTCAGTGTCGCGGGCGAGACGGCGGTCTTGAGCAGACCGACGGAGCTGTCCAGGCCTTCGATGGTTTGCGTGTAGGCGCGTTCGAGTTCGTCCATCGGCGCGCGGCGGTCGAGGAGCGCCTTGATGCCGAGAACTTCCGGCGGCTCGCCGTCGATGAACGAGCGTTCCACGCGGCGGCCCAACTTCGGGTCGCGCGGCAGCACGCGCGGCTCGATCTCGGTGTCAAAGCTGGTGTAGGCTTCCAGGCGTTGGTCCTCGGCCTCCTGCCACTGGTCGGCCTTGGCGGCGGCGAGTGAATTGGTCAGCGCGACGCGGACCTCCAGCGCGGTTTCCTCGACCACGTCGCCCTTATCGCCGGTGCGGCGGGCGCTGATCTTAAAGTCGTCTTCCAGGATGCCGGAGAGGTCCTTGGCCTTGTCCGTGATCACCGCCGAAGGCGCGAGTTGCGCGATGGTCTTGCGCAGGCCCTCGAACTTATCCACGAGTTCGCGGTGGCGCTTGGCGTAGGCGGCGGGTTGGTCGCGCTGCCAGACGGGGCCAAGTTCGTTGACCAGTGCCTGCGCCTGTTGGGTGAACTGCGTCGCCTCGCGGTATTCCAGCGCGATGAGGATCTTGCCGCCGTTGACGCCGTTCTGATACTCTTTCGGGACGAGTTTGACGAAACGCGCGAGCAGGCGCTGGAGCCGCGCCACGTCGGATTCCGTGAGGAGGTTGGGCAGCGTCGCCTCCACTTCCTGCCGCCAGTAGGCGAGCGTTTCCTTGTTTTGCGGCGTGTCGAGCGGCACAGCCAGCGCGGGCACGGCGGCGGCGGCCTTTCCGGCGGCGGGCAACTCGGCGGCGGTGAAGATTTGCGGCGGAAACGCGACCAGGCTGGAAACCTCCGCGCCGAAACGCGCGACGAAGTTGGCCGTGGCGTCGCCGCGACCAATGCCTTCGCGCATGTAGTCAAGCGTCTGGCGGGCGCGCGTCGATTGCCAACTCACGTACTCGCGCGCGAGCGCCTTGGTGACGGCCTGTTGGCGGAGTTGGTCGCCGTTAACGGTTTGCAGCAGGAGGGCGTTCTCGGTGCCTTCGGCGTAGCGGGGCAGGGTGACGAGCGTGCGCCATTCGCGGACGGCGTCGGCCCGGCCCTCGCGCTGGCTGCGCAGCATTTCCAGCGCGGCGACGTGTTGGAGACGCGCGCGGGCCGCGCCGACCTGCCCGGCGGGCGGCAGCGCTGGGTCGGCGTCGAGCAGCGCCAGGGCGGCGGGGTCGTGGACGACCGGGCGCAGCGGGTCGAGCAGGTGCGCCATCCGGGCGGCGGCCTCGGGCGGGAGGGCGTTGCCTTCGAGGTCGAGCGCGGCGTCGTCGAGGGATTGTTCGACCTGATGGACGGCGTCGGTTGCACTGTCCTGAGCGTGGACGGTCGTCGCCGGGAAACAAACCGGGAGGGTGGCGGCGCAAATTAGCGCCGCTAGATGGATGAGTTTCATGACGCGCGGCGGGCGAACGCAGCAACTTAGACGAGGGTCGGTTTCGGCGGCAGGCGCAGGTCGAGCGTCTTGGCCATTTGCTTGAGGTGCGGCGTGAGCTGGTCGGTGAGGCGCTTGGCCTGGTAGGCGAGCTCCTCGATCTGCGCGGCGGTCATCTTGCCGCCGCTGGTGCGCTCGCGGGCGTCCACGCGGTCGATGAAGGAGATGATGTCGGCGTACTCGCTCTTGAGCCGCGCTGCCAGGGCCGGGTCCTTGCCCTGGACCTGTGGGAGGATGGCGTCGCAGATCACTTTGAGGCTGGACATGATGCCGCGCATGTCGAGCACGCGGCTCTCCGCGACATAGCGGCCCAGCGAGGCCTGCGGGTTGTAGCGCGAGTCGCGCCAATCGTCGAAATAGCCGTTGAGCGTGGGCGTCATCCAGACGAGCGCGCCGACGCATTCATCGAGCGTGGGCTGCCAGCGGGTGGCGATGCCGACCAGTTCGTCGAGCTTGCGCGCGCACTCGTCGGCGCTCGCCGTGCAAACGTCCGTGCGGGGCAGGACGGTGACGGGTTTGAGCTTCGCGGCGGCGTCGCCCTTCAGGCGGTAGACGAAGGCTTCTTTCGTGCCCCAGAGGGTCGGCTCGATAATGTAGTGGAACAGGTTGCCCTCGCGGTCGCTGAGGAGCTTGCCCTGGCGGGACTTGAGCACGAGCGGCGCGGCGGGCGAGTCGGTCGAGGCTTCGGACTTGGGCACGCCAGCGTCGAGGTACGTGTCGAAATCGACCATGATCTTGGTGCCCGCCGTGATGCCTTCGACCTGCTCGTAACCCTCGTTGTGGAAGATCTTGAAGTTGTCCTGCATCTTGCGGACGAGGGTGAGCATTTCGGGGCCGTGCTCGGCGGCAGCGCGGTCGTAGTCGCCGCCGCTGGCGTCGAGCACGGCTTGGTAGGCGTTAGCGTTGGAGACGTAGTCGTGGGCGGCCTTGTCCATGCGTCCCAGCTTGCCCATGAGATAGCTCTTGATCTGGGCGGTGCCGTCGCCGGTGTCCTCGGCGGCGCGGGCGGGCGGGGCGGTCGAAAGGAGGGTGCCCGCGAGGACGCAACAGGCAGTAAGGGAGCCGGGGAGATTGCGGCGGACGAACAGGTTCATGGTGGCGAGCCTACCGGCGGCGGGCGGAAACCGCTAACGGCGACTTGCGATGGATTGTCGCGGAATTGCGGTGGGTTGGCGCGGAATAGCGCTGGACTGCGCAAAAGTGCGGTGGCCGGAGCGCGAAAAATGCGGAAAATCGATAAAACACGTCGCAGGCGTCGCAACCGTCGCAGGCGTAGATGCGCAAAACGAAATCCGTGCGATGAATTGTTTAATTCAAATCGTTCCGGTCACTATCCCCATTTCCATGCAACCGTTTCCGTGGCGTCCCTTGCTCCTTTCCTGCCTGATGATTTCTCCCGTTGCCGCCGCCGATAGCCCGCTCTCCCTCCATGCCGACGCCGCCCAGCCGCCCGTGGCCGAGGCGCGGCCCAAGACCGTCGGGCTGCACGGCGACAAGATCGAGGACCCATATTTCTGGCTGCGCGAGAAGGGGACGCCCGCCGTGCTGGACTACCTCAAGGCCGAGAACGCCTACACGGCGGCGGTGATGGCCCCGGCCAAGCCGCTGGAAGAGGCGCTCTACACCGAGATGCTCGGGCGGATCAAGCAGACGGACGTTTCCGCGCCTTACCTGCAACGGGGGTATTGGCTGTATCAGCGCACCGAGGAGGGCAAGCAATACCGCGTCCTGTGCCGCAAGCAGGGCACGCTCGACGCGCCGGAAGAGGTCATCCTCGACGTGAACAAAATGGCCGAGGGCAAACCGTTCATGGCGCTGGGGGCGTTCGAATATAGTGACGACAACGCAATGCTCGCCTATTCCACCGACACGGATGGGCACCGGGACTACGATTTCCACCTGCTCAACCTCGCCACGGGCGCGGAAATCAAGACACCCATCGGCAAGGTGGACGACGTGGCGTGGACCGCCGACGGGTCCACGATCTTTTACAGCGTCGAGGACGACTCCAAGCGCCCGCACCAGGTCTGGCGCTACACGCTGGGCGAGGAGAAACCCGTGCTGGTGTACGAGGACAAGGACGAGCTTTTTCGCGTCGGCGTGGGGCGCACGCACGACGGCAAGTACATCGTCGCCGGGAGCGAGAGTTCGCGGACCACAGAGTTCCGAATCGTGTCCGCCGCGACGCCAAACGAGCCGCTGGCGCTGATCGAAGCGCGGCGCGACGAGATCAAGTATTACGTCGAGCACCGCGAGGGCGTGCTCTACCTGACGACCAACGACGGCGCAAAGGAGTTCCGCGTCGTGACGGCCCCGCTGGCCACGCTGGGACGGGACTATTGGAATGATTTCATCCCGGCGCGGCCCGGGATCAAGGTGGAGAGTTTCGAGCCGTTCGCCAAGTTCGCGGTGATCGAGGAGCGCGAGAATGGGTTGCCGCATTTCCGGGTGATGGATTTCGAGGGCAAGAAATCCGAGCGCATCCCGCTGCCCGAGGCCGCCTACGAGGCCAGCAGCGAACACAACCCGGAGTACGCGTCGGAGCAGTTCCGGTTCGCGTACCAATCGCCGGTCACGCCGCCGAGCGTCTTTGAATACCGGGTGGCCACGGGCGAGCGCAAGCTGATCAAACAGGAGGAGGTGCTGGGCGGGTACGACCCGGCGAAGTACGTGGTCGAGCGCAAAGAGGTCGCGGCGGCGGACGGCACGAAGGTGCCGCTGGACATCGTGCGGCGGCGCGACGTGGCGCTGGACGGCCAGGCAGCGGGTTGGCTCTACGGCTACGGCTCTTACGGGATCAGCATCGACGCGTCGTTTTCGAGTGCGCGCGTGTCGCTGCTGGACCGGGGCGTGGTGTACGCCATCGCGCACATCCGGGGCGGCGGCGAGATGGGCGAGGCGTGGCACGAGGGCGCGCGCATGCTGACCAAAAAGAACACGTTCACGGACTTCGTGGCGTGCGCGGATTACCTCGTTGCCAACAAGTACGCGGCACGCGAGCGGCTGGCCATCGAGGGGCGCAGCGCGGGCGGGTTGTTGGTCGGCGCGACGCTGAACCTGCGGCCCGACCTGTGCCGGGCGGCGTTGCTCGGCGTGCCGTTCGTGGACGTGCTCAACACCATGAGCGACGCCACGCTGCCGCTGACGACGGAGGAGTACATCGAGTGGGGTAATCCCAACAAGAAGGACGAGTACGACTACATCAAGAGTTACAGCCCTTATGACAACCTGCGGAAGGCCGACTATCCGACGATTTTGTTGATGACTTCATTGAACGACAGCCAGGTGCCGTACTGGGAGCCGACCAAGTACGCGGCCAAGCTGCGCACGCTCAAGACGGACGGGAATCCGCTGATGCTCAAGGTGAATCTGGAAGCGGGCCACGGCGGGGCATCGGGGCGGTACGACCGGCTGAAGGAGGCGGCGTTCGAGTACGCGTTCGGCTTGGCGGCGATTGGGGCGGGGCAAAAGGTTGCCACGGTACGCGTGGGGAGCAAGGAGGTCCCGTACAGAGAGGGGATGACCCTGCTGGACGCCGCGGCCGCTGGCGACGAGTCCCTTTTTACCTGGAGTCATGGAATGGTCCGGTTGACTCGCGCCAACAAGGTGACCGTCTTCAACACCAAAAGATGGCGTTCCCATCCAGCGGACGTTCCCGTGCTCCAAGCTGGTGATTTGATCGACGCGCCGGAAAGCTCTTTCTAGATCTGCCGCTTCGAGGGGACAAGCTTTGAGTTAGGCTCTGCCGCGTTGGCCACGGTGCCTCTGGCGGCGGAGGGTCCTTCGCCGCGTTGACGCGCTTGCTCAGGATACCAGACAGGCAGCTCCGCTGCATTGATTTGCCATGGCGCCCGGAGGTCGCCATCCACCTCCGTCCTAACCCGCCGCTTCCGTGTCGTGGAGTTTGCCGTAGTCCACGGTCCAACGGTTTGTGCCGGGAGCCTCGGTGTAGATCTCCACGAACTTTTGTCCGAAACGCACGTCACGCCAATTATAGTTCCGGTGGCTGTGCACCGCCGCCGGGACCACCGTGTCCACGCAGGCCACCGAGGTCATGAAGCGCGCGCTTTCGTGCTCCAGGTCCGCCACCGTCAGGCCGTGGAGCGGGCTTTGCTCGTCGATGACGTGGCGGATCGTCAATGCCGCCGGGAAGACGATGACCCCGCTGACTTGCAAACGCAGTTCGTGGAAGCGGGCCACCTCGTCGCCCTCCTGCGTGATTTGGGTGAGGATCAGCATCATCCGGAATTGCGTCTCGACCATGGCGCGGTGACGCTGGTTGGCTACGCGCATCATCAACGTCGGGATACCGTCGAAGTTGGAGATCACCAAGCAGTTTGAGAAGAGGAGGTTCGCCGTGGGGCGAGAAAAGCGCACGAAGATCAGGCCCGTGACGACCGCCATGCCGAACATGCCCACCACGATCTCCGCCGTGGCGATGAGGTGACCGGCGGGCGTCACCGGGTAGAAGTGGCCGTAACCGACGGTGGCCAGGGTTTCCACGCTGAAAAAGAAGGCGTCCGCGAAAGAGCCGGGACGCATTTCCGCGATGCCGCCGGGCGCGGCGCAGTACAGAGCGGCGAACAGGAAGTTGATGCCCAGATAGAGACCCAAGAGGAGAGCCGAGAAACGCGGCCAGTTCAGGCTCAGGAGCCAGTGGTAAGTGTCGCGCCAGTCCCAGGCCACGGAGTTGACCTTGAGAAATTCGAGGTTCCCCGTGCGCACCGAGATGGGAGCGGGAGCGCGCCTTTTCATGAGGGGAGGATGATAACGGGGCGGGACACGCGGGTCCAGTTTGGCGCTACGGAGATTTTCTGGGGGAGAGGAACAAAGGGTTGGCAGGAATGGGCAGCGGAGGAGATGCAGATGCGCTTGCGGCGCGAGTCAGGGAAGGCCCCGGAGGTGCCTCCCTACCTTACTGGGGGGGCGTGGCCTGCGTGCCCCAGGTTTTGTTGGGCTGCGGTCCCATAACGAAAGCGATACTGCCGCCGTTTTGCACCTCACGGTTCGGCAGGAACGGGGAGTTCCAGTCCTTGCCGTTCACGTTGACTGATTGCACGTAGATGTTCACGTCAGAGAGGTTCGTGGCCGTCATCGTTAAGGTCTGGCCGTTGGAGAGGTGCATCGTCGCCGAGGGGACCTGCGGAGCACCGATGACGTAATACCCGCTCGCGGGACACACCGGATAGAAGCCCAGGCAGGTGAACAGATACCACGCCGACATCTGGCCGCAGTCGTCGTTGCCGCACAACGACCCCGGGCCGTTGCCATATTGCGTCGTGACCACCTGATGCAGCCGCTCCGCCGCTTTCCACGGTTGGCCCGCGTAGCAGTAGAGATAGATGACGTGGTGGCTCGGCTCGTTGCCGTGCCAGTATTCGCCGATGCAGCCGCGCAGGTCATTGGCGGAAAGTTCGCGCGTGAACTTCTCGGACTGTTTCGCGTCGAAAAGGGAGTCGAGTTTTTCGACGAATTTTTCCTGACCGCTCATGAGCGAGATCAGGCCCGGCACGTCCTGCGGCACGAACCACGAATACTGCGAACTGGTCGCCTCGGTGACATCGGCGAGGTTTTTCGCGCCGCTGAAGAGGATGCCGGTGGCAACCAGGGTGGCGACGGTCGGCACGTCCGCTGGCTTGACCCACGCATACTGCGCGCGGCTGATTTCCGTCGTGCCCAGCCAGTCGACGCCGCCACCGAAGAGGTGCGGGTCGAAGCCGGGACGCCACTCGCCTTTAGAATCCCTGGGGCGCATCCAGCCCGTTGATGGGTCGAAGAGGTTTTTGTAACTGGCCGCGCGTCGCGTGAAAAGCTCGTAATCCGCCTGTTTGCCGAGCGCCTTGGCCATCCGCGCGATGGCGTAATCGTCGTAGGCGTATTCGAGCGTCTTGGAGAGGGATTCGTCCTCCACGTCGCACGGCACCCAACCTAATTTACGGTAAGATGCGAGGCCGTCGTAATGCGGATTCATGGCGGTGGTTTTGACGGCCTCGTAAGCGCGTTCGGCGTCGAAGCCTTTGACGCCGTTGAGGAAACCGTCAGCGATGACGGGCGCCGCGTGGTAGCCGATCATGCACCACGTCTCGTTGCCCTGGAGTTCCCACATGGGCAGGAGGTGGTCGGCGCTGGCGTCGTAGTGCGCGAGCAGGGAGTTGATCATGTCGGCGTCGCGCGGGGCTTGGAGCAGCGAGAGGAGCGGGTGCTCGGCGCGGAAGGTGTCCCAGAGCGAGAAGACCGTGTAGTGGGTGTTGGCGGAAGCCTGATGAATGTTCTGGTCGAAGCCGCGATATTGCCCATTCGTGTCCTGGTAGAGATTGGGCGTCAGAAAGGCGTGGTAGAGCGAGGTGTACCAGGTTTCCTTTTGGGTGGGCGTTCCCTCGCATTGAAAGCGGGCCAGTTCGGTGTCCCAGCGAGCCCGGGTCGTGTCCCGGACCTGTTCAAAATTCCAGCCGGGGATTTCATGGTCCAAGTTTTCCAACGCGTTGGCCGCGCTGACGGCGCTGACGGCAACCTTGACTTGGATGGATTCGTCCGCGCGCGTCTGGTATTTGGCGAGAAATTTCAGATCGACGCCAACCGCCTCGCGGCGGCTGCGGAAGCGGTAGTTGACGTAGCTCTGGTAGAGCACGGGTTCGCCGTCCTTGACGATCTGCGCGTCGTCGAACGGACGCGAAAAGCGCGCGGCAAAGTAGAGGTAGCGTTCCCTGGCCCAGCCGTTGACCAGATGAAAGCCGGTGACCGTCGAAGCGTCTTCGATTCGCACGCGCGACTGCGCAACGTGCCAGCGTTTGCCGTCGATGACGTGGTTCAAGTCGATGAGAACAGATGCCGCGTCGCTCGCGGGAAAAGTGAACCGCAACATGCCCGCGCGTTCGCCAGCGGTGAGTTCCGTGGCGACACCGGATTTTTGCAGCTTCACGCCATAATAGCCGACGGCGGCGGATTCGTCCGCGTGAGAAAATGTGGATTGGTACCCTTCGTTGGGTTTATCCTTTTCGCCGGGAACGAACGCGGGTTTGCCGACCTGCGGCACGAAAAGGAAATCGCCGAGGTCCGGGCAGCCGGTGCCACTGAGATGAGTCAGGCTGAAGCCCTGGATGGTCGGGTCGGTGTATTCGTAGCCGGAGTCGGTGTCCCAGTTTTTCGTGTCGGTGTCCGGGCTGAGCTGGATCATGCCAAACGGCGCGGAGGGGCCGGGGAAGGTGTTGCCCTCGCCCTGGGTGCCGACGAAGGGGCGGACGTAGTTGGAGAGGCGGAGGGAGTCGGCGACAGGTTGAACGGGGTCGGAGGCGAGGGTGAGGGAGGGGAGTGCGAACGTAAGCGTGGCGAGCAGGGCGACGAAGGAGAGGCGCGGCGGCATGAAGAGAGTTTTTATCGTGGGAGGAAAGGGCGCAACGTTTTTTCGAGGACGGGGAGAACGCCGCACGCAAAGGCGCGAACATGCCAAGGGACAAAAGGGGAGGCAGCGAAGGTGGTTGATCACAACGTCCTGAAAGTACGGCAGTTGATTCCCGCAAAAATGCGGCGAACGTCTTGGCGCCGTTTGCGGCACCGTCTATGCGCATCCATTCTTTTCTTCTCGTCGTGTCCGGCTCCGGCGTCCTGGCGCTATTGACCGGATGTAAGCAAAAAGCCGCCCCACCCGCGCCGCCTCCGCCGACGGTGACGGTGGCCAAGCCGGTGGCGAAGAGAGTCGTCGAACACTCGGAATACACGGGTCGGCTCGCCGCCGTCGAAAACGTCGATGTCCGCCCGCGCGTGAGCGGCTACATCAACGAGATCGGCTTCAAGGACGGCATGTTGGTCAAGAAGGGCGATCCGCTGTTCGTCATCGATCCCCGGCCCTACGAGGCCGCGTTGGGGCAGGCCCAGGGCCAGCTCAAGCAGGCGCAGGCGCAGCAGGATCTGGCGAACCGTAATTTCGGGCGCGCGCAAACGCTGCAGGCGACCAAGGTCACCTCCAAAGAGGAGTTCGACCAATCCGCCACCAGCAAGAACCAGGGCGAGGCGCAGACCTCGACCGCGCAGGCCGCCGTCGATGCCGCCAAGCTCAACCTCGATTTTACCAAGATCAGCGCGCCGATTGACGGGCGCGTCAGCCGGGAGCAGGTGACGGTGGGCAACCTGGTGTCGAGCGACACCACCGTGCTGACCAACATCGTGAGCGTCGATCCCGTGTACGCCTACGCCGACGTGGACGAGCGGACGGTCATCGCGTACCAGAAGATGATCAACGAGGGGACGGTCAAGGACGCGCGCAAGACAGATTTGCAGGTGGCTGTCGCGTTGGCGGGCGAGACGAATTTTCCGCACACGGGCACCATCGATTTCGTGGATAACCAGATCAACGCCGCCACGGGCACGCTGTCCATTCGCGGACGGTTCCCGAACCCGGACGGCAGCTTGTTGCCGGGCATGTTTATCCGGATGCAGATTCCCACCAGCGCGGAGAAGGATGGGCTGCTAATCACCGACCGTGCGGTCGGGTCCGACCAGGGGCAGAAGTTCGTGCTCGTCGTCAACGGCGACAAGGTGGAGCAGCGGCCCGTGAAGCTGGGGCAGATCGTCGATGGCCTGCGCGTGGTGACCGATGGGCTGAAGCCGGAGGATCAGGTGATCATCAACGGGATCATGAAGGCGCGGCCCGGCAGCCAGGTCAAGGTCGAGCAGGGGGACATGACAAAATTTGCGTCCGACCAGTTCGAGCAAAAGACGATGGTGAACAAATAAGGAATCGAAAGGCGCAGGCAACATCATGAAGTTTGCCCATTTTTTCATCCACCGACCGATCTTTGCCATCGTGCTCTCGCTGGTGCTGCTCATTTTGGGCGGGCTGGCTTATTCGACGCTGCCGGTGGCGTCGTACCCGGAGATCGCGCCGCCCACCGTCGTGGTGACCGCTACGTACCCCGGCGCGAACCCGCAGACGCTCGCCGACACCGTCGCTACGCCCATCGAGCAACAGGTCAACGGCGTGGAAAACATGCTCTACATGAGCAGCCAGAGCGCCAGCGACGGCACTATGACGCTGACGATCACGTTCAAGCTCGGCACGAACCTGGACACCGCGCAGGTTCTGGTACAAAATCGGGTCGCAATCGCCACGCCGCAGTTGCCGCAGGAAGTGCGCAGCATCGGCGTGGTCGTGCAGAAGCAGTCGCCGAACATCATGCTCGTGGTTAATCTGCTGAGCGAGGGCAACAAGTATGATTCGCTCTACATGGCGAACTACGCCGTGCTCCAGATCCAGGAGGTCGTCAAGCGCATCAACGGCGTGGGCAGCGTGCAGATCTTCGGCGCGAGCGACTATTCCATGCGTCTGTGGCTCGATCCTGATAAAATGTACTCGCGCGGGTTGACCACGGGCGACCTGATCAGCGCCGTGCAGGCGCAGAACGTGCAGGTGGCCGCCGGGACGCTCGGCGCGGAACCCGCGCCCAAGGGGACGGATTTTCAGTTGCTCGTCAACACCAAGGGCCGTCTCACCGATCCGAAGGAGTTCGAGCATATCATCGTCAAACGCGGCGCGAACGGGCAGCTCGTGCGCCTGGGCGACGTGGGCCACGCGGAACTCGGGGCAAAGACGTACGTCAACGGCTCGTACCTAGGCGGGCAACCTTCCGTGGGCATCGGCATCTTCCAGTTGCCGGGCGCGAACGCGCTCGAAACGGCGAAGAATATCCAGGCCACCATGAAAGACCTAGCGGGCAGGTTTCCGCCCGGGTTGAAGTACGAGATTGCCTACAACCCAACCACGTTCATCGCGGAGTCCGTCAGCGCGGTGCTGCACACGCTGATCGAGGCCACGGTGCTGGTGATCATCGTTGTTTTGATTTTTTTGCAAACTTGGCGGGCGACGATCATCCCGCTGTGCGCCGTGCCGGTGTCGCTGATCGGCACATTCGCGGTGATGAAGGTGTTCGGGTTCTCGCTCAACAACCTGTCGCTTTTCGGGTTGGTACTGGCCATCGGCATCGTCGTGGACGACGCCATCGTGGTCGTGGAGAACGTGGAGCGTTGGCTGGAGGAGGGGCATTCGCCCGTGGAGGCGACGGAGAAGGCGATGGACGAGGTCAGCGGCGCGGTGGTGGCCATCGCCATCGTGCTGACGGCGGTATTCGTGCCGACGGCGCTGATTTCCGGGCTGACGGGGCAATTCTACCGGCAGTTCGCGCTGACGATTGCCGTGGCCACGGTCATCTCGGCGTTCAATTCGTTGACACTCTCGCCCGCGCTGGCGGCCATGCTGCTGCGGCCCAAGGACGCGAAGCCGGATTGGTTCACGCGGATGGTAAATTTTCTGCTCGGCTGGTTCTTCCGGCTGTTCAACAAGACCTTCGACGCCGCCAACCGCGGTTACACCTGGATCGTGCAGCGGTTGATCCGGTTCTCGGTGGTGACGCTGCTCGTTTACGTCGGATTACTGGCGTTGACGGGCGTCGGGTTCAAGACGATCCCGACGGGGTTCATCCCGACGCAGGACCAGGGGTACATTTTCTGCGTCGCGCAGTTGCCCGACGGCGCGTCGCTGCAACGTACCGAGGACGTGCGTAAACAGATTTCGGCAATGGCGCTCAAGGTGCCGGGCGTGGCCAACACGGTGGAAATCACGGGATTGTCCGCGTTGGACAATACCAACCGCGCCAACTCGATGACGATGTTCCTGACGCTCAAGTCGTTCGAGGAGCGCAAGGGGCACCCGGAACAGACGATGAATGCAGTCCTGGGCAAGGTGCAAAACTTGGTCGGCACGATCCAGGACGCGTTCGTGCTCGTCGTGCCGCCGCCGCCGGTGCAGGGCATCGGCAACGCGAGCGGGTTCAAATTGCAGGTACAGGATCGACGCAGCGCCGGGGTCGACGCGCTCAACCAGGCGGCGACCTCCCTGATCGGGGCGGCTACGAAGGCGGGGGGATTGACCGGGTTTTTCAGCAGCCTTCGTACGCAAGTGCCGCAAATTTACCTCAACATCGACCGCGATAAAGCGGAGGCGCTCGACGTGCCCATTGAGTCCGTTTTCCAGACGCTTCAGGCCAACCTTGGGTCTTATTACGTCAACGACTTTAATTTTCTGGGCCGGACTTATCAGGTGAACATGCAGGCGGAACCGCAGTTCCGCATCCGGCCCGACCAGATCCGTAACCTCTACACGCGCAACGCCGCGGGCGGCATGGTCCCGCTGGGCACGCTGATGGACGTGCAGGAGATCAACGCGCCGGACAAGATCATGCACTACAACATCTACCCGAGCGCGGACATCACCGGATCGCCCCTTCCTGGGGTAAGTTCGGGTGACGCCATCGCCAAGATCGAGCAGGCCGCCAAGGAGACGTTGGGCGAGCAGTTCGGGTTCGAGTGGACGGAACTGACGCTGCAGGAAAAGCTAGCCGGGAATACGGCGCTGTTCATCTTTCCGCTGTGCGTGTTGTTCGTGTTCCTGGCGCTGGCAGCGCAGTACGAGAGTTGGAGCCTGCCGCTGGCGATCATCCTGATCGTGCCGATGTGTCTATTCTCGGCGCTGGTGGGTGTGGTGGTGCGCCACTTCGACAACAACATTTTCACGCAGATCGCGTTCGTGGTGTTGGTGGGTCTGGCGTGTAAAAACGCGATCTTGATCGTGGAATTTGCCCGACAGAGGGTCGATGGCGGCGAGGACCGCGTCACCGCCGCCGTGGAGGCTGCCCGCCTGCGGTTGCGGCCGATTTTGATGACCAGCTTTGCGTTCATCCTGGGCGTGGTGCCGCTGGTCGTGGCGACGGGCGCGGGCGCGGAGATGCGGCAGGTACTTGGCACGGCGGTGTTCAGCGGGATGATCGGCGTGACGTTTTTCGGGATCTTTTTGACGCCGGTGTTCTTCGCGGTGATCGAGAAACTCACCGGCCAAGGTGGGAAAACCACCAAGCCGCCATTGGAGCCAGCCAAACCTGCCGAAATCATGAACGGCGAGAGCAACCCGGCGGTGGTGGGGCAATCGACGTAAACTTCGGCGAAAGTCTGCCCGAAAATCGGGTGCTGGAAAAAATGAGGATAGATGACCTGTAATGGCAGCAAGTTCGCTGAGAACTGCGGGCGCAGACACGCGAACAAACCGGGCTGCGCCAAGAGAACAGCTTGGAGTCTAGGGAAATCGAACCCCTAAAATCAGCCCATAGAAAACGATCTAAAACTCAAGGTTGTGAGAGGTGTCGGCGACGATGCGGCACCTTTGGACACCGCTAATTAAACGACGCGCCGCTCGTGGCTGGAAAGGAGCAGGTTCTGCTTGCGGTGCGCTTGCTTCTTGCCGCTGTAGTCGTCTTTTCTTTCACCTCTTGTCCTTGGGCCGGCGGATGTCATATGCCGATTTACCTCCTCACGGTAACTTAGGAAGCAGTTCATTTTCGAGGCAAGAACCCGTAGCCCATCGGGTCCTGGATCAAGATCAGAACGCAGCACAAAACCTGCTGTTTTGATCTCCGTCCCCCCGCTCAAACATTGTTTATCGGACTTATGCGACACCCCGCCCTCTTTTTGCTGGTCGCCACTGTGTTCTCTGCTGTGACAAACGTTCAGGCAGGGATCATCGACCAAAACGGCAACGGTTTGGATGACGTCTGGGAAATGGTTTACCATGCCAGCGGCCTAAACCCGTTGGCCGATGACGATGGCGACGGCTTCAACAACTTTCAGGAATCCATCGCGGGCACTGATCCGCGTGACGCGAACTCCCACCCGCCGACCGTCGCGCCGAGCGTCGGCAGCAACACGGTCACGCTGACCTGGGGCACCGTTGCGGGCAAACAGTACCGGGTGCAGACCAGCCCAACCTTTGGCGCAGGTGCAGTTTGGACCAACCTCGGCGCGCCGTTCGCGGGCACCGGCGGCAATGTTTCCGCCACCTACGGCACCGACGGCGGGGTCCGTTATTACCGAATCCAATTTTCCGACCTCGACAGCGACGGTGACGGGATCAGCGATTGGGCGGAGGCTGCGCTGGGCTACAATCCGTACAGCGTGGACAGTTTCAACACGGGGTTGGGCGACCGGCAAGGCATCCTCAATGCACTGAGCGCCACGGACACGATCAGCGTCGTCGCCGATCACCCACTGGCAACCACGGCCTACGGCGACGCCGGGAGCCTGCGCTTCACCCGGAGCGGGAACCTCGACGCCGTGACCGTCACGTACACCGTCAGCGGCACGGCAACCCCCGGGACAGATTACGTACCCCTGACGGGCACGGTGAACTTCCCGTTGGGTGTCAACGTGGCGACCGTCAAGGTGACCCCCGCGACGGGCGCAAGCTACCCGGCCAGTCGCACGGTGGTGGTGACCCTCGTCGCTGGCTCCGCTTACCAGCTCAATCCCGATGGAACCGCCATGGCGGCTACGGTGACGCTGAATCCGCGGCCTGCCGCAACGGGGCAGATTGTGGCCGAGTCTTGGGACGGACTCGTCAACTGGGGACTCGCCAGCGTACCCTTCGACGCGCCACCTACCCGCCGCACCCTCCTTTCGTCTCTGGAAGCGGGAACCAACACGGGCTTTTACAACTACGGCTCGCGCTTGCGCGGTTACATCACCGCGCCGACCACTGGCACCTACATTTTCTGGGCAGCGGCGGATGACATCCTAGAGTTCCGGCTATCCACGGACGACCAGATGGTCAACCTCGCGTTGCGCGCGTACACGAACGATTGGACCAACTCGCGCGAGTGGAACAGGTATGCCACCCAGAAGTCAGCCACCATCGCGCTGGTGGCCGGAAAGCGTTACGCCTTTGAGTGCAAGTTCTTCCAGGGCGGGGGCGGTGACAACTTGGCGGTGGGTTGGCTCAAGCCCGGTCAGACCGGCACCGTGCCGAGCGAGGTGGTTCCTGGCAGCGTGCTTTCAGCTTACACGGCACCCTACAATCCGCCCGGAACCACGACCCTCTACTTCGGTGCGCTCAACCGGTTGGCCAGCGCCCCGGCCAGCGCGCAGGGGTTCGCCAATGTGCGACTCGCGGCGGACGGCACCGCCGGGATTTTTAGCGTCTCTACGAGCGGTCTGAGCGGGGTGCCCACGAGCTTGGCTTTACGGGGTCCGGCAAATCCCGGCCAAACTGGTCCGGTAATCGCGGAGTTCGCCGGAGCCAGCCCGCAGGCGGATGGCACCTACCTCTGGCGGATCACCGACCCCGCCGCCGTGGTCGCTTTGAAGGCCGGACAGGTGTACGTGAACGTGGCGACGACTGCCAACCCCACGGGTGAACTCGCGGGTCAGTTGCTGCGCTCCGTGGGCACCGGCGCGTTTACCCCGCCCGCCGCGCCCCCGGCCTTGCCGACGACACCGCCCACCGCCGGAGACGCCGCACGGCTGCTCACGCAGGCGACCTTCGGCGCGACGACCGACGCCATCGCCGCCATTCAGCGCGACGGCTACGCGGCCTGGGTGGACGCCCAACTCGCCGCGCCCCCGACGTTCACGCTGCCCTACGTCAACAACTATGCGGCCAGTGGGGCTTACGTGTACACCGACACTTTTCAAGAGGCTTGGTGGAACAACGCGATCACCGCCCCGGACCAGTTGCGCCAGCGGGTGGCTTTTGCGCTGAGCGAAATCTTCGTGGCGTCCGACGTGGACGGCGACGTGGCCGGTTCGCCTGCCGGGATGGCGTCGTATTACGACACCCTGCTCGCCGATGCCTTCGGCAACTATCGCAAGCTGCTGGAGGACGTGACCCTGCACCCCGTCATGGGCGTGTACCTGGACATGCTCCACAACGACAAGGCCAACCCGGCCCTCGGCACCGAGCCGAACGAAAACTACGGGCGCGAGGTCATGCAATTGTTTGCTGTCGGCCTCAAGAAACTCAACCCGGACGGTTCCCTCTTGCTGGACGGCAACTCGCAACCCATTCCCACCTACGGCCAGGACGAGGTGAAGGCGATCAGCCGGGTGTTTACGGGCTGGAATTTTGCGCAGGTCGGGGCGCCCGGCTGGGACTACGTCGGGCAGAATTATCGGCAGCCCATGCAGCCGGTCCCCGGTCACCACGACCAGGACGCCAAGAAGCTGCTGGACAACGTGGTGCTTCCCGCCGGGCAAAGCGACGTGCAGGACCTCAAAGACGCTTTGGATTTATTGAGCAATCACCCAAGCGTGGGACCGTTTATCTGCAAGCAACTCATTCAGCGTCTGGTCACGAGCAACCCCAGTCCCGGCTACGTGTACCGCGTGGCGCAGAAATTCGCCGACAACGGCCAGGGGGTGCGGGGCGACCTGCGCACCGTGGTGCGGGCCATCCTGCTCGACTATGAAGCGCGGGCCGCCGTGATGGCGAGCAACACACAATACGGCAAAGAGCGTGAACCCGTCGTGCGGTTGGCAAATCTCTACCGTGCCTTCAACGCACGTTCCTACGGCGGCCGTTACCAGATTGGCGAAGGGGAAATGAGTGCCAACTACGGACAATCCGCGCTCAACGCGCCGAGTGTATTTAATTTTTTCTCGCCCACGTTCACTTTAACGGGCGAGATTGCGACGGCGGGTTTGGTGTGCCCGGAATTCTCGATTACAACGGCCACGACGGTCATTTCGTCCTCCAACAACCTTCGCAACCGGGTCTGGCAAAGTCTGTCGTCGAGCTATCCCTGGCAGATTGCGTTGGACCTGCGGACGTACCAAGCCCTGGCCTCGAACCCTGTTGCATTGGTGGACAGCCTCAACCCCCTCCTGCTCAACGGGCAGATGAGCCCGGGCTTGCGGACGCAGACCATCAACGCGGTGACCACCATCGACGCCACCAATCCACTGCTTCGGGCGCAGACTGCCATCCAGCTTCTGTGCACGGCACCCGAGTTCTGCATCCAAAAGTAACCTGCGGCCCGACGTTTTCCCGCTTCCCATTTACTCCGACCCTCTATGGATTCCCGCCCTTATTCCCGTCGGTCCTTCTTGCGTCAGGCTTGCGGCGCGGTCGGTGCCATTGGCATCTCTTCCACCGTCTGGAACCTGCGCGCCATCGCCGCCGCCGTGAACCAGGCGCGCCTCGGCCCGGTGGTCAGCACGGGCGGGGTAACGCCCGGTGATTTCAAGGCGTTGGTCTGCGTTTTCCTCTACGGGGGCAACGACGCGAACAACGTGCTCATTCCCTACGACGCGACGAACTATGCTGCCTACGCTGCCGCCCGGAGCGGCCTCGCGCTGGCGCAGGGTTCGCTGTTGCCCATTAGCCCCGCGACGCAGGATGGGCGCAGCTACGCTCTGCACCCGAACCTGAGCGAAATCCGCAGCCTGTTCGCCGGGGGCAAAGCCGCTCTCATGGCGAACGTCGGCACGCTCGTCGCACCCGTGACACGGGCGACCTACCTGGACCGCACCGCCCGGCTGCCGCCACAGCTTTTTTCTCACGCCGATCAGCAGACCCAATGGCAAACCAGTTGGCCGGATAGTCCGCAGGGCAGCGGCTGGGGCGGGCGGATGGCCGACCTGCTCAATTCCTTGAACGGATCGGCGCAGGTGTCCATGAACATTTCGCTGGCGGGCAGTAACGTGTTCGAGGTCGGCAACGTGGTGTCCGCCTACCAAATCAGCCCCTACGGCGTGCCCGGCCTCGAAAACCTCGGGACCACGACCGATCCGCGCTACACCGCTTACAACGGGATCGTCAACCTGCCTTACACCAACCTGTTCGAGCGCGCCTTCGCCCAGACCACCCGCCGCGCCATCGACAACGGGGCTATCATCACTTCCGCGTTGGGCAGCGCGACCGCGTTGAACACCTCTTTTCCCGACAACAGCTACCTCGCCAGTCAGTTGAAGATGGTCGCGCGCATGATCGGCATTCGCTCCGCGCTCGGGATGCGGCGGCAGGTGTACTTTGTGGCCGCCGGAGGCTATGACACCCACGGCGACCAACTCGCGGCGCACGGTGCGCTCATGCAGGATTTGAGCCGGTCGCTCGGGGCGTTCTACAACGCCACCGTCGAACTCGGCGTGGCGAATCAGGTGACGACGTTCACTGCCTCGGACTTTGGGCGCACGCTGGTTACCAATGGCTCCGGATCGGACCACGGCTGGGGGAGCCACCATTTTATTATCGGTGGCGACGTGAAGGGAGGCGACATCTACGGGCGTTTCCCGAGTTTGGCGGTCAACGGCTCGGACGACACGGACGCCGGGCGGTGGATTCCGTCCACGTCGGTTGACCAGTATGCCGCTACTCTGGCTAAATGGTTTGGCGTCGCGGATGGCGACATGGGCACGGTCTTTCCGAACCTGAGCCGTTTCGCGCAGCCGGGCACCTACCTGCCCTTCATGAATTAACAACGTGCAGCCATCTTCTCTTCCCGGCGGGAGAACCCGGGCTTACCTCATCGTTGGATCACTGGTGTTGGTGGTCCTCGTGGCGGGGGTTTGGTGGATGCTGCCGGAGCACGGCCAACCGTCGCATCGCCCACCTATCGCGGTGCCACGGCAAGGGGAGGTGCCAGTGGCACCCGTAGCTACACCGCCGCCTGCCCCGGCTGCTGCGGCGTCGTTGCCGACTCCGCCCATCCTCCCTGCGAGTAATGCGTTCACGACGCTGGCAGACTACCGGCAGCGTCGCCGAGACTCTCCCCGCACGCCGGAACCGGAACAGCCCGGCCCCGCCGGGCGCACTCCGGCAACGGAGCTTGGCCGGATCGTTCTGGTGGTGCGCGATTACCGGGCAGCCTTTGGCTCCAACCCGGTCGGATTGAACAAGGAAATCGTGCGCGCCCTTCTCGGTGACAATCCCCGTGGCGCCAAGTTTTTGGACCCCGCTACGGCGCAACTCAATGCGCAGGGAGAACTTTTGGACGATTGGGGACATCCTTACTTCTTCCACGCGCTCAGCGGCACCGTGATGGAAGTGCGCTCGGCTGGACCGGATGGCCGCGTTTTCACCTCGGATGACCTCGTGCAATGATCCGCCAATGCTGCGGAAAAACTTGACCGGCGGCCAGGAACAACGGCGCTTTCGAGCACTGGCCCGTGCATTTCATTCGGGTGCCTTCACGCCACGACCGATTCCACCGTCCCCTCGCTCAGTCGCGTCGTCAGCCGCTCGCCCGCCTGCACGGTCCCGGCGCTGGTCACGACCTCTCCGCGACCATTCAGCGTGATCGAATACCCACGCGCCAGCGTCGCTTCCGGCCCCAGCACTCGCAGCATGCCCTCCGCCGCCCGCAGCCTCGCGTGCAGGCGCTCTTTCGCGCAGCACAGCAGGTCTTCCAGCTTCTCGCGTTGGCTGCTTAGAACTTGGCTGCGCAATTCCAGCGACTGCTCCGGCCCGGCCATCTTCAGGCAACAGCCTTTCTCGTCCAACCGGCTGCGCAGGGTTTGCAACGCCGACTTCGCCGCCCGGCCCAGCGCGTCCTCCAGCGCGTCGAGCCGCTGGCGCTCCTCGCGCGTGCGGCGGCGCAGTTCGCGCTCCAGCACGCCCCGGTCCATGTCCGCCAGGCGCTCCCGGGCCGCACCGATGCCCTCGCCTAAATGGCGTTCGATAAACTGCTGCGCCGCCGCCAGTCGCCGCAAAATTTCGCCGGTGTCGGGCGCGATCAACTCCGCCGCCGCGCTGGGCGTCGGCGCGCGCAGGTCGGCCACGAAATCCGCGATGGTAAAATCGATCTCGTGCCCGATGGCCGACACCACCGGCAGCGCCGACGCCGCGATGGCCCGCGCGACCGTTTCCTCGTTGAATTCCCACAGATCCTCGATGGAGCCGCCGCCCCGCGCGACCACGATCACGTCCACCCCGCGCCGCGCGTCCCCGGCCTTTGACCACCGGTTGAATTCCTCCACGGCGCGCACGACTTCCGCCGCCGCGCCCTGGCCCTGCACCCGCACCGGATGGACCAGCACGCGCACCGACGGCGCGCGGCGGCGCAGGATGTTGAGCATGTCCTGCAACGCCGCCCCGGTGGGCGAGGTGACGATCCCAACCGTGCGCGGAAACGGCGGCAGTTCCTGCTTGCGGTCGGGATCAAACAACCCCTCTGCCTGGAGCTTGCGTTTGAGCGCCTCGAAGCGCGCCTGCAACGCGCCGACGCCCTTGGGCTGGACGAGTTGGACGATGAGCTGGTATTGCCCGCGCGCTTCGTAAACGGTCAGGTCGCCGTGGGCCTGCACCTGGAGGCCGTCGGCCAACGTCACGCTCGACGGCAACAATGAGGCCCCGCCGCGAAAGAGCACGCACGAGAGCTGGCTGCGGTCGTCCTTGAGCGTAAAATAATGGTGTCCAGAGGATTGCCGTCGATGATTGGAGATTTCGCCCTCCACCCAGACCTCGCCGATCTCATTTTCGAGGGTCGTGCGGACGGAGCG
>CAXTBX010000071.1:25823-26098 GCA_964242205.1 uncultured Chthoniobacterales bacterium
GAGCACGCCGTAGCAGACTCGAAAACGCGCGCGGCGGCAAGGGGTGAGTTGCAGGCCGCCACCTGTTACGAAAATAAAAAATCTCCTCGGAAAAAGAAAAAATAAAGCCGCAGGCGAACGCAGATGACGCAGGACACTTGGAACACATGTGCGCGTTCTGAAAAAGGGTGCGAAGCATCAATAGCCGTCTGCTCACCGTCCCTCCATCCATCCGCCGCTTCTCCTTCTGCCTTCTGCCTTCTGCCTTCTGCCTTCTGCCTTCTGCCTTCTGCCTT
>CAXTBX010000072.1:0-26051 GCA_964242205.1 uncultured Chthoniobacterales bacterium
GCGACGGCCAACGGCGGTGGCAAGTTCAGCACGGGTGGGCTCAGCGAGGGCCCGGCGAATGGTGTCAGCGGTCAATCCGCCGCCATGGGCGCGCTCACCTTGGGCAACAACTCGACCATCGATTTCACGACGGGGGCGACGGCGGCGGGGAGCAACCTGCTCTTTGCCAGCCTCAGTTACACGTCGGGTGATGTGGTGAGCATCCGCAACTTCACCGGAGCCGCCGGGGCTGACAACGGAGCAGCTGGGAACGACCGGTTGCTCATTATCGGAAACCCGAGCTTGAGCGACGCGCAGTTGGCTTCGATCACGTTCTACAATGACGCTGGCACGGCGTTTGCCACGGGGGCGACGGAAATCTCCTTCAACGGCTACACCGAACTCGTGCCCGTGCCCGTGCCCGAACCGGCCACCTGGGCGGCTGGCGCGCTGCTGGTTGCTTCCGTGGGCGTCGTGCGCCGTCGCAAATTGGTGGCTTGGCTCAACTGAGACGGCGAGGCTAAACCGACGGTAGTCGACACCGCGCGTCAGCAAAACCGCGCGGTAGCTGGCCGTCTTCGGGCTCGACAGTTCCAGCGGTGCCGCACTGGACTGCTGGCCAAAATTGGTGTGGCCGCAGGCAGTTGTAGGGCAAGCGGTCCGCTTGCCGTGGGTGGACGAGACGGCGACAGAGCCCGTCGCCCTACCAACGCCGCTTTGGCCGGAAGTCTGTCGACCTGCCCCGGCTCAATCCGACTTCTTGGCCGGATGGGCTTCCAGGAAGGCAACGGTCTGCCGCAGCTTCTCCTGCCCGGCGGTATCTTCGGGTAGGGCTCCTGCTTGGAATGCAGGTAGCAATCGGTCCCAAATGGCGTTCAGTTCGCCCTGCATGTCGCCGGTCTGGGCGGTGATGGCCACCACGGCGTCCTGCGCGGGCAGCACGACGCAGAACTGGCCGCCCGCGCCGTCGCCACGGTAAGCATCGTGGCGGCAACGCCAGAACTGGAAGCCGTAGCCTTCCTGCCAGTCCGCGCCGATTTTGGCGTGGTCTTCCTGCGCGTTAGGCACCTGTTTGCGCGTGGCCTCTTCGACCCACTGTGATGGAACCAGCGTCCGGTCGTGCCATTGTCCTTTTTGCAGGTAGAGTTGGCCGAACTTGGCGATGTCTTCGGTGCGCAGGTGCAGGCCGTAGCCGCCGAGCGAATTGCCTTCGGCGCTGGCGTCCCAAACCGGATTTTCGATGCCTAGTGGCTCGAAGAGACGTGGCTTGAGGTAGTCGAGCACCGTCTGGCCAGTCACTTTCGTGACGATGGCCGACAGGGTATAGGTGCCCATCGTGTTATACTGAAAATGCGTGCCAGGCCGGTGTACGACCGGGTGCGCGAGGAACTGTTGTACGGATGGCATCCGGTCTTTCGCTTTGGGCTCGGTGTCGTGCCCACCGGTCATGGTAAGCAGGTCGCGCACGGTCATGGCCCGGAGGTTGTCCGAGGGGGCCGCGGGCGCGTCGGCGGGGAAAAATTTGAGCACGGGGTCATCGAGACGAAGTTTTCCCTCCGTAACTGCCAGCCCGACGGCGGTAGAGGTGAAACTCTTGCTGAGCGACATCAAAATGTGCGGCTTGTCCGGGGCCTCCGGTTTCCACCAGCCCTCGGCAATCACCTGGCCGTGACGCACGAGCATGAAGCTGTGCAGCGTGTCGATGCGGTCGACCGCCGCGACGAAGTCGCCGATAGCTTGCGACGCGATACCCTGGGCCTCGGGCGTGCTACGTGGCAGGGACTGGTCGGCGGCGGACGCGCAGAGCGTCGCGGCGGAGGCGAACGCGAAAGCGGCGGGCAGAGAATTTTTCATTGGAATTGTTTCCGGGGCAGAGCTGGACGAGCATGCTCGCAAATCTCTGGAGTGGCAAGTTCTGGTGGCCGCTTGGAACGGGGTTAGAAACGAAAGAATCCAGACTGAACTTTCAAGCCGTGGCCGCACGAGAACCATCGGGCGCGAGCTTGCAGCGCGCCCGATGGTTGGCTGTGAACGCTGGTCCTCTTTTTCGGGGCAGAATCAGTTCACTCGTTTTAACCCTTACTTGATGTTGACCGGTGTGGAGGCGTCCAGTTTGCCGTTTGGCGGAACGGCATCCAGCGTGATGGTGATAGGTCCGCTGGTGGGAACGGTCGGTATTCGATAAAGCCACTGCAGTTTACCGGTGCCGTTTTGCACGACGAGTTCCCACTGTGCATCCTGGTCGACCGCCGAACCAAGGTAGCGGTTCAAAAACGCCTGGGCGTCCGCTTGGGAAACCACACCTTCCAGCGAAACAGGCAAAAAGGGCAACTGCACCCGGTTTGTCACGGAATAGCGGATGTTTCCGCCGCCGTCACCCTCCCGTTGCAGGACCAGGCTTGTGTCGCTGATTCGTAGCAGCGTTTGGCCAATCTTGACGCCCAGGTCCTGGCGCAACCGGCCGCGCCGCACCCGCCATTTCTCAAAGTCCTTGGCCGCTGCCGCCGTGATTGTGTCGGCCATCACCGTGACGCGCGAATCGCCGGTGATGGACTTCAGCAGAGGCAATTGCTGCAAGATCTCCTGCGCGAAAGTCCGCTTGGTCTGGCCGTTGACCGGCAGCACAAAAGCTTTCAAGCCGGTGGCATCCGAGCCAAGTTCATGGTCAAACTTCGGATAGGACTTGAAGACTGCCTTCAATGGCGCGCCGAAGCGGTCAATCACCTTGGTCTGGCTGGCCTCTGTCGTCACGCGCGTTTGTGCGAGGATCCGTTCCGACGTGGGCAGCGCAAACGATTTGAACGGAGTATTCGCGGCGTCCAGCGGAGAGACGGACGATTGTACGCTCGCCAAAAGGTCGGCGGAGGGCGACGCGGCCGACGCCGGACTCGGCGTCACGGCGGACGCTGACGCCGCAATCCCGGGGCTGGGGTCCTCCTGCGCCGGGGTGGACAATATCTCCGGTAAAACTGCGGCCTGGGCCGCCGGGGCCGCGAGAGCCAAGGCGGCAACGACTGGCAGCGCGGGCGGAACCGCCGTCAGCAAAGGCGCGGAGGTGTTCATCTTATAGTGCAGCCGTGCCTGATGGCCGTCGATGTGGAAATTAGAGATCGTGATTCCGTCGGGATGCACGAAAGACCCCGAGCCGGGTCTCCACAGGTGCCCGGCCTTCAGCAGCTCCGGCTTGCTCAGGTTGCTCGCCAGCACGGCGTCGGGTCGGCAGAGCCCGACCAGGGGCGCGTTCTGATCGTTCTGGCCGGAGTATCCGTCCGCGTCGAAGTAAGTGCAGGGCCAGTATTTGTTCTGGCCGCCGTGATCATTGAGGCGCCCCACATCCTCGTGCACTTCCCAGATGAGGAATCCGGCGTCGGGTAACAGGCGGTCCCAGTCGTAACGCCCAGGCCTCGCCTGGGCCGGGCCGCGGAATTCGATCAGCAGATAGTGGTCGCACCACCCGCCCCGTCCATCGGGATTAGGCAATGGCGGGAAATTCAGCCGCAGGCTGACGTTGCCGCCGCCGTACAAAGGAGAGTAAAGTGCCACATCTCCCTCCGGCTCCGTTGGCGTCGCCACCCCGCCACCACCCAAAAAGGCTCGGCACCAGGCGCTCGGCCAGATCGCCTGTGCGCCGAACGGCAAATCCACCGTGGCAGTGGGCAGAACAGCCAGCCCGCCGTACATCCCGTAGGAGAGGCAACACCAGCCGCCACAGCCCGCCGTCGAGTTGTACGGATTGCGGTCGTACAGGTCCGGCAGGCCGAAGGAGTGCAGCATTTCGTGCGCGACGAAGCCCGGGCCAATGATGTCGGTGTCGCGGGCCTTTTTTTGCAGCGGCAGCACACAGTAGCTGTTGAGCGCAACACTGCCGCGCTCCGAGCCCGGCTGCGCGATGAGGAGGGATGGGCTGTCGTTCCCGGCTTTCCAGCCGTCTGCAGTCGTCCATTTTGCCCACGAGTGCTTGGGCCAGAGCCGAATGCTGTTATCATCGTTCAGGGCGGGCATCAGCACGAAGATTTCCGCGAGGTCGATCTCCGGGTCGCCCGAAAGGTCTGCCAGTTCGCCCTCCGCGTTTTTCAATCCATCGTTGACGTAGGCGAACAAATTCACGCTCTGCGCCTTGAGGGCATCGCCCAAGTCGTCGAGGAACCACCGCTTCGGGTGCGAGTTCTCTTGGTCCGAGGTAAAATAGTCCGCCAAGCAATGAGTGAGCTTGACCTCAATGATGTCCGCCGGATCGAAGAAACTGAGCTTCCCGTCAAACAGTTGGTTAAAATATGCCCGCAGGGACGGCGCACCCGGCGTGGCGGACCCGAAGATTTGCTCCCGGAGCTGTCGGATGATTTCCGCCTTGCGGTTGACCATCTCCGGCGGGCTGTCGCAGAGTTCGACCACGACAAACGGGATGCGCACCGGCGCGGCCACGCCAACGCTGAGGTTGGGCGCGGGCGCGGCCTGCTGCACGGCCCGCCGGATCTTTTTCAGCGTCCGTTGCACCTCCACCCAATGCCGGAAACTTTGTACGCCTGGTGGCTCCACTCCCGGCGCGGCTTCGCGCGAACCGGGCAAGGATGCCCGGATGGTTGGCGTCCACACCAACCATGCCGCACAAAGCGCCAGAGCGCAGAAGCCCGACCGTCGAGCGAGCGTTATCGTCATGAGACGTTTCCACCAGAGCCAACGTGCGATCAATTTTTGAGCGCCTGCACGAGTTCGGCCACGTTTGGCGTACCCAAGCCGGTAACCATGTCATGTCCGGCACCGGCCTGGTAATGCCCATTGGAGCCGACCGTGATGTCGTTGAACGCAGCCTTGCCGTTCAGCGGGTAGAGCAGAGGATTGAGTAGGGTCAGCGAAGGTTTGCCAGCCTTGGCGCGCGCCTCGTTGATCAAAGCGCAGAATCCGGCCCAGACCGGAGCACTCCAACTCGTGCCGCCGACCCCACCGCCTTGCCCCTGGTAAAAGAGGTAGGCTCCGGTATCTGGATCGGCCGCGAGACTGACATCCGGCACGAGCCGTTTGTTGCCCGTCGGCAGTCCTGCTCCCGTCTGCCAAGCTGGACGTTGGAAGTGGACGCTCTCACCGCCTCCGCCAGCGGTCCAGCCGATTTCGTTGCTGATTTGGCCGTTCGCATCCAGCATCAGGCTGGTGCCACCGACGGCGACCACCAACGGGTCCGTCGACGAATACTCGGCCTGCAAGTCTCCGCCCGTCGCGTGGCCATCCTCTTGAGGGTTGGAGCCTGCGTCGCCCGTGGACACGAAGACGTTGACGCCCCCAGCCGCGAGCCGCAAGAACTTGCCGTGCTCAACGTCCATCTCGCCCGGGATCGCACCCAGCAAATATTTCTCGCCCAGGCCGAGGCTGATCGAGAGTTGGTGCAGCCCTTTCTCGCTGCCCAGATCGGCGATGATCCGGTCCAGGGCTTTGTCCAAGGAGACGAAACTTAAATCTCCGGCGGCGTAGATGCGGATCTTGGCTCCCGGGGCGGTGCCGCTGGTCCATTCGACATCCAGAGTTTCCTCGCCCTCCCGCGGCGGCAGGTTGACCGCGTTGACGTTGATCTGCTTCACGTTTTGGGAGAGATCCGGCAACCCATTCGCGTGCCAGAATCCTTTGAGGTCCACCAATTTGGGCACGGTATCGATGAGAATAGCGATGGTTTCGCCCGCGCCGGTCACGCCCAGGTTGTTGGCGTGGTAGGCCTGCAGGATTTCCGGCACGAGATACGGCGGCTGGTTGGCGATGTTGGGCGCGGGGGCGGGCGCACCCCCGGGCGCGCTCGCCAGCAAGGCGTCCGGCGGTTCCTGGCTGCCGGTCTGGCGGTTGCCATTCGGCGGCCGGAAGATCACGCTGTGTTTGTTCGCGCGCTGGAACGGCTGCAAGCCAATGATGGCGTGGACCGGATCGCCCACTTTCGTTGGCAAACTCGGCGCGTCCTTGACCGCATTGTAAGTGATCCCCTCGACCGTCACGCGAGCCATCTTTACTTGCAGACTTTTCTCGATCTGCTCGACCGTGCCTTTGGCGTAAATGCTCGTGCGGTCCGGGCTGGTGGACGTGATTTGAAATCCGTGCTCCTTCAGCCAGCTCAACAGCGAATCGTAATCAGCGGAGGGTGCAGCGTATTTTTCCTGAAAGTCCTTCGTATCGACCCGTTCGCCAGCAGCCACTTTTTTCTCCAGTTCAGCCGTGGCGTCCTTGGGGGTTTCGAGGGCGAACAAAATTTCCAGCTTGTCCTTGCTGTGGTCGGTCACTGAGGCAGCCGCCATCTGCACGCTGGCCTGCGTGGGTAGGGGTGCCACGCTGTTGGTGAAAACCTTGCGCGGTCCTTCGTCCTGCGAATGGGCCGGGGTCCCGAGAGCAAAAAACGCCGCGCAGCACAGCGTGCCGAGCCAGGCCGTCTTGGAGGAATTTGGAGAATGCATAGTTTTAGAACCGATTCTTTCTGGCTGCCGAGGGTTAAAAACAGAGCACCGCCGGCAGCGGCGGCGCCCGGTTTGCATCATTTGGAGCTTTTGTCCTCCAACGATTTCACGCGCTTTTCGAGGTCTTCGTGCTGCTGCCGCTCCAAGTCGGCCTTGAATTGCGCGTCCTGATTGGCCTTGGCGGTCTGCTCGGCCTTCTGGGTCGCGGTCGCGGTCGCCGTCGCCGATTCCTTGACCGCCGCCATGCTCGTGTTGATGGCCGCAGTGGCCGCCCTCGCCTCGCTGCTGCCCGCGCTCGGGGCCTTGCCTTTGCGGGCGTCTTCGAGAGCCTGCTTGGCCTGCAGCGTTGCCAACTGCTGCGCCGCGAGATCCTGCTCGGCCTTGAGCCGGGCGGTTTCCGCATTCGTTTTGGAGGCGGCACCGAGCTGGCGCGGAAAAAAGAGATCGCCGACCGAAGGTAGCGCGTTGACCAGCTTGGTGGACACGTCGAGCGGAATCTGGCTGGCTGCCAGCACCTCGCTGGGCTTGCTGTGCGTCACCGCGCGCAGTTCGCCGTCCGCGAACGTCAAATTACTGGACTTGGTGATCAGGACGCCGCGCCGAAGGTTATAAACGGCAATCGCCGAGAGGTCGGGCACGGGGACGTTCTGGTGCAGGTCGATGGCCGCTTTGGCGTCGATGCCGTGCAAGTGGATGCGTACGGTGGTAAGCGGGTGATAGAAGACGCCGCTACGGTCCAATTCGCCCGTTACCATGGCCTCCTCGGGAGCGGCGCTCAGGTCCGGGCCCTGGGTGGTTTCCACGGCCAGGCGAAAGTTGGCGTCCCTGACGGTAGCGATGGCCTTACGCACCTCGGCGGGTTTGAAGGGATCGAAGCTGACCTTGAAAGGTTTGAAGGGGGCGATAGTTTCCACACGCGAATCACTCAATTCCGTCGCCGCGGTCGTCGGGCCTAGCCCGTTGGCTTTGGCCACAATGGTCGCCACGTTGATGGCAGTGTCGGTCAGGTTATTGATGATCGCGCCCGTCTTGCTGGCCGACGAGACGTTCACGGCTTCGTTCAGCAGACCTTTCTCGTTGACGGTAAAAGTGACGGTGTCCTCATGAAACGGTGAGGAATGCTGCACCAGCAGATATCGGCGGCCCGGATCCCCTTCGTTATGCCGCGCGAGGGAAACCACGAAGCCCTTGTCTTGATCATTGTTGCCCTCGATGTCGATGATTCCGCGCGGCAGGAGGTAATGCACCCCCGTGCTGGCCTTGCCGGCGGATTTCTCGCCGACGTTGGCGTTCTTCGTGCTAACCTCCGCGCAACCGGCGAGGACAAGCAAGGAGGTGCACGCGCGCAGGCGATAGCGGAGAGGACGGTGCTTCGGTTGGTTCGTCATGAACAATGGGCGGTCGAGTCGTTCGGTCGGAGCTGCGTTCCGACGCCGTTTGTACCGGGGATGGTTTTTGGCCTGCCGTGGAGGTAATACGGGATTGCCCGAACTAAGTTTCGCAGGAGTCCGAAAAAGTTTGGACGGTCGCGGCGAGAAAGCGCAGCCCCCTTCGCTCACGCGCCTTGGCCTAGAATTGGCTTGCTCCGGCTCCGGCGCCATTGCAGACTTCGGGTACTCCATGACCGACGCACCGCCGACGCCTGGATTGGGTGACCGCTTTTTAACCACCCGCTGGAGCCTCGTCCTGTCCTCCGCGAACGCTGGCGGGGGAAACCGGCAGGGAGACGCCGCGTTGGAAGAACTTTGCCGCGCCTACTGGCGGCCGGTGTTCGCCTTTGTCACCCGCCGCGGCCATTCACCCACCGACGCGCAGGACCTTACCCAAGATTTTTTCGTTCACACCTTGCGGGTTGGTCTGGTTCGCAAGGCGGATCCAACTCAGGGCCGTTTCCGTTCGTTGCTTTTGAAGACGCTCCAAAACTTCCTGAGCGACGCCGTGGCGAAGCGCCGGACGCAGAAGCGCGGAGGCAGGCTGGAGTTCGTGCCCTGGAATGAGTCCGTGGCGGACGCACCCGCGCAGTTCGCCGCCTCGGAGGGAGGCGAAGGCGGCTCGGCAGAGCGGAAATATGATCTGCAATGGGCTGCCACGGTGGTGGGTCGGGCCTTGCGCCGACTGCGCGAAGAGTGCGAGAGCATCGGGCGTCGACGGGCGTTCGATGTCCTGAGTAACCATTTGACTGGCGAACGCGCCACCGTCTCCTACGCGAGCGCGGCGGAGACCTTGAAACTTTCTGAATCTGCGGTGAAAAGCCTGATTCATCGTCTGCGCCAGCGTTACGCGGCGTTGTTGCGCGAGGAAGTGGGCCACACGTTGCAGGACACGGCTGATCTGGAGGACGAGATCCGGTATTTGTGCTCCGTGCTGGCCACCGGCACGCAGGAGAACTCCGCGTGAACGCTTCCGGCCTGCCCGATCACCGCGCTCCAGCGTCCCAGGAGTTGCCTGCGTGCCCACGCTGTCAGGCCGTGTGCCGCACCCCGGGCGGGCTTTGCGTGGGCTGCCTCTTGCAAGTCGGTCTCGAAGCGGCGGAAACCGGTGCCGAGGAAAGTCTGGAGGCTTTGTTCAGCGTGGCGGATGCCTCGGCCTCCGGTCAGATTTTGGGCAACTACGAAGTCCTCGAGGAGATCGGACGCGGCGGCATGGGCGTCATTTTCCGTGCTCGGCAACGTCACACAGGCCGCACCGTGGCACTCAAGCGCGTCCTCGGTTACCACGCTGATTCGCCCGCGACCGTCGCCCGTTTTAGGCGCGAAGCGGAGACGGCTGCCCGGCTTGACCATCCCAATATTCTCCCGATCTACGAGGTCGGCGAGGACCTGGAAGGCTTGCCCTATTTCAGCATGAAGTACGCGGCGCGCGGCCATCTCCTACAAGCGGCAACCGACCGCATGGCTCCCCGTGAAGCGGTGCGGTTGATGCTGAAAGTGACCCGCGCCGCGCACCATGCGCACCGCGCCGGCGTGCTGCACCGTGACCTGAAGCCGGGAAACATCCTGCTCGACGAGAACGACGAACCGTTCGTGAGCGACTTCGGCCTCGCGCGTTGGCTCGTGGACGCCAGCGATCTCACACGCACGCTCACAATCTTCGGCACGCCGGGCTACATTGCCCCCGAGCAGGCGCATGGTCCCTCCGCCTGCCTGACGCCCGCGGCCGACGTTTATAGCCTGGGTGCCGTCCTCTTCGAGTTGCTCGCCGGTCGACCGCCGTTCTTGGGAGAGCACGCCTTGGGCATCATCCGGCAGGCTGCCGAGCAGGACGCCCCGCGGCTGCGCAGCCTGGTGCCCGCGCTCGACCGAGACCTGGAAACGGTTTGCGCGCGTTGCCTGGAGCGCGAACCGGCGGCGCGGTACCAATCCGCAGGTGAGCTGGCGGACGATCTGGAGCATTGGCTGGATGGACGCCCACTGGTGGCCCGGCCGGTGTCGCCGTTGGCCCGGCTTTGGCGTGGGATGCGCCGCCGTCCTTTGGAGACAGTCGCCGCTCTGGTTTGCCTGGGGCTGTTGGTTTCGCTCGGGTTTCATCAACTGGAAGCGTCGCGGATGCGCCGGACGCTGGAGGAAGCTACCCGGCTGCGGCATTCTCTGGTGGTCTGCCCTTTCCTCGATCTCGATACCAGTGCTCCCGACACCGCCTTGGGTTTCGCCATGCGCCGGGCGCTGGAGGCCGATTTTGCCCGGCATGGGCCTGCCGTGGTGTGTTCTCTGCCGCAGGTGCCGACAAATTGGACCGGCGCCAGTACCCAAGAGGAGATCCGGACCATCGCGCGCCGATCCAATACCCGGGTGGTTCTCAGCGGCACCGTGCGCCGCATCGATGGTCGGCGGCGTGTTTCCCTGCGGCTCATGCGCGAGGATGGCACCAGCGTGCTCAGCAGTTGGATCACGGAGCTCGGCGCGTCAGACGACCTTGGGCGGGTGCTCTCGGCCCCAGGCGAGCAGAGATCCCTTTACTCGTTGCTCGACGCTTCGGTTGATCAAGCGGTCGATCCCGCCGACCGCGATCCCGCGATGCAGAATCCGACCGCCCGCGCTTATTTGAATACGGGCCGTTCGCTGATGGAGAATCATAACACGGAGGATCTCGACCGCGCCATTGACTGTCTGGAGGGCGCGGTTCGCAGCGAGCCCCGGACGGTCAGCGCGCGTTCTTACCTGTCGATGGCGTATCTGGGCCGCTATTTCCTCGGAGGCGATGGTTCCTTGGTGGAGCGCGCCTCGAAGCTCGCGCTGGAAGCTTCGCAACTCTCGCCGGAAGACCCGTTGGCCAACCGCGCGCTGTGTTTGCTTTACACTTCCACCGGGCGGTCCCGCGAGGCTCTGGAGCGAGGGCTCCGCGCTTTGGAGTACGGAGATTTCAGCGAACGCGCGCTCGGACAGGTGGCCTATGCCTGGAAAGCCCTTGGTCACCCGGAGAAGGCAATTCTCTGGTTCAAAAAGGCGCAGGCGAGCGGGCGGCAGCCGGCGGACTACAATGCCTTGTTGGGCGACTGCTGGGCAGAACTTGGCGAGGATACCAAGGCGGCGGAAGAGTACAATGCTGCCGTACGGTTCCGGCCGGACCGGGCAGATGGCTGGATCGGGCTTTGCATTCTCGCGTTGTGGCAGCGCGATTTCGACGGCGCGCAACGGATGCTCTTGACGCATCAGGCGACTTACCGGGAAGCACCGGCAACGCGCCATCTGGAGGCCCAGATCAAGTTCTTTGCGCGCGACTACCCGGCTGCGATCCGTCTCTACCGGGAACTTGCGCGCGTTTCTCCAGGAGGGGGCGTCTATATGTATGGAGAAGTGGATGCCGCCTCGGCCATTGGCGTCCTCCGAATGCGCCTGGACGACCTGACCGGGAAGGCCGAATTGGAAGCCTCGCGCCGCGCCGCGTTGTCCGCGCTGGAATCCAATCCGCAAGCTCCGGACACGCTTTACCGGCTCGCGGCCATCGAAGCTGCCTTGGAAGAGAAAGATTCCGCGTTGCGACATTTACAGGCTGCGAGCGACGCAGGTTGGATCGACCACCGTTCGCCCGGGATCGACCCACGATTTGATTCTCTTCAATCCGATCCCCGTTTCCGTCAGATTCTTGAGGCGATGGCCGCCCACGTGGCTTCGCTACGCCAACCCAAACTCGCCGAATAAAGCGAGCCCATTACCCGCAACCCGTACCAAAGGAGAACACGACCATGAGCGAGATACCGGCAAACAATCCATCCGACGCCCCGGTGAACGACTGGGATAAAGGCAACGTCGCCCCGCGCCAGCAAGCGGTGTTGGCGTTCTGCAAAGCCTTGAGCGAGGACAAAGACTTGAAACAGCGGTGCGAGGCCGACCCCGGGTTCGCCATGACCCTGTTCGCCAAACTGGGGAATTTTTGCGTGGAGGGCGAGGGCGAGCTTCCGACGGGTCCGTCAGGACAACCTGTCAAGCCGATTCCCAAGGACACGAAATTCCGGGTGTTCGATCACGAGGATACGGCCAACATGGACAAATGGGTACTGCTCACTTTGCCGGAAATGCCCCTGCCGCCGGTCATCGACCCGACGGAAGTGTGGACCTGTAGTTGGCCACCATATGGCAACTGAGAGTTGCCAGAGCGTTGCCCGGCGCAGCCCTTACTCGGCGACCGCTCGCAACGCCTCCGCGATCAAGGCGGCGGTTTTGGTCGGGCACGGGTGACTTGGCTGCCGTCCGTTGCCTACCGCCCGCCCGGTGAATCGTGGAACATCCAGCCGCTCCAAACAAGCGACTTCGTGGCGCAACTGCGCGTCGGGCAGTGGCCCCGTCCGACAGGCGGCGTGCAGATACAAGCTGCGTTCGAGGCCATTGTTGAGCGCTTGCGGTGACAGCGACGCGTGGAGGATTGAGGCATAATGCCCTGTCGGCCTCGGCAGGCGCCGCCAGCGGAGCGTTCTCATCCGGTCCGTCAGAGCTTCAAACCGGTTGACACGCGACGGGGTTTCCACCAGAAAATGTCGCAGCGCGCAGAATCCTGCCGCCACGTCGTCCGCGAACAAAGCAACGGAGGCGGCCTTACCCCGCCACCGAACAGAATGCGGTCCCGGTGCGCGTCGTCCGAGGGCGCTGACGCTGTCCGCGACCGGCAGCAGGAGAGCCTTCACGGGGAGCAACCCTGTATAAAACACCGCGTCTGACATTTTCGGGTAGCCGGACACTGGCGGCGGTCGGGGATGGAACAAGCTTTCGAGGTCGATGATCACCGGCTGGGAGCCGCACACGATCATGTTTTGGGCGTGTATGTCCACCCCGTCGAGGAGTTGGAGGAGGGCCAATAAGGCTCCGGCACGGAAGTAACATTGCGCGGCTTCCAAGCGGGTCCGGCAGCAACGGTGCGCCACCTCTGGCATCCAGCAATGTGCGCCGCCGTCCACGATGTCCACGATCTGAAACGGAGCGCAAAACCCTTCGTCGTTCAGCCAGCGCAGCAGTCCAAACCAGCGGCTCTCGTGTTCCCCCGGGCGCGGTTTGTAGAACCATCTCGATCTGTCGGCGAACTGGACCCCGAGCGTCGTCCGGCCGCCGTGGTGCGGGTCAGAGAGATCCGGTTCGATCCACTGGACCGGCTGCGAGCGCGCTGCGCAACTCTGGCCAGCGCGCCCGATGAACCGCTCGGCGTGCCGCAGAAAGTCGCACGCAAATTTGTGCCATTGCTCCACTTGAATGCTCCAAACCCGGGCAAGTCCCGGGCAGCAACGCAGCAGGTCGAAGGTTCGGATCTCCAAACCGTCGGCATAGAAGAGTTTCCGGGCGTCTTCGACGGTGCGGTTCCTGCCGGGCTCACCCAGCGTCTGCCAGATCCATTCCACGGGTTGCCTCGCGCTGCGTGCCAACCGCAGTCGAAGCATGGTTCGGAGTTGGGCAGCGGCAGCCGGCTGTAGCAGTCGCTCAATCTGCGCGCCCGTGGCATGGCAAAATTCTTGCCACGCGTGTTGCGCGACGGGCAACGCGAGGTTATTCGCGTGGTCGAACCCGCGTTGCTCCCGCGTGCAAGTTTTCCGCAGACTCGTGAAGATGCTCTGCGCGACCCGGGCCCAGCGGAGATTCATCGGTCCGGCTACGTCCACGGAGGCGAGCGCGGAAAGTTCCTCAGCGCCCAAAGCATGATCGGCAAGAAAATGCTTCCAGCCGTCGGGTGCCGCGCCATCGCGGGTAAACCAACGCCGCCATCGCTCCAGCCGCGCCGTGCTGAAGCTTTCCGCTGAACGAGTGGGGACAGGGGGATGCGCGCGTAGCCAGCAGCGGCGTTCCTCCAGGCTCATGCCCCGGGCGACGATCCGGCTGACCGTGGGATCGAGGCCCGGGCTCCGCCCCGCGCTCATGCGAGGTTGAGCAAACGGGCCACATCGTGCAAGGCTCCGACCGTGACGCTCCCGCCTTGCTGGTCCGTCCAGGGCGGCGGGGTCCAGCCGACGGCGTTGCGATTGAGAAAGGAATTCGGATCTTCGCGCAAGGCATTCTCAATGATGTTTGCCACGAGAATACTCCCTAGGCGACCGAGGGTCTGTCCACCGGTTTGCAGTTGTGCTTCCAACAACACGTAATACCACAGCGGTGTGGCGTCGGTTAGTCCCGCGTCGTCCAAGGGCTTCCAGACTTCGGGCGGCGAGTTCGCGCGGAGTGGCGGCAAACCTAGCGCGGCGGCCACGTTTTCGCCCGTGGGTAGTTGCGTCATCGCACCACGCAGCAGCGTGCGCAACGGCAGGGCGCTGATTTCTGTCGCGGCCATGCTTCTGACGAAGAGAAACACCCGCTCGGGCGGCAACTGGAACAGTGGGCCGACAATCTCCGTGTCGATGAGCATGGCAAACTCCCGCCGGTGTCGACCTTGCGCAACCCCCAGGAAGCGCGACCAATCCACCCTGCGGGAAGGCGACAGAGGTCCCGGTCGATGTGCCTCCGCAAAAATAGTTTCGAGATCCACGGTCGCCAAAATCGGCGATTCCCCGGGCTCCAGCGCTTCATCGGCATCCGTGTTCAGGACGTACTGGCTCCGGACCATGCTGTGCCCGAACCGGAAAGCTCCCTGCGCAAACTCCACCGGGATCGAGAACCCGCACGCCCGGAAATCAATTTGGAGTCGACCGTTTCTGATCACCTCCGCGTACACGTCGGCGGCGCAGATTCGCGGCAGATAGTCATGGCGCACGAGCCACTGGTACTGCCAGCGGACCCGGTCGCGCGCCATCTCGAAGTCTTCGTTCGCGCCTAACTCCTGCACGGCCAAGTTGTGTAGCCGGACGAACATCGCGTGCACTTGCCTGAGGATGAGGTTCTCGCTGTTGCGGGGATCCGCCAGCAGGGGATTCTGATTTTCATCGAGGAGTACGTCGAACGGTTGACCGTTTTTCAGCCGCACCGCGCCCAGCCGAAGCGATGCCCCATCGCTCTCGTAAAGTGATCCATCTTTGGTGGATCCAGGACCATCTCCGTAAATATGATCCAGGTCCAGCCGTGGAGTTCGCTGGTTGATGATGCGACCAACTTCGGGGTTAGCATCGGCTAACGGCGTCGGGTCCCAAGTGAGGTCATGGTCTACGAACTGGCCGAAGTAAGTGTACCCGGCGGGAATCGGGCTGCTCCGATTCCCGCCGGGCTGGCTGCGCATGGTTTCGCCGAGCCTCCGCACCGCCATCAACAGATTCTCGTCCACCACGCGCGTGTCAGCCGGAAAGAGGCGGCAATAATATTGCGGTGGAGAGGGAGCGTAAGGGGTAATCATAAGTGTTCTGGGTGATTTGACTCCGAGAGGTGAATGGTTTTGCGGTAGAGGGGCGTGCGGACAGCTAACAATCCAATCGGATTCCGCTTTGGAGTGGCGGCGAACGAGCACCCATCCTGCCGAACCGACCAGAATATATCTGGAAGCAAACCGGTTAAAGAACATTGATAAGACAGGTCGAAACAGGACGCTGGTCGTTTGGCATTGCGCATGGGCGAAAGGCGGTCCTCAGGCGGCACAAAGGGGTTTCGTATGCTACCTGCCCGGGCGACAGAAACCAGCGGAACACGCGCCGCGTGCCTAGTGCAACTGATTGGGCGGACGCTGATAGGGGCGCGCTTGGGTACTCCAGTACCATATTGGGTAGGGGGTGGGTTTGTAAATTTGGGCCAAATCCCGCTTGTTCTGCGGTTGGGCGAGAAAAGTCTGGCAACAAACTAGCAATAGAGTTCTACGGGTGACCGACCGCTAGGATGTCATTCGAGAAGAATAAGTAACGGAAACAACTAACCGAAAGCCACTTGCCAAGATACCGATGATGGGACTCGAACCCATACTCCCGTTTCCAGGGAGCGAATTTCAAGTCTGAGTAATTCCCTTTGGGAGAATGGCTCTGCTTTGTAACGAGCGTAGCCGTGTGGAGTTCAATCGGGCGTTCTGGAGCCAGAATCTGGCAATAAATGGCAACAGGTGAGAGTGCCAGGTTTCAGGGATACTCTCGGATTACAGCACATTCTCACGCGCAAAATCCAACGCACCATTGCTCGGTTTGATTTGGAGAGGGACCGAACAATTTGTGCGCAATCGTGACTGTATCACTCGCGTGCGCGAACGAATGCCCACCTCTGGAAGGATTAAGGCAGGCTGACCTGCACCCGGTAAAAGCGCGCTGAACCCGTGGCATTCGGGTCGACCACCGTTTCCGTGTTACCATTCACGAAAATTGTTGCGTTGGAGAGAGGCGTCCAGTTAGGTTGCGTCGGGTTGGATGTCACCTGCACGGAATAAGTGCGTCCGCTGTATACCGGGGAAAATGTCAGGGTCCGCGAGTTCGCCTGGCCCGAAACGGCGCTGATGGAGAGCACAAAGCGCGAGTTCGGATTCAACGGGTTCAACCCGTCGAGGTATTTGAACAGGTTCGTCTGGCCGGTGCCGTCGGCATCGACCGTGGGACCAGCGAGCGGGTTGTTGAGCCCGAAGTATTGGACCTGCCAAGCGTCGTCGATGCCGTCGCTCGCATAGCTGCCGTAGTCATCAAGGTTGACGTTGACGACGGTGATCGTGCCCGTGCCCGTCAGGGAGCCTAAAGTCGCGCGCACGGTGGCCGGGGTGTTCTGGTACACCGTGCCCGCCGTGACGATGCCCGCTGCCGACACTGCGGTCACCGGACCGCTGACCACCGACCAAGCGACCGTGCCAGAGGCCAGCGCCGCGAGCAACGTGCCGTCGTCGAGCCGCGGGGCGGCCGCCAGTTGGAGGGTGTCGCGTTCGTTGACGTTGTTGGAGCCCACGCCATTGACCCCCAGCCCGCGCACGTCGTAAAGCTGGCCCACGTAACCGGGTTTGACCGTATAGGCGGTGCTGGTTCTCACGGACGTGGCGGCGAGCTGACCCAGGGCCGTACCACCAACGGTGTAGGCGGTGCTGGTCAGGACGCTGCCCCCGCCGAGGTCATTGTCTCGCCAGACAGAGAGTAGCTGGCGCTGGCGCGGACCGCCAGCGGCGAGGTGATCGCCGCCGGGACCGGTTCGACGGAAGCGGCGTCGTCCCGGCGTGGCCGGGCGGGAGCGGACCGCGCCGCCAACAAAGCCAGCAGCGACGCGACGGCGAGGGTGCGAAGGCAGAAGCGGTTCATGGCGCGCCGGGCGGAGGGTTGGACGCGGTGGCGGACGCTGTCGCGGAAGCAGGCAGCACGTCTGGACGGCGCAAAGCGGCTTTCAAGGCGTCGAGCCGTCCGGTGAGCGTCTGGAATCGTCTGCGCCTGCGCCTGGACCCGCCGGTGCTCCTTGAGAAACTCGTTGAGCAGCATCGCGTTGACCGCCTCGTAGCGCACGGTGTAGGGCGTGCCATCCTCGGCGTGAGCGACCAAGTCGGGGCAGACTTTTTCGACCTCTTCGGCCACCAGACTGAACTGCGGGATTTGCTGCGGATCGACCTCGGGCTTGTAGGCGAAGGCCACTGGGCGCAGGGCCAATAACGCGTCGCTGGCGCGGTCGAGGTCGCGGATGTCGTGCTTGTAACGCGCGGAACTGGTCAACGTGCCGAGCTGGCCGCTGCTGTTGACGTACACGGCCACGCCGCTGGCGGCGGTCGCGCCGCTGATGCCCGCGATGTAAGTGGCCGTCTGCGTACCCTGCGTGCCCAGGCGGATCACGGCGGTGTCGCCGCTGAGTCCTTGGTTGGCGATTTCGACGTTGTTGCTGCCGGTGGTGACGTTGGCTCCGGCCTGGTAGCCGAGCGCGACGTTGCTGCCGCCGGTGGTGTTGCTGGTGAGTGCCTTGTAACCGTGGGCCGTATTGTTGGCACCGGTGCTGTTGTTGTAAAGAGCGTAAAAACCGCTGGCGGCGTTGTTATCGCCGGTGGTATTGAAGCGGAGTGTGAACGAGCCGCAGGCCGTGTTCGAGCCGCCGATGCTGTTGCTGCGAAGTGCAAATTCGCCGGTGGCCGTGTTGAACCGGCCGGTGGTATTGGCGGAAAGCGCCTGGAAGCCGGTGGCCGTGTTATCGGTGCCAGTGGTGTTGTTGGAAAGTGCTAGGTAACCGCTGGCCGTGTTGGCATCGCCGGTTGTGTTGCTAAAGAGTGCCTGGTAACCGTTGGCCGTGTTGCTGCCACCGCTGGTGTTGGCGTAAAACGTATAACCGCCGCTGGCCGTGTTGTAGTTGCCGGTGGTGTTGCTGGTGAGGGCTTGGACGCCGTCAGCCGTGTTGTAGTTGCCGGTGGTGTTGCTGCGGAGCGTATAAGCGCCGCTGGCCATGTTGGCGAGACCGGTCATGGTAAAGTTGCCTGCCGAGACCCCGACAAAAACATTGCCGCTGCCGCCGAAGCCGTGCAGAAAAGGTGTGCCGCCGAGCGTCACCAGGCCGCTGGTGGCGGAGGTCGTGTTCGGCAACGCCAGCACGCCGCCTATCGTGAACGTGCCGCCCGCCGTCAGGTTGGGCGCGAGCTGGCTGCTGCCCACGCTGCCCGCCGCCAGTTGCGTGGCCGTGACCGCGCAGTTGGCGATGCTGCCCGCCGTGACGGCTCCCGGCGCCAGGGCGCTGCTGGTCACCGCCCCGGTGGCCAGACCCGCCGCCGTGACGCTGCCCGCCGCGACGCCCGCCGCCGTGCCGCTGGTCAAAGCGTAGGGAGGCAGGACCACGCGCTGATCCGGCGTGAGCCGCTGGCTGCCCGTGCTGCCGTCGTTGAACCACACTCGCAGATACACGCCGGGGTTGCCCGAGAACGTCGTCGCGGGCAGGGCCATCATGTTCGTCAGGCTCGTGTCGCCCAGCGCCACCGAATACAACCCGCTCGTCACTGGTAGGCTGACCGCAGCAGCAGGCTCGTTGCCGCCTGTGCTCGTGCCGTCGTTGCTCCAGTAGGTCGTGGCACCATCGGCGCTGACCAGGGCGAACTTGAACTGGCCAGCGCCTTGAAAGTTAGTCGCGCCCACGACCACGCGGCCCTGATAGTTGAGCAGCGAGGCGACCGTTTGCGCTCGCGCGCCAACGCTAACCAGCAACAGCGTCAGGATCAGCAGCCGGCGGAGAGCGAGAGCGAGGCACGCCCGCTGAGAGGCGTGAGGGGTGGTGATAGACCAACGGGATTGGCAGCGGGCCGGGGCGGCGGCCGTCACGGCGCGCAAGAGAGGGATAGGCATACCTTCTTTCTAAAATTTCCAGCAGACCGCATTACACGATTTCTAAGAAATTTGCGGTTGTCGGTATTACGACAACTTCCCGATCTGGAACGACCGGGCGCGAACGCCACGGCGGGATGGCGTGAACCGACGGAACCAAAGTTTTATATTTGCCTACGCCGGCGGCGCTGGACGGCAAGAAGAACTGCTCCACCGCCAGCCAACAAGGTCCAGGCGCCTGGCTCGGGCACGGCGAGAACCGTCAGACTCACGTCGTTGAAATTGAGGTCGCCGTCCGCCGGGTTGCGGGCGGCATAGTTAACGAGAAAACGCTCGCCCGCCAGATCGGTGTAAACGCCTCCCGGGGCGTTGGCAAAAGCTCCCGTCGCCGTCAGGTCGCTGCTAGTACGGTCGAGCACGAAAAAGGTCTGCCCGGTGGTCAGGCTGAAGCCGCCGACGGTTCGCACGATGAGGTTGGCACCCTGCACGCTCAGCGCGCCGCCGATGGCGACCTGGTCGTACTGGTACCCGCCGTCAGGCCGCCGAGTTCGAGTTGCAACACCGCGCCGGAAACCAGGTTGACGTTGCCGCCAACGGTGAGTCGGCCCGCGCTGTTGCCGGGAGCAAGGATGGCTAGGCTCTCCACGGAAAGACTGCCGCCGATGGCGCCCGCGCCGCCGACGGTGGCGCCGCCGAGCACATCTACCGCCCCCGTGCCCGTGCCGGAACCCGCCGCGTTGTTGACCAGCAGGGTGCCCGCGCTCACAGTCGTTGCGCCGGTGTAGGTGTTGTTGCCGGTGAGATTCAGCGTGCCCGCGCCGAGCTTGGTCAACCCGCCGTCGGGCGCCGGGCCGCCGGGAGTAGAGAAATGCACGAGAGGCTGGGCAACGGTGACGTTGTAGCCAGCGGTGTCGATCCGGACCCCGCCCGTCTTCACGTTGGCCGTCGTCAGGCCCTGGACGAAGAAAGTGTTGTCCTGCCGGGCCTGCAACGTGCCGCCGTTGAAATTAAAGGTGGCCGTGCTCATACCCCGCGCGACATCAACCACCGACAGTGTGCCGCCGTTCAGGTTGTAGGTGCCGCTGCCGTTGCCGAAGCCGAGGAAAAGCTCGCGGTTATTAGTGGAGAAGCTGCCACCGCTTTGGGTGAAGATGCCGGTGCCGTTGTAACCAACGTAAACCGCGCCCGTGGACAAACTGCCACCGGTGAGCGTATAGACGCCGCTGGAGTCGGCGTTCCGGCCGAGGACGATCCCGGCACCGGCAACCGCCGTGCCGCCGCTCTGGGTCAAGGAGCCGCTACCGCCTGACCCGATGTGAGAGGTCGCCGCGGACAAACTGCCGCCGCTCAAAGTATAGGAGCCGCTGGCGGTGGAGTATTGGCCGAGATAGAGTCCATCGTTATTGATGGTGAAGGTGCCGCCGGTCTGGCTGGCGCTGCTGGCACCGCTGAGCGCGCCGACGGAGACCGTGGCGGTCGTGAGGCTGGCACCCTCGCCATCCAGAGTGAGGGTTCCGCCCGTTGCCGGTCTTGATGCTGCCCGTGCCCGAGAACGCCAGGCTAGCCCCGGCGTTGACACGCACGGGACTGCCGTTCGTCAGGCTGCCACCGCTGCCCACCGCCAGGGTGCCGGCGTTGATCGTGGTAGCGCCGGTGTACGTGCTCACCCCGGTGAGCGTGAGCGTGCCTGCGCCGCCTTTGATCAGCCCGCCGTCAGCGGCGGCGTCGCCGTTGATCAGGGAATGAACCAGGGGTTGGGCGATGGTGACGTTGAAGCCGTTCGTGTCTACCTTCACGCCGCCGTTGCGCACGTTGGCGGTGGCCAAATCCTGAAAAATTGGCGTCATTCTGGATCGGCTTGAGGGCGCCGCCGTTGAAGTTGAACACTCCCGTGCCCAGCCCCGCCCCGACGTGCCCGACGGTCAGGGTGCCCCCGTCGAGATTTTAGGTGCCGCTGCCGCTGGGGCTGCTGCCGATGGCAAGGCCATCGTTAACGGTGAAACTGCCATTGTTTTGGGTAAACGTGCCGTTGCCAGCATCGCCGACGCGGGCCACGCTCGCAGAGAGGCTGCCGCCGTTGAGCGTGTAAGCCCCGCTGCAACCTGCCGCGCCGGCCAGGGAAAGGAACGAATTTTTCACCGTGCCGCCGTTCTGGACAAAGCTGCCCGTGCCGCTCAGGCCAACGTAGGCGGTTCCGATGGTGAGATTGGCACCGCCTGCCACCGTGGCGCTGGCAGGGTTGGCCGCCGTGCCGTCCACGGCGAGTTGCCCGGTGTTGGTGCCGAGATTGACGCTGCCCGTACCCGAGAGAGCCAAGGTGGCTCCGGCGTCGACGTTGATGAAATAACCACCCGCGATGCTGCCGCCGCTCTCCAAGGCCAAGGTGCCGCCGTTGACCGTCGTATCCCCGTTGTAGGTGCACGCCCCGGTGAGCGTGAGCGCGCCCGCGCCGGCTTTGGTCAGCGAACCGGACCCGGCGATGTTGCCACCGATGACGTTGCCGTTGCCGGTGGTCGTCGCCGCATTGATGGTCAGCGCGTTGAAGCTGCTGCCGAGGCTAAGGCCGCCATTGAACACCAGCGCGCTGCGCTGTTGGCCAGGTTCCAGGTCTGGGCAGCACCCAAGACCACGGCGTTGTTGAAGGTCTGCGCATTGGCCGCGTTCTGGTTGAGGCCGCCCGCACCGATGGTCAGGACACTGCCACCGAAGGTGTAGGCGCTGGCCGTGGACATCCAACTCAGCGCGTGGATGCTGTAAGCCGAGTTGAGGGTGGAAAGCGTGGAGGAACTGGCGCCGAAAACGAGATCGGTGCTGGCCAGATCGCTGGGCGGCGCGCCGTTGAACCAGTTTGTGGCGTTGTTCCAGTTGTTGTTGCCGCCTTCGCCCAGCCAGATGTGGGTGGTGGCGTGGGCGGTGGTGGGAGCAACCATCGGCAGCAGCCCGGCGCCGAGCAAGCCAACGAGAGCCAGGAAGCAGATGGCGCGCGGACGGAAGAAGGCGTGGTCAGTGAAGGCGGAAGGATGGGAAGAGAGCGTTGGCATACTCTCTTCTAAAAATTCTGTCCGACCGCATTACACGATTTGCGAAAAACTGCGTCCTGACGGACGGAGTGAAGAAAGGCACTTCCCGGAGGCGACGCCCGCGGTCAAAAGCTCCAAGCAAGGCGCGAACTCACGCTGAGCGGGCTGCCCGGGTTGACCAGGAGCCGGTTGGACGCGCCTGAAAAATACCGTTCGTTGGTGGCGTTACTCACGTTGACCTGACCGCTGAAACGGCTCCGTTCGTAGTAGAGCGCCAAGTCCAGTAATCCATAAGAGGGTACGGCGAACGAATTGGAGTTGTCGCCCTCCCTTCGGTCACGTACCGGAAACCCAGCCCCCCGCCCAACGGACCGTTTTGCAAGGTGTACTTGGTCAGGTGTGTTCCGGCACCCCGCGCGGGCGCTGATGGTGAGTGCAGGTGCGACGAGGATGTGTTCTGAGGGGTCCAGTCCATCGGTGAATTCTCCGAGTTGGCGGTAGGGCAAGTTGACGCGCCCGGACACCGTGCCGCGGCGGTTGAGCGGCGCATTGGCGTCTAGCAGCCCAGCCTCGAACTCGCCGTAGCTGCCCCCACCGATACTCACGTTGGCAAAGGTTTCCTTGCGCGGCGTTTTGCTGATCAGGTTGACCAGTCCGTCCGGGGAGCCTTCCCCATAGAGGGCCGAGGATGGGCCTTCCAGGACTTCGACCCGGTCGATGCCGAAAACCTCCTCCTGAAATTGATCGACGGATCGACGAGCAGACCATCGACGTAGGTGCGGCCCACGCCGCTGAACCCACGAATCCGGTATTGGTCAAAGTTTCGGATGATGGAGTTGGTGTTGACGCCGGCCACGTTGCGAAAAGCGTCGTTGAGCTTGAGGTCGCGCTGGTCGTCGAGCAACTGGCGCGGAACGATGTGGACGCTTTGCGGAACGTCGAGCGCCAGCGTGTCGGTCTTGGTTGCGCTGACGGTGTTTGGCGAGTCATACGCGGGCAAATAATTGCCGGTCACGATGACGCGCGCCGCTTCAGCGTCGTTCGGATCGGGCGCGCGGACCAGGTTCTGCGCGTGCAACGCGGCGGCCAGCAAACCGATAGCCGCGCAACTCAAACCGACCGCTTTCAATCCCATGCGCGGGAGATTAAAGAATTGTTATCGTTTTGCCAATCGGACTTTGCGCGGGCAATGATTTTTGCGCGGCCCGACGCCTGCGCGCTTTTCACCGGACCTATCCCGATGCCCGCCAATCCCGCCCCGGACCCGGCGACCTGTGCGCAATGCTGCGGGCGTTTGCTGACGCCCAGCGACCCCGGCCTCTGCCGCTTGCCAGTTGGATGGCTTGCTGGCGGCAGGCGCGGCGGGCGAGACTGCTGGCACGGGCACCGCCGATTGGCTGGCGAGTCTTGATAGTCAGCGCCGCAGACGGTCTCTCCCCCGACGGCGAGCGGAGCGGGTAGCGGTGGTCCCGCTCGCTTCTCCTCCTACGAGTTGCTCGGCGAGATCGCCCGTGGCGGCATGAGCATCGTGTACCGCGCTCGCCAGCGCCAGCCCGACCGGCTCGTGGCTTTGAAGGTTCTGCTACCGCGGCAGGCCGATACTGCCGCCATGCTCACGCGCTTTCGCGCCGAGGCTGCGATTGTGGCCAGCCTAGATCATCCGAACTTGCTGCCCGTTTACGAAACCGGCGAGCGTGATGGACTGCCGTTTTTCTCGATGAAATTAGTCGAGGGCGGCAGTCTTGCTGGCCGAGTTGGCGAGTACGCGGGCCGGCCTCGCGCCGCGGCGTAACTCGTCCGGCTTGCCGCCGGAGCCGTGCATCATGCCCATCAGCGCGGCGTCCTGCACCGCGACCTCAAGCCGGGCAACGTGCTGCTGCACGGCGAAAAAGACCCCACGCCATACGTCACGGACTTCGGCATCGCCAAAGTCCTCCAGTGACACCGCGCTGACCTTGACCCAGGATGTGCTCGGCACCCCCGCCTACGCGGCACCCGAGCAAGCCAGCCCCGGCCGGGCCGACGTGACGACCGCCGTTGACGTGTACGGCCTCGGCGCGGTGCTTTACGAATTGCTTGCGCAGCGACCGCCTTTCAGCGGTGCGACCCCGCTGGAAACGTTGCGCAAGGTCGTAGACGAAACGCCCATCCTGCCGCGCGTGGTCGATCCCAACGTCCCGCGTGACCTGGAGACGATCTATCTCAAATGTCTACAAAAAGACCCCAAAGCGCGCTACGCCAGCGCGGCGGGTCTGGCGGCGGACCTGGAGCGCTTCTTGGCGGGCGAGAGCATCCTGGCCCGGCCCGCGCACGTGCCTGAACGGCTCTGGCGCTGGGCGCGCCGCAACCCCGCCTGGGCGGCGCTCTGGCTAGTGCTCGCCCTGTTCGTTGTCACGGTGGCCGTCGGCTCGACGCTGGCGGCGTGGCGTCTTGGGGCAGAGAAAACCAAGGCTGTGGAGGCTCGCAACGAGGCCACCGCCAACTTGCGCGATTCCTACTTGGTGGGAACGCATGCTTTGCGCGGGACGGTCCAGGCCGGGCATCGCTTCGAAGCGCTGGCGCTGATCAAAAAAGCGGCGGCGATCCGGCCCGGATTGGATTTACGGAACGAGGCCATCGCAGCCTTGGCGATCACCGATGTCGAGCTGGAAAAACAGTGGAAAGGGTCAAAGGACAGCCTGTACGGCCCGATGGCGTTCGATCCGACGCTCCGGTTCTGCGCCAGCGCGTTGCCGGGCGAGTCGGTTTCCATTTGGAGGTTCGCGGATCGTCAGCTCATCTGCAAATTGGAGTTTGGTGACGCCGACCGCACCCGGGCTCGCACCCTCGGTCCATGGAACGGCACCCACCTGCCTTTAATCACCGAGGGCGGCACCGTGCGCGTTTACCGCACGGACCCCGCCGGCCGGGCGCGGTTGGCGTTCGCCCTGCCCGCTTGGTATCCTGCAATTTTGGGGACGATTATCCCGGGCGGCATTGCATTCTCGCCGGATGACAAGACGGTCGCCATCTGCACAATGGATGATGGCGTTTCTTTGCGCGACGCGGATGATGGCCACGAATTGCGCCATGTCGCCCGGGGGCACAAAACATATAAAGTTGTGTTCAACGCGGATGGGTCGCGGCTGATTTTTGCCGCTAAGTATGATCAAGAGGCGCGGCTGTGGAACATCGCGGAAGACCGTGAAGAACGGGCCTATCCCGCCCACGGAAAAATCATCAGCCTGACAATCAGCGCGGCGGATCGAATCGTGGCTCTCGGCATGGACGAGTCCACCATTAGCTTGCTCGACTATCAGAGCGACGAAGAGCGACAAAGGCTGCGTTGCGGCGCGCACGGGAGCGAGCAAATCGCCTTTGATTCACGCGTGTCTCTGCTTGCCGGAACAGGCCGGGACTTGATGCTGAAGCTGTGGCACCCGCTCAGTGGCAATCTGCTCGTACGAGTGCCCTGACTATCAGCCGAACCCACTCTGCGTTTTTCAGACGACGATACCCGCATTGCCATCAGTCCCTACGAGGAAGGAGCCGTCGGGATGCTGCGGCTGCAAAGCGAGGATTGTGTGCACAACGTGTTTCCTTCCAGGGAGGGTTGCACCGGCTATGAAAGCAACACCCTGGATATTTCGCCGGATGGACGGTTGTTTGCGGTGGCAACCCGCAACGGGATCCTGCTTGGCGATTTTTACGGGGGCCGAGAATTGGCTTGCTGGCCGCTTGACGCGGACAACCTCAACCGGACGACGCTGCAATTTACCCAGGACAGGGGCGGATTGATCGTGTGTAGCGAAAAAAGCGGGCGGTGGTTTCGCGCGCTGACCTGGGAGGGACCCTCCCACCTCGCCTGGGGGGGCACCCCGACAACTTGACAGCGCTCCTGGCTGGCTGCTGGCGTCTCCGCGCATCCCGGGAGGCAAGGGAGCTTTCCTCCATTTGGACGCCAACGAGGTGAGCGTGCGGTCCGTGGATGCGCCTGGTTCGACAGACGACCCGAAAACGCTTCTGAGCATCTGCAAGCAGGTAAGTCGGTGTATGGTGGAGTATGAACCACCT
>CAXTBX010000073.1:0-25557 GCA_964242205.1 uncultured Chthoniobacterales bacterium
GACGGCGCCCAGGCCGTACGCGAACGGATAGGTGCGGTGGGTCTCCTGCCACTGGCGGTGCCCCGCAACGACTTCGCCTTCTTTATTGGCGTAATGTTGGTACTCGGGCGCGGGATGGCTGTAGAAGAAGCTCATCAGGGGGCTATTGGCAACGAAGGGCACGATGCTTTCTGCCTCGTAGGCAGCGAACTTGGTGCCGCCGATCCAGCACAGCACGATGACCAGGCCCAGCCGCGTCAACCCGACCCCAACGCGGTCCAGGCGGGCAGCAAACGAACAGGCGGTTTGCAGCCAATGCTTCACCGAGGTGGCGGCGTGGTTTGTCTGAGCCGGAAGAAGAGGAATGTCCTGCGCGGTGGTGTTCATGGTGATGTGAATGTTTGGTTAATCACTGCGGTGGTTGCTCTGACCCCGCCGAGAAAGCGGACTCGATCTTTTCTCAAGCGTCGAAAGGGGCGCGTCTCAAAGATCTTCGCGGGTTTTGTGAGCCTCTCTTGAACCCGACGCCGTCAACCCGTCGCCAATCACGGGTATCTACCGCATCGAGAAGTGAGGCACACGGCCAAGGATGCGATCCCTATCGTGCCCACCGGCGGAAATCCCTCGGTCAAGCGGGAGCACTTAGGACCGACGAATTTCCTGCCCAGAGGTTTTGGCATTTTGCCCCACTCGTGTGTTAGGCGGGAAACCCCTCCCGGATTACACCTGCGCCATGCCGCCGTCCACAAAGAGTTCGATGGCGTTGACGAAAGAGCTGTCCTCTGACGCCAGGAACACCACGGCCTTGGCGATTTCGTCGGTCGTGCCCACGCGTCCGAGCGGGATCGTGGCCGCCTGTGTGTCGATGAAGCTCTGGAGTTGCTGCCCGGTCAAGCCCAGACCATCGTAGCCGGCGGTCGGCACCACGCCGGGACTGATGACGTTGATGCGGATGCCGCGTCCCTTGAGATCAAGCGCCCAGCTTCGTGCCAGATTGCGCACCGCCGCCTTGGTCGCGCTGTAGATGCTGAAGGCCGGGGTGCCCTTGCTGCCGGTGATCGAGGCGTTGAGGATGATCGTCCCGCCCGCGCCCATGAGCGGCAGCGCCTTTTGCACGGTAAAGACGACTCCCTTCACGTTGGTGGCGAAGGTCGTGTCGAACTGCTCCTCGCTGATCTGGCCCAGAGGTGCGAGCGAACCGCCCCCGGCGTTGGCGAATACCACGTCCAAGCGGCCTTTCTGTTCCTGGATCGTGGCGTAGAGGCGGTCGAGGTCGGCGAGTTGTGAACTGTCGGCCTGCACGGCCGTGACGCTGCCTTCCCCGATTTCCTGCACGGCCGCGTCCAGACTCTCCTGGCGGCGGCCGGTGATGAAGACGTAGGCGCCTTCGGCCACGAAGCGCTTGGCCGTGGCCAGGCCGATGCCACTGTTGCCGCCGGTGATGAGGGCGATTTTTCCTGCGAGTTTGTTGGATGGTGTCGGGTTCATGATGATCGTTTGGTGGTGATGGGCAGATTAGAAGCCGAGGTCGGACAGCCCCGGGTGATCATCGGGTCGGCGGCCCAGCGGCCAGTGGTACTTGCGCTCGTGTTCCTCGATGGCCAGGTCGTTGATGCTCGCATAGCGGCGGCGCATCAGTCCGTATTCATCGAACTCCCACAATTCGTTGCCATAGGAGCGGAACCACTGGCCGGCGTCGTCGTGCGACTCGTAGGCAAAGCGCACGGCGATGCGGTTGCCCCGGAAACCCCAGATTTCCTTGATGAGGCGGTATTCCCGCTCCTTTTCCCATTTACGGGTCAGGAACGCCACCACCTGTTCGCGTCCGTGGAGGAAATCGGCGCGGTTGCGCCAGATCGTGTCCACGGAGTAGGCGAGCGAGACACGCTCCGGATCGCGGGTGTTCCAGGCGTCTTCCGCCGCGCGGACCTTGACGAGGGCAGTCTCCTCCGTAAAGGGCGGCAGCGGCGGGCGTTCGTTGGCGGGAGGTGGGTTCGTGTTCATGAAACTGGGCTGGTGTGTCGTGGCGGGCGGGTGGCTTCGGCGAGAACTAGCCGCGGATGAAGGCGAGCAGGTCGGCGTTGACGCGCTCCTGGTGTGTGTTGGGCAGGGCATGCGGCGCGCCCTCGTACACGATGAGCTTCGCGCCCGGCACGAGCTTGGCCGAGGCGAGGCCAGCGGCCCCGATGGGCACGATCTGGTCGTCGTCGCCGTGGATGATGAGTGTGGGCACGTCGAACTTCTTCAAGTCCTCGGTGAAATCCGTTTCCGAGAACGCCTTGATGCACTCATAGGTGTTCACGTGCCCTCCCATCATACCTTGCAGCCACCACGACTGGATCAGGCCCTGGCTGACTTTCGCGCCGGGTCGGTTGAAGCCGAAGAACGGGCCGGTGGGCACGTCGAGGAAGAACTGCGAGCGGTCCGCCAGGAAGCTTTTGCGCAGGTCGTCGAAAGCCTCGATGGGCAGGCCGCCGGGGTTGGCCGGGGTCTTCAACATGAGCGGGGGCACCGCGCTGACGAGCACTGCCTTGGCCACGCGGCCCGTGCCGTGCCGGCCGATGTAGCGCGTCACCTCGCCGCCGCCGGTAGAGTGGCCGACGTGCACGGCTTTTTTGAGGTCGAGGAAGGCGGTGAGTTCGGCGAGGTCGTCGGAGTAGGTATCCATTTCGTTGCCGTGCGAGGGTTGGCTGGAACGCCCGTGGCCGCGCCGGTCGTGGGCGATGCAGCGGTAACCGTGACCGATCAGGAAGAACATCTGGTTCTCCCAAGCGTCGCCGGTCAGCGGCCAACCGTGACTAAAGACCACGGGCTGCCCGTTCTTCGGACCCCAGTCTTTGTAGTAAATTTGCGTGCCGTCTTTGGTGGTGAGGTAGCTCATAAGTAGAAGTGGATGGATGGAAGTGCTTGTTTGGTTCTCAAGCGTCCGCGGCGCGGAAGCTCAAAATTTCTTTTGGGGTTTCTGTTTTGAGTCGGTCAGAAGACGATCATTTTTGTCCTGCGGTTTCCGGCGTCCTTAGCCATCACGGCGTTTTCCCGCTTCCTTTTCGCGCTGGATGCCGCTGCCCGGTTGACCAGCCGGATCTTCAGCTTCCTCGCCGCCTTTCAAATTGGCGCGGCTGGCGACCAAGATCACGGTGCCGCTCGCTTCATCGAACGGATCGCCATCCTCTGCCGAGCGGATGTGCGGGTCGATCAAGTGATCCGCCGCCACGAAATATGCTTTGGCGTGCCGGGCAAAGATGACGTTAACCAGCGGAACCGGCAGCGTCGCGGCCAACAGCGTGCTCGCCAGAGACCAGTCACTGTGAAACGCCTGCAAATAGAGGTAGATGAGGATGCCTGCCAACGCACCGAGCGTGTAGCCGATGGCCCACTGCGAGAGCAGGAAGTACCCGGGTTCCCGTTCGTAGAGATACCGGCAGTTGGGACACCAATCCAACGGCGTGAACCACTCGGACAACCGGCGGGTGCGACGCAGCGGCAGGAACATGGGCCGGGTGCCGCACACCGGACACTTGAGCCACGTGGCCCGCCAAAGATAGTTGGCGATCTGCCGCGGCGGAGAAGGCTGGGATCGAAGGGCGTGCTGTTGAAGGAGTTGGTTCATAAAGAAGGGAGTTTGAGGATTCGGCGGCGCTGCTTGGCAACGGTCTCCAACGCCCCGGGCAAGCAGATGCATTTGCAACCGGCCAAATTGCCTACGCATCCAACATGGCGCTGTCGGCCCAGGCGTTTTCCGTGCACGGCTCTCCGGGAGCGTTCGGAACGTCCGCGTGCGGTCTGCAAACCTCCGACTCGGCCTGCGGTAAACTGACCACAAAGGTCGCACCCGCGTCCGTGCCGCTGCTGTGTGCGCTGACGCTGCCGCCGTGCATCTCCACCAGGGATTTGACCAGGGCGAGCCCGATCCCCAAGCCGGAAAACTTATCGCTCCGCGCTTCGGTTCCTTGCCGAAACAGATCGAATACATGCGGGAGCAACTCAGGCGAGATGCCCACGCCATTGTCGCGCACCTCGATCACCGCGAGGCTGTCCAGCAACCTCATGCAGACGTTGATCCGCCCGCCGCGCCCGGTGTATTTGGCCGCGTTGGCCAAAAGGTTGACCACCACCTGCTGCATCCGCAACGGGTCGGCGAAAATGTATGCCGGGGCTGGTGGCAGCGACAACGTCAAGCGGTGACTGCGGCTGGTCACCAGGGATTTGACGGTCTGCGCGGCGTTCATGATCATCTCGCCGAGATCGAACCATTCTTTGGAAAGCGCTGGCGTGCCGCGCGACCCGCGACCAAGTTCCAGCACCCGCTCAATGATACCTGCCAGATAGCGGCCCTGGCGTTCGACCACGCTCCACAATTCGAGGTTGGTGTGGTCATCACTTCCGCCCTCGCCGGCTGCCTGCGCGGCGAGCAGGATCGATGCAAGCGGTTCACGCATCTCGTGCGCGAAAATGGCGATGGACGAACCCGCTGACTGCGCTGCACCGTTGATCTGCATGGATGTGAAAATAGGTTGAGACCGGTTCTATCTTGCTTTTCAGAGATTGCGTGCGCCGACAGCGGCAAACACTGGACCCGGGTTCGGAGAAGTGGTTCCCCGCAGCCGTGTCCACCAACGTCCGAACCAGGCGCGAACCGCTTGCCGACGTGCTTGCCGTTTCGCCTGCCGATGCGCGAGGAGCGCCAGTTTGAACCGCCGTTTTTGCAGCAGCGCCGCCAGGGCTCCGCTTTGCGAGAGAGTGGGAAACTCCGCCGTGTCCGGATGGAGCATCTTGTATTCGGCCAGACTGATCGTGAAAGGCATGTGAGGAACGTGGAGTCGAGGTTTGTGTTCGAGGTGGATTGAAGAGCCAGTTGAGTAGATGCGGACCGTCCGGCTGGACCCGGGTCGATGGCCGCCCGGGTCCCGCGCGTTAGACCGCAGCGTCCTTCAGCCCGGGTTGACGGTGTGGGTCTCGTAGTAGGAGCGGAACTCGCTGCCGTCGTCGTGACCGAGCATTTCGGTAATTTCCTGCCGGCCTTCCTTCGTGTTCATCAGCTCGCGGATCATCAGGATGCGCGTGGTTTTGTTCCGGCACAGGCTGCGGACTTGGACCGTCTGCCGGTCAGCGCACTTCGGGGCCGCGTGGGCACCGGTGGTGGCGACGAGGGTCGCGCAGGCGACGAGGGCGAGTTGCGGTTTGGTTTTCATGGAATGTTAGTCGGATGTTAGTTGTTGTTTTCGAGCGGACCTAGGTGAGGCGGGCCTCAACAGGAGCGGTTCACTTCATTCTCAAGCGTCCGCCGCTCAGGATTTCACCGCTGCCCCGATTTTCTTCCTTGCACCGAGTGCTTCCGGGAAAAGACGCGCGTCTCGCCTGGACTTTCACAAATTGAAAGTGATTGGACCAGTGACATCAGAAGGGTGCGATGCCACACCACATCATTGCGCATCGAATCGCCCTCGAACTTTCCATCCGCTGGCTTTTTGCGGATAAGGGCTAGCGCACGCTTAGTTAGCGACTACTTGGCAGGTTGATTTAGCGCGACTTTGTCAATCAAAGGCTGGTAACGCGAGTCCTTGCGTAACGCTGCCCACTCTGGGCGCAAGCGCAGATCGTACTGCGAAAACCCATTCCATTCGTCTACCGGCATCGAGAAGAGTTTTTCCAGCAGTGGAAACGCGTTGTCGGCGTCGCCGAGCAGCGCATACATTCGCGTCAAACGCAGGGTGACCGCCGAGTCAATGCGAACATCTCCGAGGTCATGGCTGAATTGTACGGCGTATGAGCCCTCGGCCAACGCAGCATCACGCCATCCCAGCGCTCCGTAAAGCACACCAAGATCGACGTGGTACAGGGGCTGTGATGGATATTGCCGCGCGCCATCTTCGTAGTGGGCACGGGCCTTCTCGAAATGCTTCCTCGCCCGCTCCGCGTCGCCATCGCCGCGCCGTGCAAGGTAAATGAGACCACGCAGAAAATCAGCATGCAGTGGTGAGCCGAGGAGCACCGGGAAAGTGGTTAACGTGCTTCCATCAAGAACACGCTCAGCCTCGGCATAATTCCCCTCCAGCAAAGCGAGGTCGTAACGTCCGACGGTGAACTCTCCTTCGGGGTTGGGTTCGGCGAGCGGCGGCAGAACCGTTGCTCGCATCCGCGTGAGGTCGCCGCGTGCATGAAAGTCTACGTAGGCACGATATAGCCTTGATTCAAATGAGTTTGGGGCCAGGGCAATGGCCCGATCATAAGTGGCAGCGGCGGCTGACCAGTCGCGCTGGTTGAAGTAAAGGCGGGCGAGTCGGGCCAGCACGTATCCATCAGGTGGTTCGAGCATGATGCCACGCAGGTAAGCTTCTCTGGCTTCGGTCCAGTGTCCGCGCCGACCTTGGATGGCACCAATATATATTTGGGGTTTGGCTGAATTGGGCAGCAGGTGGGCAGCAGTTTCAAAGGATTTTAGAGCGCGGGCAAGATCATGGTCGATCCCCTGGTAACAACTTCCTATAGCCAAGTGCGCCACTCCCAAGTCGGGCTGTAGTTGCAAGGCTCGCTCCGCGGCTTCACGCGCGCCGGCGTAGCGCGCGGCGGTTGGCTCGTAGTTAAAGGCGATGTTGTAGCGCGCTTCGGCGAGGTACGCATAGGCGAGCGCGAAGCGAGGGTCCAGCGTCACGGCCTGTCCGTAGAGGCGCTCCTGCTCGCGAAGATCTGCGAGGTCGATGTTGGGTTTGGATATTATGTCCCGCGCTCGTAGATAAAGAACGTAGGCGTCAGGGTTGAGGGTCGGTGGCGAGCTGACGCGCGCTTCTTCCTCGGGCGAAAGCGTGGCGTGCAGAGCCGTGGCGATGTCGCGTGCCAATTCACCCTGTAGAGTCAAGGCGTCGGCGATTTCACGGTCATAGGTTTCCGCCCAGATTTGTCGGTCGTCGCGTGTGCCGACGAGGTGCGTGCTCACCCGCACCCGGCTGCCCGCCCGGCGCACACTGCCTTCCAGCAAGTAGGCCACGCCAAGGCGCTGGCCGATTTCGCGCGGGTCAGGGCGAGTAGCCGGGTTGCGATAAGACATCACGCTGGAGCGTGAGAGTACGCGTAGGTCACGGATCTTGGCCAGGCTGGCGATCACATCATCCTGGATGCCATCGGCAAAGAAGGCATTGTCCTTATCCTCACTGAGATTCTCAAGCGGCAGAACGGCGATCGAGCGATTCTCAGGCGTGGACGGTAGGTGGTGGGCATGGTTCCACCCGATCATCACACACGCGGCCGACGCGAGGAATCCGCCCACCACGATGGCAATCCGGCGAAACCGCCGACGGCGGAGATGACGCGGGACGGCGTCGAATGGAAATCGTTCTTGGCAGCTGCGCAGCGATTCGATCAATTCGCGGGCCGACTGCGGCCGGGCGGCGGGATCGACCGCCAGCATGGATTTGAGCAGTGTCACCACCCGCCCCGGCACGCGTGCGGCGGAGAGTTGTTCGAGCGGAAGTGGGTTCTGGGTCTGGCGGGCATGGATTTCCTCCAGGGTGCTCCCCATGAACGGCGTCCGCGCGCAGAGCAAATACCAGAGCGTCACCCCCAGGGAGTAGATGTCCGAGCGGGTGTCGAGGCGGCGGATGGCCGTCGGCGAGAACTGCTCCGGACTGGCAAAGGCCGGGGTGCCCACGAAGGCACCCTGGGTATGGTCTGCCCCCAACGCCGACTCGGCACTCAGCGCCTTTGCCAAACCCCAATCGATGACCTTGACGACCGTGGACGCGCCGCTCGTCTTCTCACCCTGAGGAATGGTCAGCATGATGTTCGACGGCTTCAGGTCACGGTGCATGACGCCGCACGCCTCCGCCGCCGCCAGCGCGCGGGCCACCTGCACGCCGATCTCCAACGCCAGCGCGGGCGGCAGCGGTCCCTCCCTCCGCACGCGCTCTTCGAGGGTCTCGCCCTCGACCAACTCCATCACGTAGTAACACTCGCCGTTTTGTTCACCGTAGTGCGAGACGCGGGCGACGTTGGGATGATGCAGCTTCGCCGCCGCGCGTGCCTCGCGTAGAAACCGCGCCCGCGTGGTGGGATGGGCCGCCACGGCTTGGTTGATGACCTTGAGTGCCACGGCGGAGTGCAGCACGCTGTCCAGCGCCCGGTAGGTGGTGGCCATGGCACCCGCGCCGAGTTCGACGGGATACCCATCGGGTTCTGTGTCGATGTCGAAGTGTCCGTAGCGGCGGGGGGTGCCTTTGCCGAACGGTTCCGCGCCGACAGAGCCCGCGGAGGGTGTCTCTTCATCCGCAGAAAACGCGAAGTCCATCAGACACCGCAGGCATTCGCCCTTCGGTCCTCGACGAACGAGCGGCTGGTGGCAGCCGGCGCAGATCTCGACCGCATCCGAATTCTTTGACGACGACTCACCGGCCAGGGGGTGGTCCCATGACGGCGTGTTCTCGGAGTCGTCTGCGTTTGCCATGGGTGAGAGGTGGAAGTTCTGGCATCAATGATTCAAGAGGTCAGCAGGCGGTGCAGGTAGCGCATCTCTTCGTCAATCTCCGCCGGGCTGGACACGGTGCGCGCCACCTCCAGGCGCAACTCCTCGCGGTAACGCTGCCGCAGCCTTTGGAGCCAGGTGCGCAACGTGGAGATCGGCACGGCCAGACGTGCGGCGACTTCTTCCTGGCTGGGCAGCACAGCCGTCCCGCCGACCACGAAGGGCTTGAGTTCGTCAAACAAGCCCTTCTTGCCTTCGGCGACGAATGCTTTCTCTAGGTGTTCCCAGGCTTGGCTCATCAGGGTGACCGCCCAGTTCTGGTCGAAAGCATTGCCCTCGCTGCCGTGCGAAGACGCGCTCGTCAATGCCTCGGCCTCGACGAGGTGTTCGTCCATGGAGACGATCTGCACGCCGCCGCCGCGCTTGAGGCGGTGGGCGTGGTCGTACTCGTTGGCCAGGAAGTGCTGCAAGCTGCCGAGCAGGAAGGTGCGCAGCCGACCCTTCTCGCGGCTGGCGCGGCTCAGGGTGTCGTGTTCGAGCAGGTGGACGAAGAATCCCTGGGTCAGATCCTGTGCGTCGCCGGGGGAGCGTCCCTGTCGGCGCAAGAACGCGTAGAGCGGCGGCCAGTACGCCTGGCAAAAATCCGTCAGCGCGCGTTGGGCATCTTCGAGCGACTGGCTCTGGGCAGCACAAAGCACAACACTCCAGTGCGTGGTGTGGAAAGGTGCGCCTCCATCCTGCAACGTGCCCGGGATTACTTTCACATCGTGTAAGTTAGCGAAAATGAACACGCATAGGAAGGAAGTTGACCGTCAGTGAGTCTGGCGATTTGGCACGCGCATCGACCATTGTGCATCTTGGAGCTTTATTGATCATGGTGCGTAGCGAAGGAACAACGCCTGGAGTTTGTTGGCCCAGCCCGGCACTACGATCCGCCGGCCCTTCTTCATCGCCGAGTATCCTTGCCGCGCCACGTCGGCCGAAGGCATCATATTCAGGAGCGGGCGGTCGGAGGAATTTTCCTCCCGGTGACCCGCCGCCGCGCAAAAGCCGGTCAGAGTTGGGCCGGGACACAAAGTCGTCAGGGTGACCCCGGTGTCCCGAAGTTCTCTGGCCAGCGCTTCGCCCAAGTTGAGCACGTAAGCTTTGGTGGCGTGGTAGACTGCACTACCCACCCCTGGAACCAGGCCGGAGAGCGCACCGACCAGAAGCACCCGCCCCCGCCGGCGTGCAACCATGCCCGGCAGGAACGTGCGAGTCAGTTCGGTCAGCGCCACAACGTTGAGGTGGAGCATCTCGGTGAGCTTGGTCGGCTCGGCCTGGAGGAAGTCGGCGAAATCACCAAAGCCAGCGGCGTTGACGAGCACCTCGGGTTCGCCGAGACCCAGGCGAGTCAGATCGGCGTTGAGCCGCGCGGCGGCGAGGCAAACTCCCAGGTTGGCCGGAATGACCGTTGAATGCGCGCCGTAGCCGGCTAGTTCGGCCGTCAGGGCTTGCAGGAGAGCCTCGCGGCGGGCGACGAGGACGAGGTCGTAGCCGTCGCGGGCCAGTTCGCGGGCCAGGTCAGCGCCGATGCCGCTGGAAGCGCCGGTGACCAGGGCCAGTGGACGAGGGGTTTTTGCGGAGTCGTTCAGATGCATTCGGGTCAGAGGTTTGTCGCGGGCGAACTGGGTCGAGCGCGGTGGGCCTCATTTCTTTCTCAGTTTTTCCGAGCCGGGAATCTCAAAGATTTTTTTGAATCTTCCCGTCGCCTCTCACGGGGCGATCCGGGTAAAGACAAAATCATGCTCTCGCGCGTGGGCCGCATGGCAGGCGAAGCAAGTCCGGTGTTGGGCTTCATCGACAGGTTTGCCATTCACGAACCGGCCGAACCCCCACCCGCCCGTCTCCGCGTACCTGCGTGCATCCTTGACCATGATTTGGACCGTGGTCGCCGCGCCGGGGACGGAAGCCGATGCAAACGCAGGGGACTGCACACGCTTCCAGGCAAGTTTGACGAGGACCGTTCCATCCGGGAACGGGAGAATCTTTTTCTCGTACGCATCGATGGCGGTGGGATTTCCGAGAACCACGCGCAACTCGTCGAGCGGCGCAGCCTCTTCGGCAGGCGCAACGATTTGCCATCCCCGATAGCCGTCGGGGATCGTCACGCCGAAGACGGGCGACGCGTCATCCGAATGGATTTCACCAGCGGCGAGGGACAACACTACGGCGCCCGCCGCCGCCAGTATCCCAAGAAACAACCGTTTCATCACAAAACGCTCTCGCGCTGCTTCCAATCAGGAACCCGGATCAAATGGTGGCGCGGGCGGCGACGTTCGAGAACAGAGGCCCAAACGCTTCTGACATCGTCGGATGGGTGATGACCGCGTCGCGCAACATCGTGTACGGCAGACCCGCTTGCATGACGACCTGCACCGCCGCGAGCAGTTCGCCCACTTCCGGGCCCAAGGCGGCAAAGCCCAGGATTTCGTCGCTCCGGTCGGCGACGAGCGCCTTCATAAATCCCCGTTCCTCCGAAAGCGTGCGCGCCCGCACAACCGCCGCCATCGGCAGCCGGGCCAACCGGTAATCGATCCTGCGTTTCCGGGCCTCGTTCTCGCTGAGGCCCACCCGCGCGAACTCCGGGTCCGTGAACAGGCACAACGGCACGGGGCGGCCGGTGGTCACACGGTGGCCGCCCGCCAAGTTCTCGCGGACCACGCGGAAGTCGTCGAACGCCACGTGGGTGAAGGCCGGGCTGCCCGCACACTCGCCCACGGCCCAGACCTGCGACGTGGTGGTTTCCAACCGTTCGTTGACCTTGATATAGCCTCGGTCGGTCGTCGCCACGCCGGCCAGTTCCAGGCCGATGCCGTCCGTGTTCGGAACCCGCCCGCTGGCCACGAGCAGGTCGGTGCCTTCCAGGACGATTTCCTCGCCGCCACGCACCATGTGCATTCGCACCGTTTGGCCGGAGGTACCTTCGACGCGCGTGGTGGTCGCTCCGGTGCACACCTCGATTCCCTCGTCCCGGCAAAGGTCGTGCAGCGCGGTGGAGACATCTTCGTCCTCGTGGTGGATCAGCCGCACGTTGCGTTCGATGACCGTCACCCGGCTGCCGAAACGGCGCATCGCCTGCGCGAATTCCAGGCCGACGTAGCCGCCGCCGAGGACGAGCAGGTGACCGGGAACCCGGTCGAGTTCCAACGCTTCGACGTGGGTCAGCGGTCGGCTCTCGCGCAGGCCGGGGACCGTGTCGTCCACGACGGCGCGGCTGCCGGTGCTGATGATGACACGCTCGGAATGCAAGGTCCGGGTGCCGCCGCTGGATAGCTTTGTTTCGAGCGTCTTCGGCGCGACGAAACGTCCTTCGCCCATGATCAGTTCCGCGCCGGTCGCCTGGTAGCGGCCGAGCTGCGCCTGTATGAGACCATCGACCATCAGGCGCTTGCGTGCCCGCACGCCGGCCATGTCGATCTCCCAGCCGTGCAAGTGGATGCCGAACTCCTCGCCGCGCCTGAGGTAGCTGGCGACCTTCGCGCTGTGGACGACGTTCTTGCTCGGCAGGCAGGCGATGTTCGGACAGGAACCGCCCACGTACCGGCGTTCGATGACGGCCACGCGCTGGCCGGTGGAAGCCAGATGCCAGGCAAGGTATTTGCCGGCTTCGCCGCTGCCCAAGACGATGGCATCGTATTCCTCGGATGAAAGCATGCGTAATCCTTCTTGGTAGATGTTGCCGAGGAATCTCCCCCACCCTCCCGGGATTAGAATCACCTGGTTTGGTCTGAGGGAGCGAGGCGGCCTATTTGTTTCTCAAGCGACCGCGAAGCGGCGTCTCACGAAAAACCGTCCTATTTGCTACGGCGCGCCGCACGAGGCCGCCGGTGCCTTCAAGACTAGCCCTTGGGAGCGAGGCGTTGGACGAGCGCCTCGAAGCGCGGGTCGCTCCGCAACGGGTCCCAGAGCGGGTTGAGCCGGAAGTCGCCGTAGGTAGGTTGGCTCGGAATACCCTCGCCGGCCGGCAAGTTGACCCACTTCTCCAGTTCGGCGATGGCAGCGTCGGACTGGCCCAACCAGGCGTACACTACCGCCAGGTTGCAGCCGATGCCGGGAGCGCCCGCTTTTGATTTCACCAACGAGCTGGCGCGCCGGGCTTCATCGACGGCCTCCGCCCGCCCGAGGCCCGCGTCGATGATCGCCAACAGGCTGAGAAGTCTCGGACTGGTCGGGTTGGCCAACGTCGATTTCTCCATCTCCACGCGCGCGGCGGTGAACGCGACGCGGGTGTCCGCCTCATTCCCGCGGAGCCGCGCGGCCAAGGCTTCGAACCACGCCTTCGGGATCGGGACGCCGATGACAAACTGGGTCTTCTGGCTCCCGGCCAGCAAGCGGGAAAGCGCGTCGGCGTCGTGGTCGGCGAGGTGTAGCAGGATGCCGTAAGTGTCCCTCCTCTGGCCCGGCTGGTCTTCAATGTTGGCATATGACGCCAGGGCCGCCCGCAAGGGAGCCGTGTCGCCTCGCCCTTCATAGGCTCCCATCGTTTTCATGATGGGCATACTTCCCTTGATCCGATCCTGCTGCGGGGTGAGGGAGATCAGTTTTGCCATGGCACGGTCGTAATCCTCGTAGCGGCGTGCCTTGAGGTAGTCGCGGGCCAGGTCGTAGAGGGCTCCATGCTCCCAAGGTTCCAGGAGGACGACATGCTCCATGGCGCGGGTCGCTTCATCCAGGCGGCCTTCATCGTACGCGATCCGCGCCGCCAGATCCTCGACCTCCGCGTTGTTGGGCAGCAGCCGGAGGGCGATTTCTATCTCCGCGCGAGCGTTGGCTCTATCCACGTTCAGCGTGTACAGATGGTAGGCTTGGGCGAGGTGCAGTTCGCCGGCGTTGGGCCGCAACCGCCGCGCCGTGGAGAGGATGCCTTCGGCAATGGCGTGGTGGTCCACGGATAATTCCTCCGCCGAGGCCCCCGCCTGGCGGAGTTGGAGGGTGTCGTGCGCCTCGGCCAAATCGCAATAAGCGAGAAAGAAGTTCGGGTCCCGCGCGACCGCTTTCTCCAACAGAGCGATCCTACGGCGTGCGTCCTGGCGCGCGGCGGCTTCGTCTGCGGTCAGAGTGGGTGCCTCGCGGGCGCGCAGGTAGAAGTCGTAGGCAGCCGGATCGCTCGTGGGCAAGTCGTTGATGGCGGCGCTTTCCTCGGCGGTCACGGTGGCCTGCAACCGGTCGGCCACGGCGAGGGTGATCTCGCCCTGCATGGCGAATAGCTCGCTCAACGGACGGTCGTACCGCCGGCTCCAAATGCGGGTTGAATTTTTCGCGTTGACCAGCCGCACGTCGACCGCTGCCCGTGCGTCCGTGCGCCGCACGCTACCCTCTAGCAGGTAGGCTACGCCGAGTTCTTGCCCGACACGGGCGAGGTCGCGGTCCTCGGGTTGGTAGTGGCGCGTGCCGTCGGCACCGATGACCTTCAGAGAAGCCACCCGCGCCAGCTCGGCGGCAATCCGGTCCTGCATGCCAGTGGTGAAGAAGGCGTCGGCCGCCTCCGGGTTCAGGTTCTCGAAGGGCAGCACGGCTACCGAACGCTCCGCCGGCGGGATGGGAGCCTGCGCGTGCTCGTGCCACCACCACGCCCCTCCCACGGCGGCCAGAGCGCCGCCGATCACTGCCACGGCGGGACGCAGCCACCGCAGACGACCGTTCCGCGCCGCGAGTCCTTTCCCCCTCCCCCCACTGCCCTGACAGCGGCGCAACGCTTCGAGCAGTTCGCGCGCGCTCCGGGGCCGCTCGGCCGGGTCGGTTGCCAGCATGGACTTGAGCAACGCGACCACCCGGCCGGGTACGCGCGCGGCGGCAAGTTGTTCCAGAGGCAAGGTGCCGGCGGCCTGCCGGTCACGGATCTCCTCCAGATTGCGGCCGGTGAAGGGAACGCGCCCGCAAAGCAGATACCACAGGGTCACTCCAAGCGAGTAGATGTCCGTGCGGGAATCCAACGCCGCATCACCGACGCGAAACTGCTCCGGACTGGCGAAAGCCGGCGTGCCCACGAAGCCGCGGGTGAGGTTCGCCTCGGATAGAGTTTGTGGACCGACCGCCCTGGCCAGGCCCCAATCGATAACCTTGATGAGAGGGGCTTCCTCGCCCGCGTCGTTTTCCGCCCGGCGGTCGGTGAGCATCAGGTTGCTCGGCTTGAGGTCGCGGTGGATCACCCCGCACGCCTCCGCTGCCGCCAGAGCGCGCGCCACCTGCACGCCGACTTCCAAGACCAACGCCACCGGCAGAGGTCCTTCCCGGCGCACCCGCGCTTCCAGATTCTCGCCCTCGACCAGTTCCATCGCGTAGAAGCATTCGCTTCCCTGTTCACCGTAATGGAAGACGCTCGCCACGTTGGGATGACGCAGCCGGGCCGCGGCGCGGGCCTCGCGCAAAAAGCGGGCGCGGGCGTCCGGGTGCTCGGCCAGCGTGCGGTTGATGACCTTCAAGGCCACCTCGAAGTGCAACACCGTGTCGCGCGCCCGGTAGGTGACGGCCATCGCTCCCGCGCCAAGTTCGGCCGGCCGCCCGTCCGGGCCGACCGCCAGTTGGAATTGCCCGTAGCGGGTAGTGTCGGCGGCCAACGGCGCACGCTTAAAATCCGCCTCTGCCGATGTTGCACCCGGCGACCAAGCGAACTCGGACAGGCAACGCAGGCATTCGCCGTGAGGTCCGACCCGGTCGAGTGGTCGATGGCAACGGGCACAGATAGCCACGCTGCCTGCCGGCATCGCCGACGACAGAGCCGCCGCGTCCGACGCGCGGTTCGTTTCTCCGGGCAGCGGCTCCGAACCGTCTGGTACGTCGGCGTTCATGATCCGCTCAATGCCAGACGTGCGTTCAGACGAATCAGACACCGGAGTCTGCCCTTCCTCCACGAATGTCTGGCAACCGCTTCCATGCAACGATTTTATCAACCGGCGCACCGGTTGACAATGCTTGATGACGAATGGGGTTCAAAGCCTCAAATCGGCCGGCCGTGGAGAGGATGAATTAACTAGCAGATGTCCAAGCTCATGTTTGGGGCGCGACCGGGGCGACGAGGGCCTCGAACCGGGGATCACCGCGCAACGGGTCCCACTCCGGGTCCAGGCGCAGCGTGCCGTAGCTCGGGCCGTAAGGCCGTCCGTAGACCTCCTGCAATGCCCGGAGCGCCTCTTCACGCGCTCCACAACGCACCAGCACCTGAGCCCAGCCCAGCGCGGCAAGAGGCAATTCCCGGATGTCGTCCGCAGGCGCTTGCGCCAGGAGGTGACGCCCCTCCTCCATGGCAAGGGTCCGGTGGCCCAGAGAAGCGTCCGTCAAAGCCAGGGTGGCCAGGACGAACACACAGTACGGCTCCGCACGGGCGGTTTCTTCGAGGTGCTCACGGGCGACCGCGTACGACGACGCCGCAGAGGACACGTCGCCGCGCAGCCGCGCGATCTCGCCCGCGAACCACTCGCGCGGCAAGCCCCCGATCCTGGCCGACGGGCAGGCGTTCAGATCGCGTGACGCCGCCTCGTAGTCGCGTTCCATCACGCCACAACTCACACGAATGAAGGTGGCGTTGCCGTCGGGATCGAAGCCAGCCGGTAGCCGCGCCAGTTCGTCGCGGGCTGCACGCACGTCGGCGTGCCAATCGAGCTGCAAACCTGCCTTGGCGAGCCGGAGGTGGCCCTGTTGAGGATGGGAGGCGATGCGGCGGTCGAGCGCGGTGCCCAGTTCCGCATAGTGGCACATTCCGATGAGGACATCGTGGTAGATGCCGAAGGCGTTGACGTTCTCCGGGTCCAGTTCCAACGCGCGGCGGACCCTCGCCAGAGCCTCCTCCAGGTCGCCCTGACGCCGGGTGACGGTGGCCAGGTAGACGAGGGCTTGCGCGTCGTTGGGCGTCTGCCGCGCCACCTCGGCAAAATCTTCCCGCGACTGCCCGAGGTCGTGCCGGACGAAGTAGTGGTAGTACCCCGCCGCCAGCCGCGCCTCCGCCGAACCGGGCCGCAGCCGTGCCACCGCTTCCACGGAGCGACGGGCAGCGAGGTCGTTTGCTGGGCTTTGTTCCTGGTAGCAGAAAATGCAGGATTGCACCTCGGTCATCAATACGAGGGCGCGCACAAAGCGTGGGTCGCGCGCGGTGGCTTGGCCCAAGAGGTCGAGGGTGGCAGGCCAGAGTTTGCGCGGGTCGTCGTCGTAGTTGTTCCAGGTTGCTTGGGCACGGAGGTAAAGCTCGTAGGCGGCCTCGTCATGGGTCGGCACCTCGGTCATGGCGGCCTGTTCGCGGGGAGAGATGGCCACCTGGAGTTGCCCGGCGACACTCTGGGCGATCTCGCTCTGGATGGTGAACACGTCCGAGAGGTCGCGTACGTACTGCCCGGCCCAACGGTGAGCGCCGGTGCGCGTGTCGATCAACTGGGCGTTGACCTTGATCCGGTTGCCCGCGCGCTGCACGCTGCCCTCGACCACGTAGACGACCCCGAGCGTCCGGGCGATCTCGCGCAGGTTCTCGGGACCCGGGCTTGCGTAGGGCTTGACGGACGCGCGACTGATGACCTTCAGGTCGGCGACCTTGGACAGGTCGGTGAGGATTTCCTCCTGCACGCCCTGGGTGAAGAAGGCGTTGTCCCGGTCGGCGCTCAGGTTCTCGAACGGCAGGACGGCGACAGACTTTTCCGAAAGGGATTCGGTGGGTGGAGCGTCAGCCTTGGATGCCTTTCTTTCGGAACCGTCGATCAGAGGCGGGCACTGGAGGAAGAACGCGGTGACGACGACCGCCGGCACCAGCGCGAGCAGCAATACCCCCAGTCGGCGGGTGGCACGCTGCGGCAGCAACGCCTTGCCCGCCGCCTGTCGCTCCAACGCCCAGCCCAACAGCAAAGCCTCGCCGAAGCCGGCCAGGAGCGTCACGAGGACCGCGCGCATGATCCAGCGTGGCCAGTCCAGGTTCGGCAGCAGGACCGCCGTGATCTGGAGCACCAGCCACGCACCCACCGCGTAGCCCAGGAACACCTGGCAAATTCGTCGGTGCCGCAAGCGCCGCAACGGCCTCCAGAATGCCGGGGGCGCGGCCATTTGTCCCGGACCAGTCGAGGCGGATCGCCGGAGTTCTTCGCGGCAGCGGCGCAGAGCGTCCAGCAGGATGGATGGTGTTTGCGGCCGGTCCCCGGGGTCGACGGCGAGCATCGTAGTGACCAGATGCGCCAGCCCCTCCGGAACTCCGGCCGCGCCAAGCCGGGTCGGACTTAACTCGACGGAAAGCTTCTGTCGCTCGACGGCCGTGAGCGTCTTTCCTTCGAAGGGCAGCTTGCCCGTGAGAGCGAACCAGAGGGTCGCACCCAGAGAGTAGATGTCCGAACGTCCATCCACTTCCTCCCCGCCGGCAAACTGCTCGGGACTGGCATAGACGGGCGTACCGACGAAATCGCCCAGGTTCGTCAGCGGTCCCGCTCCAGCCACTGCCTTGGCGAGCCCGAAGTCGATCACCTTCACCCAAGCCTCCGCCACCTCGTCGCCGCTGCTGTTCACACCGACCGCCGCCACCGTGGCCGCCTCGGCGCTGGCGACCAGCATCAGGTTGGCCGGCTTGAGGTCACGGTGAACGAGATCCTGGTGGCAGGCGGCCCACAGGGCGCGGGCGACCTCAATGCCAACCTCCAGCGCCAGCCAGATCGACAGCGGGCCCGCCCGGCGCACCCGGGCTTCGAGCGTCTCGCCTTCGACGTACTCCATGGCGTGAAACGCTGCCGCCCCGTCGCACGTCTCTCCCAGGTGGAAAATCCGTGCGACGTTGGGATGATGCAGCCGGGCCACGGCACGGGCCTCGCGCAAAAAGCGTTCGAGGGCGACCGGATGACCGATCAGGTCGGCCGAGATGACCTTTAAGGCCACGTGGTGCCGCAAACGGGTGTCCAGCGCCTTGTAGGTCGCCCCCATGGCCCCACTGCCCAACAGCCAGAGGCGACCATCATCTTTGAGCAACACCTCGAAATGCTCGTAGCGTAACGGCGGCGGGACCGCCGTGCCTTCCTCCTCCCCGGTGTATTTCCAGGTGGACCCGGTGCCAAGCTCGCGCGCGCCGTCCGGCGGGCAGTCGGCTACTTCCGTGATTTCCACTTTGCGGGGATGTCGGGACGCTTCTTCCATGGGGTTCCGAAGGTGCGGTCAACCGCCGTGGGCAGCCGCTTCAACATCGCAACGAGGAAAACTTTCTCCGTGGAGTGGCACGCAGTGGCTTGGAGACCGCCGTCAATGTTAGTCGTCGGCTGGGTTAGATCGTCCCTGCGCCTGCAACTCCGCGATCTTCGCGCGCAACGGAGCGACGATGTACTTTTCGACTTCTTCCTCCGTGTAGCGCGGCGTGATGTGCTGCGGACAGTTCCAGTCGAAGGAGACCACCTCGATGACGAACACGCGTTCGACTCTGGCGAGTTCCCCATCCTCCCCGACCGCTTTGCGGGCAAGGGTCGGCTCGTCGCGGGCATCGAGCACACGGGCGTGCCCCATGATCTTGAGCCGGGTGCGCTGCGGGTAGTCCATCAGGAACAGAGCGACGCGGTCGTTTCCGGCGAAGAGATTGCCCGTGGAGAGAAGCTGGCGGTTGCCGCCGAGATCCGCGAACGCCAACGTGCGCGGGTCGAGGACGCGCAAGAATCCCTTCGGTCCGCCACGATGCTGAACGTAGGGCCAGCCGGTCTCGCTGACGGTGGCCAGGTAGAAGCTGTCGCGCTCGGCGATGAAGGCCGCCTCGTCAGCGCCAAGCGGCGTGGGGACGCTGGCGCTGTCTGGAGGGAAGGTTTGTGCGCGGCCATAGTAGTGGGTCTGTACCGCTTGGACGGCCGGTGTGACGCTCAGTTGCTGGTAGGTGCGAGCCATAGGACGAGGTTCCTGACCGGCCGGAGGGAATGCGGTCAAAACGAACCGGCGGCCCGTTCGATCATCTTCGCCACGTGGCCCGGATGGGAAATCATCTTGGGCTGGGAGCGGCGCCAGGTAGGTGGATGCGTCATGCTCACAGATTCTGCTTCGCCAGGAAGCCGCGGATGAGCGCCGCGATGGTCGCGCCGTCCTCCTCCAAGGCGAAGTGGCCGGTATCGAGCAGGTGAAACTCCACATTCTTGAGGTCGCGCTGGTACGGGTAGGCACCTTCGGCCGGGAAAATGAGGTCGTTCTTGCCCCACACGATCAAGGTGGGCGGCTGGTGTTTGCGGAAGTATTCTTGCCACTCCGGGTAGTGCGGCGGGTTCGAGCCATAGTCATGGAACAGCGCCAGTTGGATGTCCTTGTTGCCGGAGCGGTCCATCAGGGTCTGATCGACCAGCCAGTTGTCCGGGTCGATGGCCTCGACTTGGCGCACGCCGTTGGTGTACTGCCAACGGGTGGCGTCCGTGACGAGCAGCTTGCGCAATGCGCCCGCGTTGGCCTCCGAGCGGTCGGCCCAGTACGCGCGGAAGGGTTTCCAGAAGTCGCGCAGTCCTTCCTCGTAGGCGTTGCCGTTTTGGACGATCAGGGATTGCACGCGCTCCGGGTGCCGCACGGCAAGGCGGTAGCCCACCGGTGCGCCGTAATCCATGACGTAGAGACTGTAACGCTTGACGCCGAGCTGCTGGATCAACGCGTCCACCACGGCGGCGAGGTGGTCGAACGTGTACTGGAAATCCGCCACGGCGGGCGCGGAGCTTTGGCCGTAACCCGGGTAGTCGGGCGCGATGACGTGGTAGCGGTCCGACAACGCGGGGATGAGGCTGCGGAACATGCGCGAGGAAGTCGGAAAACCGTGCAGCAGCACCAGCGTCGGCGCATCGACGGGACCGGCCTCGCGGTAGAAGATATTCAATCCTTCGACCTTGGCCGTTTTGTACAGGGTTGGATGCGGTGCCGAAACCGCGGCCACTGGAGGTTCACCGGCCTGGAGCGGAAGGGCCGCGAGGCAGCCAGCCAGCAGTGCGAGCGAGACTCGCTTGACCGTGTGAACGATGATCGGAGGTCGAAGTACCGTCGGTGTGGGGATGGTGGGTTGCATAGGTGTGTGGGTGTTGTTTAGGTGGGTTGATGTTGCGGCGGCCGAGAGATCGTCCTGCCTGTTCTCAAGCAACCGCGACACGGCGTCCCGGAAAAAAGGTGCCGGATTCGTCACTCAAAGGATCTGCGTGACGGATGCAGAGGCAACGCGGTGCCCGTGCAAAGGACGACCCTGCTGATGGAAGGCGGATGGATTCCCGGCCAAACAATGGTATGCATCTCTGGCGCGAAGGCAGGGACAACCATTATCTAAGTGGCGTTGCAGGCTTGCATCTCCTTATGAGCGATACCGATACGACCAACGAGCAGTTCAACAAAATGAAGGCCGCCCCCGGGTTCGTGGCTGCCCTGGACCAGAGCGGAGGCAGCACGCCCAAGGCCCTAGCCGCCTACGGGATCACGGAGGACCAGTGGACCGATGAGGAGGGTATGTACGCGCTCGTCCACCAGATGCGTGCGCGGATCATCACCAGCCCCAGCTTCACCGGCGAGCGCATCCTCGGGTCCATCCTGTTCGAGAACACGATGGACCGCGACATCGAAGGCCGCCCGACCGCGGACTACCTGTGGCAGGTCAAGCAGGTTGTCCCCTTCCTCAAGATCGACAACGGCATGGCGGCGGAGCAGGACGGCGTCCAGTTGATGAAGCCGATGCCGCAGTTGGCCGAGCTGTTGGCCAAGGCCAAGGCCAAAAACATCTTCGGCACCAAGATGCGCTCGTTCATCAAGCGGGCCAACGAAGCTGGCATCGGGCGCATCGTGGACCAGCAGTTCGAGGTCGCCGCGCAAATCAACGCCGCCGGCTTGATTCCCATCATCGAGCCCGAGGTGGACATACACCGTCCCGACAAGTCGGAGGCGGAAGCATTGCTAAAAAAGCACCTGCTCCAGAAGCTGGACGAGCTTCCCAAAGGGCAGTCCATCTTTCTCAAGCTCTCCATCCCGACCGAGGACGATCTCTACCTCGACTGCGTTCATCATCCCGCCGTGGCACGGGTGCTCGCTCTTTCCGGTGGCTACTCCCGCCAGGAAGGTGACGAGCGGCTTTCCAAAAACCAGGGGATCATTGCCAGCTTCTCCCGTGGCTTGCTTGAAGGACTGACCGCCCAGCAGTCCGACGCCGAGTTTGACGCAGAACTGGGCCAAGCCGTCGAGAGCATCTACCAGGCGTCCACGATCAAATCGCATGGACGGTGAGGGCGTCGGCAACAGGAAGCAAGGCCACGCCGGTCGGCGGCATGGATCGTAGGAGGGTAGCGTCAAGGGCGACTTTCGCAGGCGCGCCGGCGGGCGCATGGTTCCCAGTCGACCGCCAACCCCATGAAGATTAAAGCAGGGCTGAAGTTTCGTCTGGAGGCGGACGTTGAAGACTACAAGGGGATGCTGCGCGATGGCTGGGCTGGCAGCATGAACGGCCTGGTCGAACAGATTGAGGGCGACACCGTCTTTGTGCGGCTGGTAGATGGTCAAGCTTGGCGCTTCGCGCTGAAGCAGTTTCCGGAGGTAACCATCCCTTGCGATTGGCAGGGCGAGATCATGGGGGATTGATCACCCATCTGGGAGCTTGGCAGAGCGTCTTGGAACCGGCCCAAGGCGTCTAACGTGACCCCGTTCTCGATCATCGACTCCGTCGGGAGTACCAAAGCCAACCTTCTGTTGCTCGCTGGCTCCCCCATCACGGCGACGGTGCTTGCGGCGATACGCTCGTGTATCTACCTCATTTCACCTGCCGGTCACACCACCGATTAACTTTAACATGCGATTTCCTACGAATTTCCAATAATAACGGATTTTACTCAATACCTGTATAAATATTTGCAATAAGCATTATTACAAACTCCTCGATTTTAGAGATTTGCAATACTTGATTGACACGGCGTACAAGGCTGGATGCCGGTGTCACTCTCCGCCAGAAATTGTACCAGTCACCGCCAGTCGACAACTTGGCTCCCCAATTCAACCCCGAAGCCCTTGATCCAGCAGGCTACGCACAGGCAGAATACCCGGCCGGTTGAACACGTAGGCGTAGATCATGGTGTCGGCCACATCCTTATGCCAAGCAATTTCCAGACGATGGGAATGTGCCTGAAAGGTAAGCGTAACGCCAAGCGCCTCTATCGGACGAGATCATAAGTGTCGTAGCATAGGTGGCTATGACGAATACGACGACGGGATCAGAAGAGGTGTTCAAGGTCGATGCGCGTGGGCGGGTGCAGACTCAGCGCGCGCGCCGGGAGGAGTTGCTCGACGAGTTCGAGCGGAGTGGCGCGAGCGGCCAGGCGTTCGCGGCGATAGTGGGCGTCAAGTACCAGACCTTCGGTTCCTGGATCCAAAAGCGGCGGCGGGCGCGTGGCCAGTATGCGGCGGCGGCGAACGCCACCCCGTCTACGAAGGCGGCGGGCACGTTGCGGCTGTTGGAAGCGGTGATCGACCGGGAGCCGCCCCCAGGCAGGGCGGAGATCGTGGCCGGGGGGCTGTGCGTGCATCTGCCCGGTGGAGCACACGTCGAGGTCTGCGATGCGAGGCAGGCGATCCTGGCAGCGGAACTTCTGCGGGCCTTGGCGGGGTCACGCCCATGCTGAGTTTTACAGGCGGGCTAAAGGTCTTCATCGCTCTGGAGCCGTGTGACCTTCGCAAGAGCTTCAACGGCCTGCACGCGCTGGTGAGCGAGCGGCTCGGAGAAGACCCGCGCCAGGGAGGTCTCTTCGTCTTTACCAACCGGCGCAAGACGCGACTGAAGATCCTCTACTGGGACGGCACGGGCCTGTGGGTGCTCATCAAGCGGCTCGAAGAGGGGTCCTTCGCGTGGCCAAAAAGCGTGGACCCGGACGCGGTCAAGCTGCGGCTGGCCCCGGAGGCGCTGGCGATGCTCACCGATGGCATCGAGCTGCGTGGCGCGCGGCTGCGCCCGTGGTACGAGCGGGAGTGATCCTTTCTTGCATTTGAGTTCTGGCCAAGGGAGTTGCCTTGGGTTAACATCGGCCTCGCCTTGAGCGAGACTTCCCGCGAAGCCGGGTTAATAGAACGCAATGAGCGATTGGAACGTGAGAACACGCTCCTGCGCCAGAAGATCGACGCGCTGATCCGCCGCCTCTTCGGCCGTCAGAGCGAACAACTCGACCCGGCGCAACTCCAACTCCTGCTCCAAGGCGTAGGAGAGGTGCCTGCCTCGGAGCTGGCGGCACCCGCCGAACCAGCGTTGGAAGTGGAACCGGCCTCGCTGCGTTCATCCACCAAGAGCGAACGCACGGCCCGGCTGCCCGAGCATCTACCGGTCATCGAAGAGATCCTCGACCCCGAACCGGTGCGGGTTGCTCCCGCCGACAGGCGTTGCATCGGAGAGGAAGTCAGCGAACAACTCGACTACGAACCCGCCCGCTTCCTGCGCCGACGGCTCATCCGCCGCAAGTTCGTGCGGCGTGGCGAGGCGGATGCCACCCCGCTCATCGCTCCGTTGCCACCGTGCCTGCAAGAACGTGGTCTGCCCACGGCAGGGTTGCTCGCGCAGGTGCTCATCGCCAAGTACTGCGACCACTTGCCGCTCTACCGCCAGGAGAGGATTTACCGTTAACGCCACGGCGTGCATCTGCCCCGCCAGACCCTCGCTCGCTGGGTGGGCCTGGCCGCCGACTGGCTGCGACCGGTCTACGATGCGATCCGCACGGGCGTGCTCGCGGGCGGCTACGTCCAGGTGGACGAGACGCCCATCGCCTACCTCGAACCGGGCCATGGGAGCGCGCGCCAGGGTTACCTGTGGACCTGCGCCCGTCCGGGTGGCGACGTGCTCTTTGACTGGCAGACCGGGCGCGGGGCCAAGTGCCTGGAACACGTCATCGGCACCGGCTTTCGCGGCACGCTCCAATGCGATGGGTACAAGGCGTATCCCGCCTTCGTCAACACGCGTCCCGGCGGCGGCAAGATCACCCTGGCAGGCTGCTGGGCACACGTCCGGCGCAAGTTCCACGAGGCGCTCGCGCAGGCCCCCCCGGCTCATCGGCTGGCTGCTGCGCCAGATGGGCCACCTCTACCGCATCGAAAGGCAACTGCGTGAAAAGCGTGCCGGTCCCCGTCTGCGGGCGGCGGTGCGTGCCCACCAGAGCCGTCCGATCCAGGAACGGGTCAGGCGGGCGCTGGTGCGTCTGAAGACCGTGCGCCGACCTCTGCCGCAGAGCCTCTTTGGCAAGGCCATCGAGTACGCGCTGGGCCAGTGGCCGACCTTGGGCGTGTGGCTGGAGGACGGCCGCGTGGAGATCGACAACAACCGGGTGGAAAACGCCATCCGCCCCACGGCGGTGGGCAAGAAGAACTGGCTCTTCGTCGGCGAGGCCGACGCCGGTCAGCGTGGGGCCATCCTCTACACCCTCATCGAGAGCTGTCGGCGGCGTGGGATCAATCCGCACGCCTACCTGCGTGATGTGCTCACCCGGCTGCCGTCGATGACCAACTGGCAGATCAAAGACATCACGCCTGCCGCGTGGGGCAGATGCGAACAGAGATCCATGCTGCCAGGCGCATCGTAGAAGTCATAAACGTCATAGCCAAGCGACTACGACGCTTATGCATAGGCCGATTAAACACCACCGCTTGTCAAGAGGTGCCATACGCACCGCTTACCAAGAGGTGCCATACGCACCGCTTACTCCAGTCGCGCTCCACCGGGCAGATGAACGCACAACGTCCCAGCCTCGTTGACGGCGGCCGGCTCGACCACCGCTTCCATCAACCGCAACGTCCCGGCCGGGGTGGACGGCAGCGTCTTGGCCGCCGGTGGGTAGTGCTTGCGCGCCTTCCGGCGCTTCTGTATCCACGACGCGAACGTCTGGTACTTGGATGCCCACCAGCTTGGCAAACGCCTGGCCGCTGGTGCCGCCGCGCTCGAACTCGTCGAGCAACGCCTCGCGTCTGGCCTTCTTCACCCGCACCCGACCGAGCACGTCGGTCTCCAGCACTTCATCCGGCAGAGTCATAGATGTCATAGCACCTATGCCTACAGCACTTATGACTCCGGCAGATAGAGGCGGTCGGCGTTACGCTTACGATTGAATTGCTACTCGCTTCGTGGGTAGTGTTTACTTCGTTGTTGCTTTGTGTTGGATGGCGAGGTTGTAGCTGAC
>CAXTBX010000074.1:0-25424 GCA_964242205.1 uncultured Chthoniobacterales bacterium
GGTGTTGATCTGCCTCCACCCCGAGCCGCCGTCTACTTTATCCGGGCAATCTCACGAACCCGTCCTACCGCCCGGTTGACATCACCGCCCGCGGCGCGATGGCTGGGGAGACGGGTGGGTCGATCATCTTCACGGATTTCTCGTCCACTGGCACGTCGACGTTCACCGCCCTGCGCGCGGAGGGGGCGAGCGTCGCAGGCGCGGGCGCGGGCGCGGGCGCGATCCTCTTCCGCAGCAACGCCGTGGCGTCGAGCACCACCGGCACGATCGCCGCCGTGGACCATGTTCAAGCCGCCAACGCGGCAGCGCTGCTGCTCCCTCAACGATGCCCTCGGGGCAGCCGGCGGGCGGGGTCGTGCCAAGGCATTCATGACGCCGGCCAGCTTTTCATCGCCTGGTGGGCAATCCTCTTCAAGTCAGAGGAAGTGGCCCCCGCTGCCTCGCGAACGACCATCCCATCGCACACCGTGGTCACAAACCCGGCCAGAGCGGCGGGATCCGCGTCGGACGGCAAATCGCCGCTGGCTTGTGCCCTTTCCAGGCGATCCCACAACACCAGTTCGTTCGCTTGCCGCCGCTTCGCCAGAGCGGCGGGAACGTCTTCGTTTTCCGGTCTCGCAGCCAGCCCTCCGTGGATGAGTAACGACCCGGACGGGCCGGTGCGAGGAAGAGCTTCCGCTGTTTCAAACAACCAGCGCTCCACCACCTCCCGCGCCGTGGGTGCCGACAAAACGCGGTCGCGCAGCTCGCCCTGGCAAGTGACGTGCCGTTCGAGCACCGCCTCGAACAGCCCCCGCTTGCTCCCGAAGGCGGCGTAAATACTCGGCGCGGTCAGACCCATGGCGGCGATGAGCGCGGCCATGGACGTTCCTTCGTAACCGTGCGCACAAAAAACCTGCATCGCTCGATCAAGGACCTCCGCTTCGTCGAACTCTCGGGGGCGCGCCACGTCGATTCACTTTTGGCTCTCTTGTCCAGGCACGAATAATGTATTGATCATTATATAACGCAAGGACAATCATGAGCAAAACTCTTGCAGGCAAGGTTGCGGTGGTTACCGGGGCGAGCAGTGGGATCGGTCTTGCCACCGCCAAGAAATTTGTCGAGGAATGCGCTTCCGTGTTCATCACCGGCCGCCGTCGGGAGGAACTGGACCGTGCGGTGGCCGAAATCGGCCGTGATGCGTGGGGAGTTCAGGGGGACGTGGCCAACCTCCCCGACCTGGACCGGCTTTTCGCGGAGATCCGCGGGCGGGTCGGCGCGCTGGACATCGTGGTGGCCAACGCTGCGGTGAGCGAGGCACAAGCCCTGGGTGAAATCACGGCAGAGGCGGTCGACCGGCAGTTCGCGGTCAATGCTAGAGGGGTCATCTTCACGGTCCAGAAAGCGCTCCCGCTTTTACGCGACGGCGGCGCGAACGTGGGCCGTCGAATTGAAGGATCGGCGCATCCGGGTCAACGTGGTCACGCCAGGTCCGGTGGACACCCCGGGGTCTGCCGCCGTTCTACAGGATGAGGGCGTGAAGGCTGCCTTCGTTGCCGCCATGCCGCTAGGGCGCATGGGAAAGCCAGAGGAATTGGCGAGCACCATTACCTTTCTCGCGTCCGAAGCCGCGGGCTTCGTGGACGGCGCGGACTTCCAGGTCGACGGTGGGTTTGGACAGATTTGAAAGAGGCGAAAGCAGCCGGCTGACGGGGAGATCTTGACCCCGGCAAGCTGTATTCGGTTCGCCGGTACCTGCCCGCTCAGATCTCGGTTGAGACATCCAAGTCCATTGAGCAGGCGATCTCCCGTTGAGCCTCCAGCGCGGCTAATCGTCCGGTGAGAACGGCGTGGATTTGGGTGTACGCATCGCCACCCAGCACCAGTCGAGAGGGCGCTTTGGGTTCGTCCACGGAGGCGATCATGGCCCGCGCCATCTTGGCCGGGTCGCCCGGCGGCTGGTAGGCTCCGCCTTCGATGAGGCGGCGCATGTTGCCAGCCGGGGTGTCGGCGTAAACCGGCAGCGCCGTCCCGTACGTGGCGCTACCCTTCGAGAAAACCTCCGTGCGCGCGCCGCCCGGTTCCACCAGGGTCACCTGGATGTGGAAGGGGGCCACGTCCAGCGCCGTCGCCTCCAGGAAACCTTCGATGCCCCACTTGGTCGCATGGTAGAGCGACAGGCCCGGGACGCCGATCTGTCCACCCACGCTGGAGATTTGGAGGATGCGCCCGCCACCCTGTGCGCGCAGGTGGGGCAGGGCGGCGCGCACGACCTGGATCGAACCGAGCAGGTTGGTAGCGAGTTGATGGGTGATCTGCTCGTCGGAGACTTCCTCCGCCGCGCCGAGCAGCGCATAACCCGCGTTGTTGACGATCACGTCGATGCGCCCGAAGGCGGCGAAGGCTTCGTCGACGACACGCCGGACGGCCGGGGTGTCGGTCACGTCCAGCGGGGCGAGCCAGAAGCGGTCGCCGTGCTGCGCCTTCAGATCGTCGAGGGCGGCCAGCTTGCGGGCGGTGCCGGCTACCCGCTCGCCGCGCGCGAGCAGTTGCTCGGTCAAGTGACGGCCAAAGCCGCTGCTGACGCCGGTGATGAACCAAGAGCGTGGATGTTCAGAATCAGGGTGCATAGAGGCAGGTAAGATAGAAGCCATGCACCATCCTCCCTCCCCGATGACTCCTCGTCTTTCACGGCCTTGCGCCGTTTGATCTCTCCTTGCGTAAAAGTGCGCCGGGTGTCTGCCCGAGCACTTCGCGGAAGCAGCGGGTCAGATGGCTCTGGCTGCTGAAGCCAGCCCGGAACGCGGCCTCGGCGGGGCTGGTGGATCGGTCCCTAGCGAGTAGCAGGGTGCGGGCGTGCTCCACCCGACGGCGCATCACGAGGCGATGCGGCGTCTCGCCGACCGTGGCGCGGAAGGCCCGCGCGAAGTGGCTGGAACTCAGACCCGCTACCTCCGCCAGCTCTCCCAGGGAAAGCGGCCGGTCCAAACAGGCTTCGACGTGGTCCAGCACACGGCGAATGGCGGTCGGAGAAAGCGTCGGCGCGGCGCGGCGCGGGGTGGTGCGCAGCCGCGCTTCCAGGTAGCGCCTCCGCACGTGGACACTGGCTAGCAGGGCCACGGACTCGGCGTAAGCGTTCGGCAGCGTGCCGTCGCGCCGCAGCACGCCGACCGTCTCGGCGGCCAGGTGAAGCAGAAAAGGATCTCGTGCACCGTGGAAGTCCAGGTCGGTGCGAGTGGCATCCGGGAACCGGGCCAGAGGCTTGGCCAGGAACTCGGCATCGAGGTTCAGCGCGAGGAACTGCCCGTCGCCCGCAAACTCCGTCTCCGCACCAAGGCCGCTGACACACAGGCTGAAGGAACCAGCCGGCACCTGCCGCCATGGGGCCAAAGCCGACGAGCGCCAGCGACGGGTCGTGTCACCGAGCAGAACGGAGAGCTTCACCCGGCTATACGTCTGGGGAGCCGAGCGGGTAAGACCCACCCGCATCCAGTGCAGCGTGCCCGCAGAAAATGGCACGGAAAGAGCGTCCATGAGTGAAAAAGTAAGGCGATAACGCGCTTTGCACAAATCCGAGCGAGAACCATCGGTTGACGCTCAGAACAGCGGTGCGCATCTCCGGGCTCGCGGGACAAGGCCAGTCGAATCCGGCGCTGTCACCAAGCGCAGGGATGGGTTAAAAAGAAAACTCTGATTTTCGCATTGGCCCTGGATTGACCAACTTGTATGCCTGTGATGTGCTGATGCCCCAAGGGCGCATCCGGGATCAACTCGCTTGCGGTTCAACCGATTTTTCTACCACGACGATGGACCCCGCCCCGCCCGAACCACCCCCCACCAACCCCGCCCCAGAACGCCAACTTCTGCACGAACGGTGGTACGATTGGTTCAAGCGCAAGTCCCGCACGACCCGCTGGGCCGGGGTGATTTCCACGGTGTGCGCTGTCAGCGTAGCCCTGGTCACGTTGTTCAACAAGGCGGGTGAAACGAAGGAAAACTTTCACAAGCTCTTTGGCAGCGACTCGCCCAGTGCGCCAGGCGGAGCGTCCGGCCAGGAACTGGTGAAGACGACCCAGGCCGCCGCACAAGGCGCGCTCCTCAAAATCATGAACGATCACCTTGGCGGGGCTCCGCCCGCCGCGCAGATCGACGTGGTTTACCAGGCAGGCTCCAGCGGCGAGGTCCGCCAGCTCGGCAACGGCGAACCACTTTCCTCCGCCGACGGTTACCGGGTCCGCTTCCGTCCGTTGGAAACCGCCTGTTTCTACGTCCTGCAGATCGACGGGCGCGGGCATTTGGATTGGCTGTTTCCCCGCAACGCCACAAACCCGGCCTCCGTCGGCGCAAACCCGGTGGCAGCGGGCGAAACGATCACGCTGCCCACCGAGGACAGCAACTTCATGCTGGACGAAAACCTCGGCACGGAACGCATCATCGTGGTTTCGACCGCGCAACCGTTCTCTGCCCTGGAACAGCAGCTCAACCGCTCCGCTACCCCCACCGAGGCCCTGCTCGCCAGCGCCGCGCAAAAGGATTCTGCGATGCCCGCCCCAACGGTGGACCCCACCCGGCACGTGGCCTTTGCGCGGGGGGTGGCCGGAATCCGACCCGCGAAAGGCGCGCTCCCGCCGCTGACCGGCGCGCCCGCGAGCGGGCAACCGGCGGTCGTGCAAGCCCTGGAAGGCACGGCAGGCGTGCTGGCCAAGGAATTCTGGTTCCAACACGTTGCGCCGAAGGGCTCCGCCAACACGCGCCAACCTTGAAGCGCTCCCCTTTTTTCCTGCGCATGAGATCCACTTTCCATCGGCTGGCCTGCGTCCTCTGCGGCAGCGGGATTCTGCTGCTTGCCGCTGTCATCGCGTCGAGGGTGACGGCGCAAACGATTGCGCCCGGGGCGGAGAGTGATCCCGCCACGTTTTGCCGAGCGCATCTCGGTCTGTTGGAGAGCGCCGACATCGAGCGCATTCTGGGGGACTACGCGGAAACGGTGAAATGGTACAAGGACGGTGCCATCGACCACGATTTCATCCGGCAGGACAAAGGCAAGCTCTACGCCGACTGGAAGACCGTGCGCTACGAGGCCGATGGCCCGATCCGCGTCCACAAAACGGGTGAAACGACGGAAGTTTCCTTCCGTTCCGTGTTCGCGGCGGCCAGCGGCCCGCCGAAAGATCGCCGGTCGGTCGGGCGCGCGGAGAACGTCTGGCAGTTGCGCTGGACCGGCAACGCCTGGCAGATCGTGTCCGAAAACCAAAAGATCACCGCGCACGAACTGCCGCCCGCCACGGTGGCGCAGCTTTTCGCCCGGTCACCGGGCGGCGGCGGTCCGACGCCAACGGCTGCTATCCCCTCGCCTGCCCCGCGCGCCGCTGGCGCTGGCAGTGCTCCCCCCGCCCCACTCCCCCGCGACCTGGCGGAAGCCGTCGCCGCCTACCGCCGCTTGCGACAGGAGGCGCGCACCGACCTGGTCAAGGGCATGAACGTCGGTTCCGCCGCGCGCGCCGCCAAGACTCTCGCGGAATCACGTTTGGCATCCGACCCGAACAATCCCCGCCTGCTCATCGTGGCGGCGGAATCGAGCGCATTTTGCCGCGACTTGGCCAAGGCGGACGAATACGCCGCCCGCGCCGCGGCGCTGCTGGCCAACGCCCCCGCCCGGGAGCAGGACGCCAGGGCCGACGCCCTGAGCGTCGGTGCGCTGGTAATCGCCCAAGTGGGCGCAAGCCTCACCCCGCCGGCGCTTGCCCGGCTGGAAGCGCTGGTCGCCTCCGCCATGCAGCAGTTGCAACAGCCAGGCGTCCCGCGCGATTCCGAGTCGGCCCGGCACGCGCGGGCGGCCTGCGAGGAGGCGGTGGACAGCATGTCGCCACGCAATGTCGGCCTTTACCCGGGCGCGATGAACATGGCAGGCGGGCGGCCTAAGCTCGAAGAGTTGCGTCAGCAGGCAACGGTCGCGCGATGCGCCCTGCGGGTGTTCGCGAGCATCTCCGAGCCGGAAGGTTGGTCGGAGGCCGGGGCCACGAAAAATTTGGCGGCGGTCGACCACGCGCTCGGCCTGTATTATCAGGAGCCCGGCGCATGGGAAGAGGGTGTGCGCTTGATGGAGCGGCTGCCGGATCTTCCAGGACAGCGCACCGACTTGCCGGACCTCGCCACGCTGGCCGAGGGCTACGGAGCCGTCTGCGCCCGACTGGGAAAATTCACCGTCATCGAAAAGCTGGCTGGCAAGGCCGCAGAAACCGCCGCCAACGCGGCGCTGGCCGGCGGCGCGCAGCCGTTCGTGGCAGAGGGCATCCGCGCCAGGCTCGCGGCTCTGCGAAAAATCTATCCCACGAAGGACGACTCCCGGGCCGTGGTCGGCGGCGGCCTCCTGACCGTAGACAACCAACCGCTGCCCGAGCGGACGGACGGCGCGGGCTTCCAGATGCTCGGCGGAGGCGAGGGCACCAGCGTGGTGTTCAACCCGGACGCCAGTTTGCAGGGCGCGGGGGACGAATACGACTGGGATCGTGCCGGTCCGGTGGTCAGCCGCTCGAACCGACTGCTGGCCGTGCCCAAGTCCTACGCGCAAAACCGGCGTGGCCTCGGCGGCAACTGCGCGATTTACGATCTGCAGGCCGGTCTGGCGCTGGGCACGGTGATCCTGCCGGAAACGCAGTTCGGCGCGTCGAAATTCGACACGAACGTAGCGTTGGCCTTCAGTCCCGACGACCGTTTTCTGGTCTTGGGCTACCCCGAGCGCGTGTACGTGTGCGACCTGAACTCCGGGCGGCTCGCCTATTCGCTGGCGCTGCCGGGGGTAAAATCGCTGGCGATCAACGCCGCCGGACGCCAACTGATCTGCGCCACGCTGGGCAGCGTTTACCGTTGCGACCTGCCGACCGGCGCGAGCCTCCAGCGCAGCAACCTGCCGCGCGGCGTCGATGACTTGCGCCTTTCGGAGGACGCCTCACGCCTGACCGCCTGGAGCCGCACCGGGCCCGAGGAAATGACCTGCGCGTCGTGGGAACTGGCATCAGGCCGCGCGAGCGCGCATTTCACTTTCGCCGTATCCTGGGCGGACGCGCGCAACGTCGTGTTCCTGGGCGCGGAACGCATCACGAGCCTGCAAGCGACGGGAGCGGCGCGCCCCCTCTCCGCAGGCGGTCCCTGGCCGCCGGAGAAATGGCGCGTCCGGCAATGGGACGCGCACGACGGGCGGCTGGCGCTGGACCGCCCTCTCAAGGAAACCCTGCCCGGCTCCCCTTCGGACGCGCGCGCCTTTGACGTGGAAGCGTTGTGGAATGTCAGTGCCTCGGGCCGCTGGCTGACGCGGCAACGGATTCGTTTCACTACGCCCGGCACCAAAGGTCCGGCGGCGCTGTACTACGATCTGACCGCCACCGGCAATGGACCGCTATCCGCCCTGGAACGGGAAGAAGGTTTCGGGCGGCACTTCAGCCCGAACGAACAGTTCACGGTTGGCGTGAAGGGGGACGATCTGCTCTTGGGAGATTTTCAGCGCGGACTGTTCGCCAAGACGCTCCAGCCCGCCGAAAGGCTGGGCGCGTCCGGCCTCGCCTTTACCCGCGCCGGCAACCGCTTGGCTGTCAGCTACGACGACGGCAGCCTGCGGATTTTCGATCTGCCGCACAGCCGTCTGGAACGCTCGCTCGCCTTGGGCGCAGCCACACCGGGCAAAGGCGGCGTGGAACGCGCCTTCTACAGCCGCCCGGAGTTCAGCCCCGACGACCGCTACCTGCTCGTGCGCCGCGAAACGTTCGGCAGGCATCCCGTGGACAGCTTCGAGGTGTACCGCGTGGACACGGGCGCGTCGATCATGAGCCTGCGTTCGGACAATGCGCCGGTCTTTTCGCCGGGCGGGCGTTTCCTGATTCTCGACGGCGCGGGCACCGGCCTCTACTCGAAGACCGAACCGATCAGCATCGAAAACGTCAACACCCTGCGGATTTACGATCTCGACGCGGGCGGTCGTTGCGTGGGCTGGTTCAACGAACAAACCTGCGGCGACGTCAGCCCGGACGGCTCGACGGTCATCAGCATCGGCGCGGACAAGCTGCTGCACGTCTGGGACCTCGCCTCGGGCAAGCAGCTCGTCAGCGCGCGGCTGAGCGACTCGGCGGCGGCGGGGCAGCTCGCCCTGCCCGGTGGGGCCGACGCGCGGGTGATCATCCTGCGCGACGACGGCATCGAAGCCTGGACCCGCGACGCCGCGAGCCTGCGGCAAACCTACTGCCAGACCCTTCCCCCAACGGAGCGCGGGCGGCAGTTGCGAGACTTCCGGATAGATCCGACCGGTCGTTTCGCGCTCACGCACCGGACGAAAAACGGCACCCTCGGGGGAGCGGGCGGCGGCCCGGACGGCGAATATCTGGATCTTTGGTCGCTGGACGACGGCAAACACCTGCGCGGGCTCCAGGAGCCGCTCATGGCCAGCTTTGGCTACGCGTTCGACGACGCGGGACGCCTGGCGTTGCGAACGGTCGCCCAGCCCAGCCCCGGGTCGCAGTCGCGGGAGAAAGTGGAAGTCTACCGCACCGGCGACGCTCAGGTCGTGGCGAAATACGATTTTCCCAACGCGCTGCCCGCCAACCAGGAAAATCAGGCGGGCGGGCTGGCGTTTGGCGGCGGGCGGTTAGCCCGGCTGGAGATGGGCAGCGATTTCGTAAACTCGGTGGCCCTGTCAGACGCGGCGAGCGGCGCGCGCCTGGCCACCGTGCATTCCTTCTTTCCCGACGGCGACGCGCTCGTTGCGCCGGACGGCGTTTACGCGGCGTCGAAGAGCATTCTCCAACGGCTCGGTGTCCGGGTCGGCAACCAGATTTTTCCTTTCGAACAGTTCGATCTGCGCTTGAACCGGCCAGACCTGCTGGCCGCCCGGCTAGGCGGAGACAAGGAAGCGGTGTCGCCGCTCGAAATGGCCTATCGCAAGCGTCTGGCCAGAATGGGCATCAAGACGGAGTCGCCCGGCGACAATTGGAACCTCCCGACAATTTCGCTCGACCGCAGCGCTCTACCGCCCATCGCCACGGGCGACACGCTGCCCGTGCGGGTGACCGCACGGGACGACAAGCATCCGCTCGACCGGCTCCAGTTCTTCGTCAACGACGTGCCCGTCTTCGGCGCGGAGGGCCTGAAGGTGCCCGCCGACACAAAAATAGGTACCCCCTACGAAAAGACGGTGCCGGTCCCGTTGGCCGCGGGAGCGAACAAGGTGCAGGTTTCGGTGTTCAACGCCCAGGGAATCGAGTCGCTGCGAGAGACCTTCGCCGTGACGCGCGGGAGCGGCGCCGCCAAGCCCCGGTTGTTCCTCATCACGGTGGCGGTCAAGAGCTACCCCGGCGCAAATGGCCTGGCGTTTCCGGTGGACGACGCGCAGGGGGTAGCGGATTTCTTCCGGCGCACGACGGGCAAGGACTACGCCGAGGTCAAGACGCTGCCGCTCCTCGAAGGCGACGCGGTGCGGGAGAAGATTCTGGCGGCGCGGGAGTTTCTGCTCGGCAGCAAGGTGGACGACACGGCCATCGTGTACGTCGCGGGCCACGGGCTGCTCGACAACGACTCCCGCAACTATTTCTTCGCGCCGATTGACATGGATTTTGCCGCGCCCGCCAAGCGCGGCGTGAGCTACGAGCAACTCGAAGGACTGCTCGACGGCATCCCGGCCTTGCGCAAACTGCTGGTGCTCGACACCTGCGCGGCGGGCGAGCGCGAACCCGACGCACCGGCGTTGGCCGCGCCCGCGGGAACTCTCCTGGCGGCGGCGGGCGTGCCCGGCGGCGGGCCGCGCGGACGCGGCGTTGCCGGGGTGCGTCCGGCGGAGAAAAAGGGAACTGCCGATGCCCGTCTGCTGGAATCGTTCGCGGATCTTCGCCGGGGCAGCGGGGCCATGGTCATCGCGGCGGCGGGCGCGGAGGAAGAGGCTTTCGAACAGGGCGGGCACGGCTATTTCACCGGCAGTTTGCTCGAAGGACTCGGCGGCGGCCAAGCGGATCTGAACGGGGATGGGCAGATCACCGTGACGGAGCTGCGCGAATACGCGGCGCGACGGGTGCGTGGTTTCACCGCAGGCGCCCAGCAGCCAGTGTTACGGCGTGAAAATCTGGAGATGGATTTTCCCGTCTGCGCGGCGCCTCCGCACCGAGCGGATGCCACCGCCGCCGTGGCGGCTGCCAACGCGGACACGGACGAGCAAGCGACGCTGCCGTTCCTGCGCGGCATGGCCGAAGCCTATGCGCAAGCCCTGGCGCGCGGCGACGTGGAGCAATCCATGCGGTTCTTCTCGACCGGCACAGTGAAGTTTGACGGTGCCGCCGTCACCGGGTCTGCGCTCCGGACGCGGCTTGCGGATTTGGCTGAACGCTGGAAAGGCTGGAAGCCTCAAACCGTCGGCAACCCGAAAATACGATCGATCAAACTCGGAAGTCGTGCCCCCGGCACCGAGAAGATTGGCGATGACTCCGTCGAATTTGCCATGACGTTCCAAGGAGACGTCAGCGGCGCAAACGCCTCGCCTGCCGCCACCCGTGCGGAAACGCTTACGGCGCGTTTTGTGGCTGCGGACGCGCCGCCGGGCAAAACGTGGACCGTCAGGCGTTGGCAAATCACCGAGATGAAACTTGCCCCTCTCGGCAAGTGATTTGCCTCCAGAAGGAACAACGCTTTGCGCAGCTACCATCTTGTGGCCGTCACTCGGTCAGCCCGAGATCCGGCGTCCGGCGCGCTCGTCCACGGACGGCGCGGCGTCCGGCGCGGGTTCGATCTGCAAACGGCCCGTCGGGGAAATGGCGGCTTCCAGGGACATCGTCCCCTTCTACCTTGGTGAGAGGAATGGGGCGAATCTATCGACCGCGCAAACTCTCGCGGGGTAAGATTTCGTTGCCCGTGGTGAGAAGAGCTAGCCAAGCTTGTCGTGGTGGGTCACGGACGAGCCAACCGACCTTGGCCGTCGCCAAATTCCCCAGGACAAAAGGTGCGCGTGACATCGCCGGAAGTGGATCTCGGCGGTCCCTTGCCCTGCAAAAACGAAGGATTCGGCGGCGCCAACCTTCGGTTGCCAGCGCCACGGTACGCATGTATGGCGAAAGCGCATGTCTGATACACCCCCGTCCCCCCGCCGACGCCGCTCTACCTCAGAAAGCGCGCCGCGTCGGCTCGAACCGCAGCCGGGGTCGAGCGTGGTCGCCATTGCTCTCCTGCTGGCAGGGGCCACGGCGGCCATTTTTCTCGCCGGGGGGGCGGACCGGGGCAACCTCGGCGTTTTTCTACTCTGCGCCGGGCTCGCGCTCATCGTCAGCCCGCCCCGGACGCCGGTTCCTAGAGGCGTCGGCTGGGCGTTGGCAGCCACTTTTCTCTGCGCCACCGGGGCGTTGCTGCCCGCGCGGCTCTTCGGCGAAAGCGTGTGGCGCAAGGCGCTCGCGGACGCCCCGGACCTGCTGTTGCCCGGCACAGTCAGCGCCGATCCGGCCCAGACCGTCTTTTGGCTGACCGTGCTGCTGGCGACGTTTCTGATCGGCGCTTTCATACTCACCCAACCGGTCCGCTCGCGCCCGCTGTTCGGTCTGGCTCTGGGGGCGGCGGCGGTGTGCGGCGTGTACGCGGCATTGTGCATGTATGCCCGGCTCTCGGGCTGGCACTATCCCTTTGCCAGCAACGCATCCTTCGGCTTCCTGCCGAACCGCAACCACACGGCGACGCTGCTGGTAACGGGCAGCGTCCTCTCGACCGGCGTGTTGCTAGTGGCCTTCCGCGAGCGTTGGTGGGTGGGAGTCGAGGCCGCCATCGCGTGCCTGCTCCCGTGCGTGATCGCCCTGTGTTTCTTCTCCGAATCCCGCGCGGGGGTAATTTTCCTGCTGGTGGGTGTCGTCGGCTGGGTAGCCGGACTTGGCACGCGCCACTGGAACCGCACGCTCTTGCTGGCGGTGCTGATCGTGATCGTGGCGGCGGGAGGAATCTTCTTCAGCCAGAAAAGCAGCGCCCGCGACCGGCTGTTGCAATCCATGTCCACGCGCAAAGCGGTGGCCCAAACAGCCCTGCAAAGCAACGAGACCACCCCGGAGGACCGGTTGCGTATCTACAGGGATACGCTTGGCATGATCCGCGATACCCCGTTGACCGGCGCGGGCCTGGGCTCGTTCTCGCTAGTGTTTCCGCCGTACCGCCAAGCCTCCATCAATCCGAACCTCGTTCTGCATCCCGAGAGCGATTGGCTGATGTGGATTGCCGAGACCGGCCTGCCCGCTTCTGTATGTCTGGCGGCGACGGCCTGCCTGGTTTTCTGGCGTTGGCGACCGTCACGGGAACATCCCTACTGGCCGTTGCGTTGGGCGTTCTTGGCGGCGGCGTTGGCGGCGGTCGCGCATGGGTTGGTGGATGTCCCCGCGCACCGCGCGGCGGTCGGTTGGTGGGTGTTGATCCTCGCCGGGTTGGCGTTGCAACCGGGCGGCGCGGGCCTCCAGGCCGAACCATCCTCCAAATCGAGGCTCGCCCGGGGCATCTTTATCGCGGGCGGCGCGCTGTGCCTGGCACTCGGCGGGATGCTGGTCCGCGCGCAGTGGTTCGGCGGTCCGCCGTTGCCGCCGTATGTGGCGGCACAAGCGCAGGCGGAGGTTTTGAGCCTCTATAAGCGCGGCGACATCGACGGCGCAACCCGGCGGGCGCGGCGGGCGGTGCGCGAGTCGCCGCTCGTTTCCGGGCTGTATTACCAGTTGGGCAGCCTCCTGCTTCGGGACGACGAGAACGACGCCGCCGTGGACCGCGCCTTTCACCTGCAACGGCTTCTGGATCCGTGGTCGCCCCTCTCGCCCCGCCAACAGGCGGATGCCTGGGTCAGAATCGATCCGGTGCGGGCAGCGGCACTGTTCACCGAAGCCCTGGATCGGCAGGAACGATTTGATCGGCTTGGGCCGTTTATCCTCCATCTGGTGCCGCCGTGGAGAGACACCATCGCACAGCTCGGACAATTCCCGGCCACGCAAGACCTTCTTTGGCAAACGAGCGTCGCCAGGGGCCCGGAACTCGTGCTGGCTTGGCTGGAAGCCGCCGATCCGAAGCTCGTCAAAGCGCATCAGGCGCAACTGCTCGCGGACGGCAGCTTGCTGGCAAAGTTCGACGCAGCTCAGCGGCAACGACTCATGGATACCCTGCAGAAGCGGGGTGATGCGTCAACCTTGCCGCCGTAGATTCCGCCGTCTGCTCTCCGCCAAACTTAACCGTCTTTCGCCGTTGCGACGCTACCGTCCGGCGGTCGCCAAGTCGCTTCGCCCGGCGACCGAACGCTCCAACGCGGTCCGCATGTCAGCGATGCGCGCCGGCTTGCGAATGTAATCGTCCATACCCAGCGCCAGACATTTTTCGCGGTCGCCATCCATCGCCTCGGCGGTCATGGCAATGATGCGCGGACGCGTGGGGTCCGGGTAACGTTCGATGATCCGCCGGGTCGCCTCGCGGCCATCCATCACGGGCATCTGCAGATCCATAAGCACCACGTCGAAAGTGCGTTGCTCCAACAAATTCAGCGCTTCGAGCCCGTTGTGAGCCAGAATAGGGTCATAGCCCATTTTGCGGAGAATGGCGTCGCCGACCTTGCGTCCGATGAGGTCGTCATCCACCACCAGAATCCGCAGCGGCATCTTTTCCGCCAGGTTCACGTCCGGTGCTATTGGCGACTTTTTGTCCGTGGCCCGGTCGCCTTCGGACGTGGCTTCGGTTCGTTCGGCTTGAATGGTGAAGTGAAATGCCGAGCCTTCCCCGACTTTTGAATCGACCCAGGTACGGCCTCCCATCAAAGCGGCCAGCCGCTGACAGATGGCCAGGCCCAGACCGGTGCCGCCGTACTGCCGGGTGGTGGAGGTGTCCACCTGGCTGAAGGATTTGAACAGTCGATCCCGCTTGTCTTCCGGGATGCCGATGCCTGTGTCACGGACCGTAAAATGCACGCCGAGCTTGTTCCCCGAACCGTTCAACGGAGGGTCGCCAGCCTCCGGGGCGGCGGGCTCGACCGTCACGCTCACCCCGCCCGCGGCGGTGAACTTGAGGGCGTTTCCCGCCAGGTTGATGAGGATTTGCCGCAGCCGGGTCACGTCGCCCACCAACACGGCGGGCAGTTCGGGGCTGATCTTGCAATCGAGACTCAATCGTTTCTCCTTCGCGCGGGGAGTCAGCAGATTGAGCACCTCACGGACGCACGGCTCTAGAGCAAAGGGGTGGCGCTCGATCGTCATCATGCCGGACTCGATCTTCGAGAAGTCGAGGATGTCGTTGATGATCGTCAACAATGAGTCGCCGCTCGTGCCGATGGTTTCGACGTAGTCGCGCTGCTCGTCGCTGAGGTCCGTCGCAGCCAAGAGAGCCGCCATGCCGATGACACCGTTCATGGGGGTGCGGATTTCGTGGCTCATGTGCGCGAGGAACTCGGACTTCGCGCGGGTGGCCTCCTCCAGCTTCTGGTTGAGCGAGAGCAACACCGTGTTGCTGTCCATGAGCTGTTGCTGGCTGATCCGCAGTGCGCGGTAAGCCTCGTCGCGCTGGAGCTGGCTAATGTAAGCCTGCGAGTGGTAGCGAATCCGTGCGACAAGTTCCACCCGGTCCGGCAGCTTGACGAGGTAATCGTTGGCTCCCGCGCTGAAAGCCTCTTCCTTCACCACGGGGTCTTCCTTGGTGGAGAGGACGATGATCGGGATGTTCGCCGTGGCGGGAGTGGCGCGGTAGCCGCGCACCAGCGTCATGCCGTCGATGCCCGGCATGATGAGATCCTGCAAGATGACCGTGGGCTGGAGTTGCCGGGCCAGTTCGACAGCCTTGGCGGAGTCGGTACAGAAGTGGAAATCAATGTCTGGCTGGCTGGCCAGCGAGCGGCGGATGGACTCGACGACGAGGAGTTGATCGTCCACGAGCAGGACCATCGTGGCCTGGCCTGCCGGTTTGTCCCGGAGGGGTTCCTTGGAAGGAAAAAGATCGCGTTCGGTCATGAAAATCTGCTGCGAGTGGTTCCCCGGCAACGTTATCCGCTCCAACGGCACAGGGCGGATGCAATTTCGCGCAAAGGAAGAATTTCGCACGCCGCCCCGATGGCCGCCGCCTGCTTGGGCATGCCGTAGATGGCGCTCGTCGCCTGATCCTGCGCGATGGTATGGAATCCTTTATCCCGCAGCTTTTTCAAGCCCTTTGCTCCGTCCCGCCCCATGCCCGTGAGGAGCACCCCGAGCACGTCGCCACGCCAGTGGCAGGCGAGGCTTTCAAAGAAGACATCGACCGAAGGCCGGTAGGCGTAGTCCACCGGCTCCGGCGTGTAGGCAAGAACCGTCGGACCGGTGAGCGTCAGGTGATCGCCTGTCCCGGCCAGGAGCACGGTGCCGGGCCGGGGCGTATCGCCGCCGCGCGCCAGCCGGACGGTCAGGGGCGTCTGCTCGTCGAGCCATTCCGCCAGACCGGGCGCGAATTTCTCGTCCAGGTGTTGCACGATCACGATCGAGGCGGCAAAATCCGCCGACAGACCGCCAAGCACTTCCGCCAGCGCGGGCGGGCCGCCGGCGGACGAGCCGATGGCCACCAGCCGGGCCGCCGGTCGCGTGGATGCGGGGGCTTTTGCTAGTGCTTTCACCCGCTCACCGTGGCCGAGGTAGCGGCTGATCATCTCGATCTTGGCGAGAAATTCCGCCGGGGCATCGGCGGTCGGCGGGGCCACCACGTCGAGGGCACCGGCGCCGATGGCCTCGAAGATTTTGCCGGTCTGCGTCCCGGCGTAGGCGCTCACGAGCAGGATCGCGCAAGGCGTTCGCGCCATGATCTGCCGGGTGGCTTCCACGCCGTCCATGCCGGGCATGATGAGATCCATCAGCACGAGGTCGGGCCGGTCTTCCGCGCACCGCCGCACGGCTTCCGTGCCGTCGTGCGCCACCCAGGCCAGTTGGTGTCGCGCCTTGGATGTTCCGTTCGGCAACAGGGCACGACGCAGCATTTCGACCGCCATCGGCTGGTCATTGGCGATGGCGATCCTCATTCGTCCGCGCCTCCGATGAGGTCGGACACGGCCTGCAACAACGTGTCGTCGTGGAAGCTGCTCTTGGTTAAGTAGTAGTCCGCCCCGGCTTCCAGGCCGCGCTGGCGGTCTTCCTCGCGGTCCTTGTAGGATACGATCATCACCGGCAGGGAGCGCAGGCGCGCGTCCTTCTTCACGAGGCCGATCATCTCGATGCCGTCCATGCGCGGCATGTCCACGTCGCTGATGACCAGGTCGTAATCCTGCGCGCGCAACGCGTTCCAGCCGTCCATGCCGTCCACGGCCACGTCCACCTCGTAGCCGCGGCTGAGCAGGAGCTTGCGTTCCATCTCGCGCACGGTCAGCGAGTCGTCCACCACCAGCACCCGCTGCCGCCGCTTGGCGTCGGCGGTTTGCGCGCCGAAGTCCAGCTTGCTCAGGCGGCTGCCGGACGCGAGCAGTTCGACCGAGCGTAGCAGGTCGTCCACGTCCACGATGAGCACCGGCGAGCGGTCGGCGAGGATCGCCGCGGCGCTGATGTTCTTGATTTTGCCCAAGCGGGGATCGAGCGTTTGTACGACCAATTCGCGCTCGCCGAGGAATTGCTCCACCACGACGCCGACCCGGTGGCCGCCCTCGCCGAGCACCACGACGGCCAGTTCATCCGGCGCCCCGGCGGGCTCGTCGAGTTCGAGAATCTGGTGCGCCGAGACCAGGCCAACCGCCTGCCCGTCGAGCGCGAAATGCTGGCGGCCTTCCAGAGTTTCGATCTCGGAACGCGGCACCCGCAACGTTCGCGCGATGCGTCCCAGCGGCAACGCGTAAGGCTCGCCGCCGATCTCCACCAGCAGCGCCCGCAACACCGAGAGCGTCAGCGGCAACTGGAGCGCGCAACGCGTCCCGCGCCCCGCCTGCGAGGTCAGCCGGACCGCGCCGCGCACCTCGCGCACCATCGAGCGCACCACGTCCAGGCCGACGCCGCGGCCGGAAAGCTCCGTCACCTTGTCGCGCGTGGAAAAACCGGGCAGGAAGAGGAATTCGAGCAGTTCCTCCTCGCTCATCCGGGCAGCAGCGTCTTCGGTGGTCAGTTTTTTGCGGACGATGGCTTGGCGGAGCGATTCCAAGTCGATGCCCCGGCCGTCGTCGGTCAGGACGACGATCAACATCCCCGCGCTGTGCCGCGCCTCCAGGGTCAGCGTGCCTTCGGCGGGCTTGCCCGCGCCCGCGCGTTCGGCGGGCGTTTCCAGCCCGTGGTCGAGCGCGTTGCGGAGCAGGTGCGTCAGCGGGGCTTCGAGCTTTTCGAGGATGTCCCGGTCCACCTGCGTGTTCGCGCCGACGAGGTCCAATCGCGCCGCCCTGCCGAGCGACGCGGCCAGGTCGCGCACGAAACGCGGGAATCCCTGCGCCCGGTCGGCGAAAGGGCGCATCCGACTCAATTGCGCCTCGCGGTACAACCGACCCGAGAGGTTCGCGGAACGCCGGACAAAATCTTCCAGTTCCTCGTGGCGGCCCGCGAGCGTTTCCGCGCAGGTGGACGCCTCGCGGCAGGCATCGTCGAGCGCGGTGCGTTGGGTTTCGGTCAGCGGCGCCGCGGCCAGGGAGGCACGCAGGTTTTCGAGCTGGTTTGCCAGGTTGTCCTGCCGCCGCCGGACGCGCAGCAGGGCGTCGGCGTAGGGCGGCAGCCAGCGCGATTCCACCAGCGCCTCGCCCGCCAGGCCGAGCAGGCGGTTGAGGCTATCCGCCGTGACGCGCAGGACGCGCTCGGGAGCATCCTTGGCGGCGGGAGGCTCGGGTGGCTTGGCTACCGCCGGGGCGGGGTGTTCGCGCAACGCAACGGTGGAGCTTTTCGGTTGTAGGGCGGGCGCTCCGCCTGCCGCAAGATCGGGCGTCCCGTTAGTGGCAGGCGGAGCGCCCGCCCTACAATTCAGATGGCTTGACGAGGTTAAAATTTGGGGCGGCAAACCATTCTCCACCCCGCCGGAACCGTTTTCTACCCCGTAAGTCCTGTTGCCACCTGCCTGCGCACCCGCCTCTGCCTCCGCCGGAGGCTGCCCCGCTCCATTGCCCGCCAACGCTGCCGCCAGCCCGTCGACGAACGCGGAAATTTCCGCGGCGCGCTGACCGTTCCAGACGGCGGCGGCATCGCTCTCGGGCGTCTGGCCGAGCTGCGTCAACAGATCGACGCCTTGCAGCAGGCGGTCGGTCTGGGCGCGGCCCAGCGTCAGCTCACCCTTTTGCGCCGCCACGAAGCAATCCTCCATGCTGTGCGCCACCCGCACCGCCGCGTCCACCCCGACGATTCGCGCCGCGCCCTTGAGTGAATGGGCGGCGCGCATGAGGGCCTCTAGTTGCACGGCGTCCGTGGGATTGCGCTCCAGCGTCAACAAGCCGCTCGTGAGGATGGCGACCTGATTCTCGGCCTCCAGCCGGAACAGGTCGTGCATGGAAAACTGGCTCAGGTCTTCCATCGCTAGTCCAGGCTCCGGTTGAGGGTAGAAAACAGCCGGGCGTCATCCAAACCGCCCAAGGTGCGCCCTTGCCAGGACACGATGGCCCCGGTGTAACGCGCGGAGGCGAGCGCCAGCGTCTCGGGGACGGGCCGCCATTGGGCAGGCGTGAACGATTCGATGCCGAAAACCTCCGTGACCGGGAACGCCAGCCGCCCGCCGGGCGTGCTGACGACGAGCAGCCGTTCGTAAACGGTGTGCCGCTGGCTGCCGTTGCGCCTCGCGCCGTTGGCCCGTTCGTCAATCCCAAGTGCGTCGCCGAGCGAGACGCAGACGACGAGTTCCCCGCGGATGTTGACCAAGCCTCTGACGAGCTTGCCCCGGCGGTGCGGGAAGGAATGGATCGGGCGCGGCGCGGCGACCTCCTGGAAAATCGCGGCGGGCAGCGCGAGCCATTCTGCGCCGAGACGGAAAATCATGACGGGTTGCGACCGCTGTTCGGCGTCCATCCGCTCGCGTGGCTGGGCGAGGCGTTCGGTCCACTCCGCCAAGTATTCCGCCGGAGGCTCGCCGTGAAGCAGCCCGGCGGCGGCGGAAGCATAGACCGGGCAGTTGCGGCAATGCGAAAATTCGGTTAGCCGGGGGCAACTCGCGTTGCCTTGGACGCCGACCTGATTCCAGCAATCTTGCAGCGCGGGAGTGGGCACGAGGCTCATGGGCGCGGGGCCTTTCCTTGCGCGCGGACGAGGCGGCGGCGGAATTGCGCGGCGGTGGCGGCGTCACCGCTCCGCTCCGCCAGCAGGGCGCGGTGGAGGAGTGCTTCCTCGTGCTCCGGCTCCAGATAGAGGGTCTTGGAATAGCACTCCGCCGCGCGGCGATGATCCCCGGCGGCGTCGCGGACCACACCAAGCAGATACCACGCTTCGGCGCTCGCGCCGTCCTGGCGCAGACCGTCCTCGCAAAGGCGGGCGGCCTCTGCCAGCTTTCCCTCGTCCGCCAGGGCGCGGGCGGCGTCGAGGGAAGTTTGCGCAGCAGGTAGGGACGGCCTTCCGAGCCGTCCGCGCTTGGGGGCAGGCCGTTGGTCCGCATCCCGGAGAGGGGACGGTTCGCGGACGGCTGGGACAGCCATCCCTACCTGCTTTGCAACCATGTCCGGCGCAAGCGTCCGAGAGGTGAAAAACGGGACGGGCTGCGTTGCAGTCGGTGCGGCAAGACGCTTCGGGCGGTGGTTGGCCCCTCCTTGCAGGACCGTGGTAAACGGCGGCCGGGACCCGCCCGGCAACGGCGGCGTGGTCGTTTTGCGGAAGGCAAACGCCATCGGGTAATTCGCCGTCGTGAACCCCGCCGCCGTGGCGATGCCGCTTTCGGCGTGGCCGACGAACAGCAGCCCGTCCGATGAGAGCATTCCGGCGAGGGTCTGCACCGCCTGGATCTGGGTGGGCTTGTCGAAGTAGATCAGCAGGTTGCGGCAGAAGATCACGTCGAAACGTCCCGCGCCGGGCCGGAAATTGTTTGCCAGGATATTGCCGCTCTCGAAACGCACCTGCCGCTTCACTTCTCCTGCGAGCGTGTACCCGTCCGGCCCCGGCGAGAAATGACGGTCGCGGAAATCCAGTGCCTGCCCCCGGAACGAGTTCGGCCCGTACACCCCCCATTGCGCTCGCGCCAACGCCCGGCGGCTGATGTCCACGGCGTCCACCGTGAAGCGTTCCGGCGGCAGCCCCGCGTCGAGCAGCGCCATCGCCACGGAATACGGCTCCTCGCCGGTGGAACACGGCACGGTCAGCAACCGCAGAGTGCCCGTAGGATGCGTCGGCAGCCAGTGTTCCCGCATCCAGTTTGCCAACGCCGTGAAGGGCGCGCCGTCCCGGAAGAACCAGCTTTCGGGCACGACGACCGATTCGATGAGTTCGTCCAGTTCGGCGGGCGAATCGCGCAGACGCAGCAAATAATCGTCCGTGGTGCGCGCGCCGATCTGGGCCATGCGGACGCGGATGGCCTGCTCGACCGTGGAATCTCCGATGCTCGACGCCTCCAATCCCATGCTCAGACGCAGGGTTTCCTTGACGCCGTTCATCATGGCAGGGCGGCCTCCGGGAGCGGCGCGAGCAGAGACCCGACCGGCCCCGACAGCAGGGTTTCCAGGTTCAGGCGATGGATGAATCCTTCGCCGTCCGTGGTCACGGGACCCAGAAAGGAGTTGCCTGCTGTCTGCAGACCCGTGCGCGCAAAATCCGACGGCTGCCGCTGGAGCAAAGTGGTCGCGCGTTCCGCCAGCAGGCCGACGACGCGCCCGCCCTCCGCCTCGTCCCGGAAAGCAGGAACCCGCGCCAGGATCAACCGCGTGCTGAAGCGCTTTTGCGCGAGATGTCCGGTCGCCATCTCGCACAGGTCCAGAACGGGCACCGGGCTGCCGTGGTAATCCAGCAAGCCGGCCACGCCCACCGGCGCGCCTGGCACGGGCCGCAACGCGACGCGCGGCACGATTTCCAGGACGGCGGCGGTCTCCAGGGCGTAGCGCGTCTCGCCGATCTGAAAGAGCAGAAACAGCATGAGATCGAAGAAATTACCGGGGCAGGGCGTCAAGCCATTGCAGGCAAAGGCGTGGCCTTGACCTTGAACCGCGCCACGCCCTCGTGCAACCCGCGCGCGGACTCGCCCAGTTGCCCGATGACGCCGTTGGATTGTTCCAACGATTCCGCCGTTTGCTGGGTGGCCTCGCTGAGCTGGGTGAGCGATTCGCTGATCTGTTGCGCGGCGGTCGCCTGCGACTGCATCCCCTCGTTGACCGCCTCGAAGCGCGGCGTGAGCGCCTGCACCTGCTCGATGATCTGCGCGAGTTGCCCGCCGACCTCGCTCACGTCCGCCACGCCCTGGCGCACCTCCGCCGAAAACCGCTCCATGCCCATGACGCCCGCGTTCACGGCGCTTTCCATTTCCTTGACCATGCGCTCGATGTCGTAGGTCGCCACGGCGGTCTGGTCGGCCAGACGCCGGATCTCCCGCGCGACCACGGCGAACCCCAGGCCGTATTCCCCGGCTTTTTCCGCCTCGATGGCGGCGTTGAGGGAAAGCAAATTTGTCTGGTCGGCCACCTTGTTGATGGTCGTGACGACCGTGTTGATGCGTCCGGCCTTCTCGTTGAGCACGGCGAGCTTTTCGGCCACGGTCGCGCTCGTGTCGGTGATGCCCTGCATGGTCTTGGCCATGCGCTCCAGCCCCACCTGGCCGCTCCCGGCGGACTGGCCGGTTTGCTCGGCCACTTCCACGACCTCGCCCATCGTGCTGACCAGCGTTTTTGAAACCGCGAAAATCTCCTTCGAGGTCGCGCCGATTTCCTGGGTCGTGGCGGCCACTTCCTTCGTGGTGGCCTGCTGCTGGCGCAGTGTGGCAGCCATTTCCGTGATGGATTGGTTCACGCGGATGCCCGATTCCTGCACCCGGCGGATCAGGGCCGTCAGATCGTCGCCCATGCGGTCGAAGCCGCCGCCGAGCTTGCCGAATTCGTCCTGCTGCTCCAGCGACAGGCGCGACGTGAAATCCCCTCCCCCCATGCGGCCGACCGCCGCGAGTAACTGGCCGAGCGGATTGGTGATTGCCTGGGTCAAAGCCCGCCCGAGCAGCAGGCTCAGCCCCAGGCTGCCGACGAACAATGCCAAGCCCAAGTACTGGACGATTTGCAGCCGGGCGATTTCCCGCGCGTTGACCACCTGGACCTTGGCGGCGAACTGGTCGGCCAAAACTCTCTCTTGCTGGCGGCCCGGCGCGTAGGTCGAATTGTAATACTTGATGGCCTCGGGCAGGTCGCTTTCGAGCAAAGCGGTGATCCGGCTCCGCATCGGGGCAATCGTCACGTTGTCAAAGGTCTCGATGGCCTCCACGGCCTCGGCCAGCTCTGGCCGACCGCCGAATTGCGCCTTGGCTTCCGTGATGATTTTACTCAGGTCGGCGTTGGTTTCCTGGCGGTGGTGGGCTTCCAACTCGTTCTTGGGATCTAGCAGCAAGCCGCGCACGATGTTGCTGACCTGCAGCATGTCGTAACGCAGATGCTGCGCGATGAGCATGGCCTGGTCGGCATCGCTCCGGGTGCGCGAAATCTGCTTCTCCACGCCGACGAGCAGCAGGCTGCCAAAGATGGACAGCACGATGAGCAACCCTAGGGTAACGCGAAGTCTGCGGATGATGGTCCAGTTTTTCATGAAGGGGCGAAGAAACGTTGCGCCGTGCGCGCAGGCGGCAGGTGAGCGGTGATCGGACACAGCCTTGTGCCTGAAGAACCTCGTAGCAGACGGCATACCACCAGAGTGCGCGCCCTCACCGGAAGGCGTGTCCCCTCGCCCGGATTGACACCGAACGATGCGGCGCTGCGCCAGCCACGACGACGTGGTCAAGCGGATGCGCGTGACGAGACGAAAAAGTTTGTCACGGGCCATTCGGGTGGCACACGAGGCAGTTCGCTCGTTGTCCAGGCGCGGCCCGGCTTCTGCGGGCTCATTTCCAAAGCGTGGGACCGGCCGCCGTCAAGGGGGGGTGTACGACGTGCAGGGCATCCAGCGCAACGGCAAACTCTATGCAGCAATGCCGATGGGCGACGCCGACAAGAACCACGGCGAGATCGAACGCACGGGGGCGGCGATTAACAATCCAGTGCGTTTCCACGCCTTCGAATATCCTGGTGGCCGCGAATGGGTGCCCAAAGATGTGTTCGAGCAGGCCATCGGGTGACAGGTTAATGGCGGGCTATGATGCCGAGCATGGGTTCGCACTGACTGCGCGGCAAAGCTCTTGACGGTGAGGCGATTTCTGAAAGCAAGGCTTCAGATACACACCACTCTGAGCCTGACAGCAGGCCGTCGTCCTCTTCGTGGCAGACCCGGCCATGATTTGTCTTGTAGGGGGCGGGTTTATACGCTACTTGTCACGCACGGCTAGAGAGTGGGAACCATAATTTGGCCGTGGTGATCTGGAAGCACATTGTAGCCGTGACGGCCAAATGATGGTTCCAGTCACAAGAGCTGTGACTAGGACCATAATTTGGCCGGTCAAGGAATCATAATTTGGCCGTCGCTCGGCTCGCTTTCCTAGTGTCTGTCAGATCCTTCTGGTGCTGAATCGAACTGTTTGGAACCATATTCTGGCCGTCAGTCAAGATGAGGAATCATATCTTGGCCGTAAGTCATGCCATCCGGTTTTCTCGGTGTTCATCAGGGATGGCTGGACCAGATGTTGTACTCTCACTCGTAGCAGGTACAGCCAAGTTCTTGGCAGGTTTAATTTTTAAGACGAAATCCTTTTGGAAAACGGCTAGAACTCGCTTCAATCGACGGGCTGTCTTTGACCAATTCCGCTTGTAAGATCACACTCCCAAACTCTTAAAACTCTCCATCCAGCTTGGCGAAGAGTTCGGTTTACCTCTCTGTCACGATCTTTGTTGCGTTGAAGCTTTGCCGCCCACCATTCGGTTCGGGTCTTTGGCAAGGGAGCATGCTTGGGCTTTGGACAATCGTGCCAAAAGTAGCCATCGACAAACACCGCAATCTTTTCACGACGAAGCACAAAATCAGGCTTGCCGAACACTTTTTGCCCTCTCCTCCATCCGGTGATACCAAGTGCGCGAAAGAGGACTATCAAACGCAATTCCGTGTCCTTGTTCCCGCTGCCACGGATGGCAGACATGACAGCGGAGCGTTTTACGGGATCAAATACATCGGCCATTCAGGAAAATCGGCCTGGATGCTCAAGTCGTCGGTAAAAAGCGTCGAAATTCTGCCGGTAGCAAACCGAGAAGTTCACCCACGGTCATTGAGTAAAGATACCATGTAACATCGACTTGATTGCAAAAATCGGCGAGCCGCCGAGGTGCGCCCTTGCTCTTTCCGCTCGATCCCTTCTTCGGCTTGTGAGTGGCAGGATCAACGTACAATGTGGTCGCGGCATTGATGAAGGCTCGGTTTGTAATCAACTCCTGGGACGCCAGTTGCTCTACAATCTCGCCAGGCTGGTCCAGCGGTTGGGCAAGCACAACCAAGGCGCGTGCCGGCTCATCCCGGTGGGCACGGTAGATCCGCCACGGCCCTGCAAGCAGGTGACGGTAATACCTTTGGAAGTTGGCAACCTCGGGGATGTGCCGCGCCGTTGCTCCGGGTTTGCGTTTGCCCGCAGCATTGGGCGGACAAACCTCTTCAAAATAAAAAAGGGAAAGCCATGTTCAGAGTCCTTGGTCACGAGCCGGATCTAGGATGTCTGCGGCTTCAATTATCTGATGGAGGTACGCTGCTGCGGCAAACCGGCTGCCAAATGCTTGCGGAAGCACATCCACGTCAGCCACGCTTTCCGAGGTGTCAGGATCGGTGAGCAGTTCCAAAGGTGGGTCCAAAGCTGGCACAGCCAACAGGCTCTCCAGATAGGTCCCAAAGCGGCGCACCCCCTCTGCGTTCAAGCGACGAAGGTTCATTCGCGTTCCTCCTGCGTCCAGTAAGTGGTGAATTTTGCAAGCAGACCATGTTTGCGGGCGAAAAGACTGATGGCAGTGTTGATCCACTCGTCCACAGCTTCGTCTTCCTCCGGCACTGGTGGTTCACCCGCACCGAGCACTTCGACGGCAAATTTCAGCCAGCGGGAAAGCGGATCGTCAGGATCATCGTAATCGTTGTGTTTCTCACGATGCAGAATGTGTCCGAGCACTTCGCGGAAAGCAGCTGGATAAACTATTGATATGAACAAAGGATCAAGGCCAATCTGCTTGTAATTGCCCGCCGCGCTGTTGAAGAGCAGGCGCGGTCGATCATCGAAGTCCACCCGCCAAAGCTCGTCACCCAAATCTGCCGGGATGACCGGAAGCAAAGATGCACGCGGATCTTCTACGGTCTTCGTGGCGGCCAGCGGGATTCGATCAGCTTCAGCCAGCAGCAGTCCGTGCGGATCTTCTGGGGTACCTCTGGAAGTTACCCTTACTCGAAAGAGGGTGGTGATCAACCGTGTGTTGCCCGCTGTTTGACGGCGAGGTTGTAGGTGGT
>CAXTBX010000075.1:0-23620 GCA_964242205.1 uncultured Chthoniobacterales bacterium
TTCCATGCCTCGCAACTGCCGCTCCCGCGGACATTAAATATCTGAAGGTCTATAACTGACCAGTTTTCCAGGTCCCGGCGGTTCTCCACTGCCGTCCGCAGCTGATTCTCCCCCCCATTTTGAAGTTGGTTGCGCGGTCGTCAAGGCAGCCCAAGGTGGATGGCGACCTCCGGGCGCCATGGGTTTACTTGCGGCGCAGCCGCCTGATTTATTGGATGCGTCATTCCAGACAAAGAGGCAGCTTCGCTGCATGGCTTTGCCATGGCGCCCGGAGGTCGCCATCCACCTTTTGTTGGAACAGGCGCTCAACGATCTTGAAAAAGGTTCAAGGCACACGCGGCATCCTCACACCTGCCTCTGCCGCCCGGTACAGCCACGTCTTGCGCAAAGGCGAACCGTTCGTCCTGGCCGCCTTGGGTTTCGGATCGGGCCAGTGCTTGCCGGGCTGGGACGCCATCCTGCCATCCGCGTACCCGTACCAGGTCTCCACCGGGTAACTCAAATCGCCATACAACTTCTCTTTCAAAGCCCGCTTCCGCTCGTCCGCGCCTATCCGCGCGGCAAGGCTTTGTTTCTCGCCGTCGAGCGCGAGCGCGTTGCCGGGGTCGAGCGTCAAGACGGCTGCATAACGTCCGTAGGCCAGCGCATAACGACCCACGGCGTAGTACGTTCGCCCCTCCTGCAACAGACGCTGCACGGTGATCTCTCTGTCGGGCGATGGCGATTGGGCATGCACACTCATGGGTTACCATGCCATGGTGCCTGCCAACCACGCTGCTTTGACCAATCGGCGCGTGCGGAATCCAGCCGAAATCATCCCGCATGTTACCCTGCAAAGCATTGCGTGAAAAGCCTCATCCGCGCCACGCCTAACCCGCCGCACGGCACACCATACATTTCTGAATCTTTTCATACTTGCTCGCGTTATTCGACGCGGAGTTGTTCACAACCCGCTCGTGCGGTCTGAAGCCGTCGCCTGCAAAATTTTCGTTTCTTCCACCATCAAAGTCCACCCTGCCCATTCACCGTTGCAAAAACGTACACCCTCGACCCACACTGTCTTCGCAAAATACAAAACATGGGAACGATGTGAACTCCCTTCACCGTCCTGAACACATTTCCACTTCAAGCAAGTTTGCAGCCAACCTTGTGTTCCGAGCGCCCGCCGCCCACCGCTCCCTCCCCTCTGAACGTGCTAGGGAGGACCCTGCCGGGAAAATATTTTCACAACCTTTTCGCAAGGTTTTTCCACAAAAAAATCGCGCGCGTCCGCCACTTTTTTCTTGTCCGCATTCGCCCCGAATTCTAATTCTTTTTGCATCACTTCAACCGCTCCCCCACGGAAACAAGTTCTCTCCTATGAACGATGGCTCGCACCCGCTCCGATTATCCGGCCACTCCCGCTGGAATTTTCGCGCGGTGCTGCCGGTTTAAGGCGGGCATTACGTTTCCAAGCGCCTTCTTGCGTCCCTTCCACCGCGATGACAGATGCCCATGTTTGCGCGGCGTGTCCGGGACGATGCCAAGGTTCGTCGGTGACGGCCCGCTAGTGGCGCGCCGCCGAGGTGACAGAGGTTTCAGTTATCAGGAGGATTGCCGTCTAAATCCATGCAAGAGAGCTATCGTTTAATCTGGGAAAGCATCGCCAACGCCATCAAGCCGCAGGTGGGGGGCGATACGTTTCAGAGGTGGTTTGCGGGCATCGTGCTCGTCCAGGCGGACGAGCAGCAGCTCACGCTGCGCGTGCCCAACAACATCTATCAACTCTGGATCGAGAGTAATTACATGCCCCTCGTGCAGAACGCGATCATGGGCATCCTCGGCGCGCCGCGGCAGTTGAAGTTCGTTTTCAACGATCCCGCCGCCGCTGCCGCTTCGGTGTCCGCCTCATCCGGCAAGGACGACGCACCCGCCGCCGCGCTCAACGGTTTCTCCGGCGTGGCGGACGGCGTCGAGCCGCGCCCGCTCGCCAGCGACATCGCCGCGGTCAGCGGCGACTCCGCCCCCGCCGAGCGCGAGGTCGCGGCCAGCGGCCTCAATCCCCGCTACAGTTTTGAGTCGTTCGTCGTCGGCCAGAACAACCAGTACGCGCAGGCCGCCAGCAAGGCCGTGGCCGACGCACCCGCCAAGACGTACAACCCGCTCTTTCTCTACGGCGGCGTGGGCCTAGGCAAGACCCACCTCATGCAGGCCATCGGCCAAGGGATGCTCGCCAAGAAGAAAAACCTGCGCATCATCTACATTTCCAGCGAGAAGTTCACCAACGAGTTCATCGACGCCATCCAGCATTCGACGCTCGTGAAATTTCGCAAGAAGTACCGGCTCGCCGACGTGCTCCTGATCTACGATATCCAGTTCCTCGCGGGTAAGGAACGCAGCCAGGAAGAATTCTTCCATACGTTCAACGCGCTCTTCGACGGCCACAAGCAGATCGTCATGTCGAGCGACCGTCCGCCGAGCGAGATCACAAACCTGGAGCAGCGGCTCGTCTCGCGCTTCGAGTGGGGCCTCACCGCCGAACTCCAGCCGCCGGACATCGAGACGCGCATGGCCATCCTGCAAAAGAAGGCGGGCGACATGTCGGTCAAACTCGCGCCGGAGATCTACGAGTTTCTTGCGAAGCGCATCCGCACGAACGTGCGGCGGCTGGAAGGCGCGCTCATGCGCGTGGCCAGTTTTGCGTCGCTCAGCGGCAAGGCGCTCACGCAGGAAAACGTCGAGCACCTGCTCAAGGACATTTTGCAGGAAGAGGCGCGCCGCTTGGTCACCATCGACCAGATCCAGCGCCGGGTCGCCGAGCACTACGATGTGCGGTTGGCGGACATGAGCAGCAAGCGGCGCCCGGCGAACATCGCGTTCCCACGACAAGTGGCGATGTATCTGGCACGCGAGTTGACCAAGAGCAGCCTCAACGAGATCGGCGACGCGTTCGGCGGGCGTGACCACGGCACGGTGCTGCACGCGCATCGGCTCGTGAAGAAGCGCATCAAGGAGGAAGAGAAGACGCGTCAGGTCGTCTCGTTACTCGACAGCGAGTTGCAACGCTGACGGGCGGGTCAGGCGCAAAGGCAGATCGTAAAAAACGTCCCGACCGCATTTCCGGTTTGAAAAACCCGCCAACCGCGCGAAGCATCTCGTCTGCATGAACGCTTCGGAGATTTTCCAGCACCTTTCGCCCGGCCTGACCGACGAACTCTTTTCCCACCTGCAAACGGCGGAAAAACCGACTTACAAGGTCGCCATCCAGACGCTCGCCGCCCAGCGCAAGCTGCGGCCCGTGTTCGTCGAGCGCAAGCCGCGCGTCGAACGTCATACCTGGTTGCAAACCGCCCTGGCCCGTCCGGCGAACAGCGAGATCGCCGCCAACCTGCTCCAGATGTGGCTCATGGGCGCGCAGGCCCCGGTGCTGTGCGATTTTCTGGACGCGCTGGGCATCGAACACGACGAGCACGGCGGCATTGAGAACCTGCCGCCCGCGCCGGACGCCGAAAAGCTCCGCACCGCCGTGGACGGTCTCTTGGCCAAACATTCGCCGGAAGTGGTAGCGGTGTATCTAAACAGTTTTCAGACGATGGAAATCGCCGGTTGGCCCGCGTTGGGCGAGCTGCTGGAAAAGGACGAGCGGCTGAAAATTGGAAGTGGGAAGTAGGAATGCAAAATGCAGAAGTCAGAAAAAGGCGCGGGGCGCAAAGGCCGAGCATGGTTGACCATTTCCCCGCTGACTTCTGCATTCTGACTTTTCACTTCTTACTTCTCACCACCGGTCTGAACCCCGGCGGCTTCGTCCTGATCCATTCCACGAACTTCTGCACTTCCGGCTCCGCGCGCAGGCTCGGCAGGTCGTGCAGCCGCCGCTCCAGTTCCTTCTCCGTGAACAACGCGTGGAGCTGCTTGTGACAACCCGCGCACAGCAGCAACAGCCGCGTTTTCACCGCCCGGCGGTCAAAGTGCTTCTTGTTCCATTTGTTCGCGTGCCGACACTGGGGCACGAGGTGGTGCCGGGTCAGGGCCGTCTCCCGTCCGCATAGCTCGCAAGGACCGATCATCTCACCCCAAGATACGCCCGGCGGATTCGCAAGGAAAAGGTTGGCTAATCGAGGGAAATCCTTATATTCGCCGCCTGATCATGAAACCCACCGTTCCCGTTGCGCAGGCGTGGTCTGCCGTATGACCGACGCCATCATCCAGGTGGAAGGTCTCGGCAAGCGCTACGTCCTCGGCCAGCAGCGTGGCGGTGGCCAGTACCAGACGTTGCGCGAGGGCCTGACGGGGATGCTCAAGGCCCCGTTGCGCCGCCTGCGGCGCGGACAGCCGGGCGGACCAACGGCGGCGGATGAGCCGACCGATTTCTGGGCGTTGCGCGACGTGAACTTCGAGGTCAAGCGCGGCGAGGTCGTCGGCATCATCGGACGCAACGGCGCGGGCAAGAGTACGCTGCTCAAGGTCCTCTCGCGCATCACCGAGCCGACCACCGGGCGCATCCGCATCGCCGGGCGCGTGGCCAGCCTGCTGGAGGTCGGCACGGGTTTCCACCCCGAACTGACGGGCCGCGAGAACATCTTTCTGAACGGCGCGATCCTCGGGATGCACCGCAGCGAGATCAAGGCCAAGTTCGACGAGATCGTCGCCTTCGCGGAGGTCGAGCGCTTCCTGGACACGCCCGTCAAACGCTATAGCAGCGGCATGTACGTGCGCCTAGCCTTCGCGGTGGCGGCGCACCTGGAGCCGGAGATCCTGATCGTGGACGAGGTCCTCGCCGTCGGCGACGCCGAGTTCCAAGCCAAATGTCTCGGCAAGATGAAGGATGTCGCCGGGGGCGGACGCACCGTCCTTTTCGTCAGCCATCAGCTCAACGCGGTGCAATCGCTCTGCACACGCTGCCTGTTGCTCGCCCGGGGCCAGCTTGTCGCCGCCGGGAAGCCCGCGGCGATCATTGCGAGCTACCTGAGCGCAAAGAGCAACGATTTAGAATGGATCAACCCCGGCAACGAACATGCCAACCCGTATTTCAAGCCGACCCGCCTCGCGCTGGTCGATGAAGATTTTCATCCCCTCCGACAGGACGTGCGGGGCGATCAGACCGTGGGCGTCCTGATCGAAGGCAGCGTCGCCACGTCCGACGCCGCGCTGACAGTCGGATTCGCGCTCTACGCGGCGGACGGCCAGTTGCTGTATTGGAGTCTGCACACCGACGCGGCGCAGGAAAACTGGCCCGCGATCCGGATCGGCCAGAACCGGCTGGTGGGCTGGCTGCCCAAGCGCTTTCTCAACGAAGGGGATTACCGCGTCGAACTGCACACCAGTCTGCATTGGCGCGCGTGGTTGTGCGAACCGGGCGTCAACGCGCCGAGCATTCAGTTCAAACTGCGCGGCGACTTGAGCGAATCGCCCATGTGGATGGAGGCGAGGCCAGGGCTGCTTGCACCGGTGCTCCCGTTTGCAGCCCTCGCCGCGTAGCTAAAAAGTTGGCTAATCGGGGGAAATCCTTATATTCGCGGGCTACCTTATGGGCACTGCCTTTTCCGCACCGTCGCAGTTTTTCACATGACCGACGCCATCATCCAGGTGGAAGGTCTCGGCAAGCGCTACGTCCTCGGCCAGCAGCGTGGCGGTGGCCAGTACCAGACGTTGCGCGAGGGCCTGACGGGGATGCTCAAGGCCCCGTTGCGCCGCCTGCGGCGCGGACAGCCGGGCGGACCAACGGCGGCGGATGAGCCGACCGATTTCTGGGCGTTGCGCGACGTGAACTTCGAGGTCAAGCGCGGCGAGGTCGTCGGCATCATCGGACGCAACGGCGCGGGCAAGAGTACGCTGCTCAAGGTCCTCTCGCGCATCACCGAGCCGACCACCGGGCGCATCCGCATCGCCGGGCGCGTGGCCAGCCTGCTGGAGGTCGGCACGGGTTTCCACCCCGAACTGACGGGCCGCGAGAACATCTTTCTGAACGGCGCGATCCTCGGGATGCACCGCAGCGAGATCAAGGCCAAGTTCGACGAGATCGTCGCCTTCGCGGAGGTCGAGCGCTTCCTGGACACGCCCGTCAAACGCTATAGCAGCGGCATGTACGTGCGCCTAGCCTTCGCGGTGGCGGCGCACCTGGAGCCGGAGATCCTGATCGTGGACGAGGTCCTCGCCGTCGGCGACATGGATTTTCAGAAGAAGTGCTTGGGAAAGATGCAGGATGTGGCTAAAGGCGAGGGCCGCACCGTAATTTTTGTTTCCCATAACATGGGCGCGGTGCGTTCGCTCTGCACCACGGGTCTGTTGATGCGCCAGGGTCGAGTTATCCTGCGCGGTAACATCAATGATGCGGTCAATGAGTATCTACTGGCAAACGATTCCCAGGGAGCCACCGTCGAGTGGGAATCAGCCGACGCGCCGGCTGCCGGGTACATCCGGTTCCGCCGGGCGCTGGTCCTCGACGAGCGTGGCAACCAATCCCTGAATATCGACAGCGCAAAGCCCTTCGAGCTATGCTTGGAATACGACGTGCTTCAACCTACCCCCAACCTACGCATTGGTTTTTTCATGCAGACAGCGGACGGAACCAGCCTCTGCGGTTCCAACGACGAGGGTCTGCGGACCGGCCAAGTGGTTGCGCCCGGTTTTTACACTGCCCGCTGCCGCTTCCCCGGCCATGTCCTCAACGCAGGGACGTTTTACGTCGGATTCGGCTCTGACACGCCAGGGCATGACCATCCATTTGTCCTGACGGAGCCGTGTTTGTACTTCCAGATCGTCGATCACACCGGTCACGGGCCGCGCAGCGAACGGCTTCCAGGAATCATCCGGCCTGATCTACGGTGGCAAAGTCAGTCGGGCAGCGCAGCGTGACGATTTATCCTGAAAGCTCTTCGTATGGGTTCACCAGATTACAGCGTGCAGAACGGAATGCGGTTTCAGTGGTCGTCCATGACCGGTGACCTACATCCCGAGCGCGTGGAGCATCTGCAACGTTTCCTGTGCGGCAAGCAAATCTTGGATGCCGGGTGTGGCGGGGGTGCCTTCGTTGAGTTGCTCGCGAGGCAAGAATTTGAGGTAACCGGCATCGATTACCACGAGATGTTCTTGGAAGTGGCTCGAAACCGGCCCGGCGCGCAGGGCAAGTACCTCCACGGGGACATCACCTCGCTGCCTTTTCAGGATAAAAGTTTCGATTGTACTTACTGCTACGATGTCCTGGAGCACGTTGACGATGAAAAAGCGTTGGCGGAACTCATCCGGGTGAGTCGATCAAGAGTGATTATCGCGGTACCCGGTACTGACCATGGTGAGATCGGTTGCGGCATGACCTTCCGGCACTACCAGGATTTGACCCACCTCAGGACTTACGATCGCCAAACGCTGGCGACTCTATTCCACACTTTGGGACAATCGCGTTTCCAGATCTTTCCAGAGCTTGCCGTTGCCCTGCAAACGGCTGCAATCGTTCATCTTGACCATCACGAAGTTTCTTCTCCCCTTGGGGCTCTGGTGCAAAGAGCGTACCACCGTGTCCTTCGCCAACTGCTTAAACTTGCCCGCTACAAGACAATTTCCAGTGGCTGGCTCGCCGTGATTGATTTGGCACCGGCCGAGGACTGTGGCCGACCGCAGACCGCCCCGGCGGTTGTGACCCATCCATGAGGGAAAAAATCTTTGTCCTGTACGACTTCGCCACGATGGCGTCGGTTGCCGTTGACCGCGCGCAGTACACGGGCATCCAACGCGTTGCTCACGAAACCGCTGCTGGCTTGGCTACGAGGCAGGAGGTGCATCTCGGTCTCTACGGCGCAAACGTACAATACTTGGCCCAAAAGTTTGCCAAGCAGGATTCTCGCCTGAGAAATTGCGCGTTTACCCGCCTCGCGGAGCAGCGGCGGACGGACGCGCTTCTAGATCGCTTGGAGGCGTTGGCTCGAAGGCGATCCCACAGCCGGTCCTTCACAGATCGGCTGACTCGCAAGCTGGCTTCCTTGTCCCTTCGTGCGTTGTCGCATCGGCGGGGGCCGATGGATCCTGCTTCGTTGGCAGGCTACGATATTTACCATAGTCCGGCACCCGCCTTTCCTGCGGTCGTGCTCCAGTCCCACATTAAAAAATTTTTGACCGTTTACGATCTGACCCCGGTAAAAATGCCGCAACACTCGCACCCGCACATTTTATATGATTACCGGCGGATGTTGGCCGGCCTCCCACGGGATGGTTACTATCTCTGCATTTCTGAGCACACGAAAAGAGATTGGTGCGATCACACCGGGGCCGCACCCGAACGCTGCTTCGTCACTCCCCTCGCTGCCAGCCGTCACTTTGCTCCCTGCACGGACCCGCAGCGAATGACACAAGTACGCCAGAAGTACCAGATCCCTTCCGGAAGGTACTTTCTGTCGGTCGGTACGTTGGAACCGAGGAAAAATCTACTTTTGGTCATTCGCGCCTTCTTGGATTTATGGCGGCAAACGAAAGACGATTCGTTGTATCTGGTGCTCGTTGGTCGGCGGGGGTGGCAGGAAGACGAGATCTTGCAGGCGGCCGGCGCGCCGCTGGCAGGTCAGCGCATCCGCTTCACGGGCTACGTGGCGGAGGAGGATTTGTCCGCTTTGTACAGTGGGGCACTGGCTTTTTTGTACATGTCCTTTTACGAGGGATTCGGGCTGCCTCCTCTCGAAGCGATGCAATGCGGAACACCGACGGTCACGTCCAACACCTCATCCTTACCCGAAGTTGTTGGCTCGGCGGGGATCATGCTCGATCCACTCGACCCGGTGGCTTTGAGCGAAACGATGTACCAGCTTTGTCACGACGAGGCACTGCGCCACAGCTTGAGCATCCGCGCTCTGGAGCGTGCCCAACTCTTTTCTTGGGAGCGTTGCGTGGACCTCACTGTCGCTGCTTACCAGCAGGCGATGAAATCATGACTTGCCTCCCGCCCGGGCCAGCTGACCTCTCCAATTAAGGAACATGAAAATTGCGGTCTGGCACAATCTCCCCAGCGGCGGGGCCAAGCGCGCTTTGTACACCCAAGTGGCTGGCTTGCTGTCCCGCGGCCATCAAGTTGAAGCTTGGTGCCCGCAGACGGCGGATGCCGCTTACCTGCCGCTTTCGGACCTCGTTCCCGAACACCGCCTCCCCCTGCGCGTTCCGACCGCACCTCGCAACTTGTTGGTCAAAGTCTGGCGTCGTTTGCGTGGAAATCCTCTGGACACGGAGATGACCTACCATAGCCAAGTTTGTGCCGGGGCCATATTGCGAGGGAATTTTGACCTGCTTTTGGCCGCGCCCTGCCGCTTTTTCCAAGTCCCGTTTCTCGGTCGATTTTTACGAGGCAAGGGGTTGCCGCTGTGCCTTTACTTGCAGGAGCCGATTCGTGCCTTCTACGAAGCGATGCCCGACCTGCCTTGGATTGCCCCCGCCGCCGGGGCCGGTGGCCACTCGTTGCTTGGCCGTGCGAAACACTTTGCCTGGGACCAGATGCGGAATCAACAGATTCGGATGGCGGCCCGGCGGGAGTTGGAAGATGCCCGAGCCTACGACCTGGTCCTGGTTAACTCTTACTTCAGCCGGGAGTGCATCGCGCGGGTTTACGGCCTGGATGCTCGCGTCTGCTATTTGGGCTACGACGCGGCGACTTTTCGTCGCCTCCAGCCCCCGCCCCCAAAGGAGCGATTCGTCATCGGTTTGGGGTCGATGCAGGATCGCAAAGGGGTTGACACCGCCATCAAATCGTTGGCACGGCTACCGTCGCCACGTCCGCCGTTGGTCTGGGTGGCCAACTGGGAGGACGCCGACTACCGCCGCAAAATGGAGACCTTGGCGGCTCGGTTGAAAGTGGATTTTCAAGTTCGCAGTCACATCAGTGATGCAACGCTGGTCGAACTGATGAACCGGGCCAGCCTGATGCTTTACACTTCGCATCTGGAACCGTTCGGCTTCGCCCCGATCGAGGCCAACGCCTGCGGCCTGCCCGTCGTGGCGGTCGCGGAAGGCGGGGTGCGTGAAACGATCGTCGATGGTGTCAACGGGTTCTTGTGCGACCGGGAACCGGCGGCGCTGGCTGAGGCCATGAGCCGTCTGCTGGATGATACGCCCCTCGCCTCGAAACTCGCGGCTGCGGGTGAGCGCATGGCAGCTCAACGGTGGTCTCCCGAACAAGGCATTAACCACCTGGAAACCTGTTTGCAAACGTTCCTTGAAACAAAACAAGCCCTCCCGAGTTTGTGAACCCGTCCTCTGACACCAGCAGACATCGCCCGACGCTCTCCGTCGCACTCTGCACATACAACGGGGCTACCTACCTCCGGGCGCAGCTTGAAAGCATCGCCAAACAGACCCGGTTGCCCGATGAATTGTTGGTACGTGATGACCGCTCGAAAGATGATACCCTGCGCATCGTTGAGGCGTGGAGCGCCGGGATCCCGTTTCGCGTCCGGGTCGAAGTCAACGCCGAAAACCTGGGGTCCACCCACAACTTCGCTCGCGCCATCGCAGAAGCTCGGGGTGAGATCATAATTTTGTGCGATCAGGACGATGTCTGGCTGCCGCAAAAGCTGGAACGGATCGTCGCATTTTTCGACGAACACCCGGCCACGGAAGCGGTTTTCACCGACGGTTGGGTGGTGGATCAGACGCTTAACCAGCAGGAATTGCTTTCTAAGAACCGCGGTTTCCGGAGTTCCGTCGTGCAGCGAAATATCGCGCGCGGGAGGATGCTGGCGGCTTTGTCCGAACGCGCCATGGCAACCGGAGCCACGATGGCCCTCCGCGCCGGGTTGCGCGACACGATCTTCCCGCTGCCCGAGCGTCTGCCGCGCGACCTGATCCACGACGGCTGGATCGCACTCGTCGCGGCGTTGCGCGGAACGCTGGGCTTTCTCGACGAGCCGCTGATCCTCTACCGCCAGCACGCCGGTCAGCAGGTGGGCGTCTCGCCCGGGCGCGATCCCGCGCAACCGCTCTGGCAAAGCGGGAGCGCCCGCGCGCAAATCCTCGCGGATAGCGCGGCGGACAGTGCCATCCTCGCGGAAATCCTGCATGCGCGTTTCCCCGAGCTGGCCGCGAAGCTGCGCCCCTTCGACCAACGGCGCGAGCATCAGTTCGCCCGGCGCGATCTGCCCGCCTCGCGGCTGCGGCGGCTGTGGCCCGTGCTCCGGGAATGGCTCGGCGGACGCTACCACCGCTTTGCGAGCGGCACGCGGACCGGCCTCGCAGACCTTTTAAATTAGGACACCCGGGGAGGGTGCCTCTCGCCTGACGCTTTCTCCAACTCGCCGCCCAAGTCCAGCGCCAGCGTCATGACGACGAAGGGCACCATCTCCAGCCAAATGCGCCACTCCACCATCGCCCCCACCGCGAACAGGCTGCTCCAGATCAAAAAATAAAGAATCCCCACCCGGGGCCGCCGCCGGACCTGCCACAGCGACGCCAGCAAACAGCCTGCCATCAACGCGAGCTGCGGCAGGTTTTTCACGTACCCCGCCAACCCGAGGTGGCGCACCAGCACGCCGACGTTGCTGACCAGTTGGAACATGAACCGGTGCCCCGTCACCACCGCCGTCTCTTGCGTGGCTTCGATGAGCAGCGTGTTGCGCAGCCATTCGACGAACAGGTAGCCGCCCACCGCCAGTGCCGCCCCCCCGGCCGCCTGGACTAGGTCCTCGCGCCGCCGCGTGCGGCGGTAGGCCAGCGCGCCGTCCGCCGCCAGGTACGCCGCCAGGATCAGCGCGACCTCACGGTTGAGGAACTCCGCCGCCGTCACCGCCAGCAGCACCCACGGTCGCGCGGGCCGCAGCATGGCCCAGGTGAAGACCGTGAACACGCTCAGGTCGATCAGGTCCCACGGGTAAAACCACGGACTCTGCATGAAGATCGAGATCATCACGAACCCGGCGCACAGCGCACACACCACGCTGCGCACCCGGCGCAGCAAATCCCACAGGCACGCCGTAAAAATCCCGTAGAACGCCAGCAGGAGCCAGAGTGAGAGCCGCGCATAGGCCGCCGCCGGTTCCAACCCGTGGTGGCACAACCCGGCGAACATCCACGGCCCCGCGATTCGGTTCTGGTAGATGCGCCAGTGTGGATGCCCCGTCGCCACGCCCATCGTCGCGTCGACGAGGTCGCCGTAAATCGGTGCGAGCGCAGTTTGCAATACCTGGGCCTGCGCGAAGGCCAGCATAACCGCGAGCACGCTCAACCCGGCGAGGCCCCAGACGACGGATGACTTGGCGGGGACGGGAAATATGGTCGTGTGCACGGGCAGGCACATCATGCGGACGGCTTGCCAATGGGTCAAGGCGCAAGTATGGAAACGCCGTGACCAACGGCGCTTTCACTCCACCCCCCGCGCCCCGGGTTTCGGTCATCGTCGCCACGTACCGAGGCGGCGAGTACCTGCGCCAGACCATCGCCAGCGTCCTGGCGCAGACCTGCGGCGATTTCGAGCTGCTGGTCGCCGACGACGGCAACCACGCCGAGACCCGTACCATTGCCACCGTTCCCGGCGACCCCCGCATCCTCTACCACGCGAACGCGCAGACCCTCGGCCCCGCCGGAAACCACTGGGCGGCCATGCGCCGCGCGCGCGGCGAGTACCTGGCCATTCTCAACCACGATGACCTGTGGAAACCGGATTTCTTGAGCCAACTGCTCGCTGGGTTCCAAATGGACGCGCGGGTCGTGGTGGCTTTCTGCGACCACGAGGTCATCGACCCGCAGGGACACGTTTTGCCGGAGGAAACCGCGCGTCTTTCGCAGACGGCGGGCCGCACGGCCCTCGCGCCCGGCCTGCACCTGCCCTTCGCGGACCTCGCCATGTCCTGCGCGATCCCCGCCGCCCAGGCCGCTGTGTTCAAGCGGTCCGCGCTCGACCTCGACGCGCTGCCCGCCGAGGCGGGACCGGCCTACGACCTGTGGCTTAACCACCTGCTCGCCCGCACGGGGGGTGGCGCGTGGTACGTATCCGCGCGGCTGGCCGGTTGGCGCACGCATCCCGCCTCAATCTCGACCGCGCCCGCGCGTTCCGACTGGCCGGCGGGTGCCGCAGCCTGCTGGCAACAGATGGCCGAGGACCCGCTCTACGCACCCTCCCGCGCCGCCGCCCGCCGCCAGGCCGTGCGCTGTTACGTCGCCGCCGCGCTGGCCGACCTGCGCGGGGGACGCCGCCCCGCCGCCCGGCGGCACGCCGCCCAGGCGGTGGCGCTGGAACCGTTCAGCCTACGCGCGGCGGCGGCTTTTGTCCTCACGCTGCTACCCGCCTGGCTCCAGCGTCGATTCGTAAAGTGAGACCCGCCACGTTCTGGCTGAATCCAGCCCCGGCAGGGCTAAATAAGCAGGTCCGAGCACCTGCATGCATGCAAGCCGCTTTACCCCAGATGATTCAGACTAGTGCCTCGTCCGGTCTCACTCCGAACATTTCCGTAATCACCGCGAGGTTTTTCTTTCCGTATTTTCCGTCGGCCTTTATCTTCGTTGCGCCTTGAACTTGCCCTCCCCCGTCCATGTCATCCTCCCGGTTCACAACCGGCGCGACGTGACGTTGGCGTGTCTGCGCCACCTTCACGCCACCGGCGTCGCGGACTTCGCGCGCCTCGTCGTGGTCGATGACGGCTCCACCGACGGCACCGCCGAGGCTATCCGCGCCGGGTTTCCGCAGACCACCGTCCTGCCCGGCGACGGCCACCTCTATTGGACCGGCGGCATCGCCCGGGGGATGCGCCACGCCGTGAGCGAGCATACCGCCTGCTGCGTCTGGCTCAACGACGATTCCCACCCCCGCCCCGGGGCCGTCGAACTCATCGTCGCTGACGCCGTCGCGCGCGGGGGCATCACTTCTGCGCTGGGCCGCCTGCTGGCCGGTCCCGTCGTGGCAGACTTTTATGCCCTGCGCAAAATCCCCTGGGGGTTGACCGAGCATGCTCTTCCTCCCAGCGCCGGGCAGCGCCTGAAAGTCGATGCCTGCCGGGGTAACCTCGTGGCCATCCCACGCAAGGTCATCGACGCCATCGGCTACCCCGACGCCGAGGATCTCCCGCAGTACATGGGCGACACCGATTACACCCTGCGCGCCACCGCCGCCGGGTTCCAGTGTATCGTGGACCGGGGCGCGATCGTCGAGGAACTCATCTACTCGGGCAACTTCGATGAGCCGTGGCTGACCACCAGCGAACCCCTGCGCCAGATCTGGGCGCGCGTTTTCAAGATCCAGGCCGCCCTCTACTGGCGGCCCAATTGGGTCTATCTCCGCCGCCATTGGGGCCGGGTCCGCGGCACGCTCCTTTTCTTCCGGCTCTATGGCCGCCTCACGCTCATCTCATTCGTGCGTCTGGTCGTGCCCTACCGCTTCCTCAAAGGCCGCCGCCCGGAGCGCAACATCCGGGGCATGTGGACCGAATCGACCGTTGACAAAGGACCCCCTCCCCGCTAAGGTCCGGGGCTACCTATGACAGCTGCGGATAATCGCTCGGTTTCCATGTCTGGACAGGCGCCTTTGCTCATCGGCGTCGCTACCGCCGTGCTGCTGGTTGTCGTTTATCTGACCTCGCTCATCATTGAGAACGACACCGGTTCGCTTTCGGCCACCGTGCGCACGGTTGGCGTTTGTCTGGCCATCTGGGCGCTCGTCCAGCCCAAGTTCGGCCTCTACATCGTGACGATCGAGGCCTTCTCGCTCGATTTCCTCAAGAAGCTGGCCGTGTACTACGGCACCGTCTCTTCGATGACGATCATCGAGGTGCTCGTCGTCGGCATGCTCGCCGTGTTGGCGACGGTGGTCGGCATCCTGATCCAGAGCGTCTGTTTCCGGCAGTATAAGCTCCGATTGGCGCAATGGGTAGTCGTCGTCGTGACGATCCTCGTCACCGCCGCGCTGTTCCTGGCGATGCTCACCAAGCAGGGCATGGCCAAGGCGGGCGAGGACGCTTTTAATTCCGGTTTCTACATTGCGCTGGCTCTGCCCATGAGCGTGGCGCTCGCGGACCGCCAGCAGCTCAACAAGCTGCTCGGCCTCCAGTTCTGGATGGCGGCGATCTGGGCCGCCTGGGGCATCAAGCAGTATTATTTCGGGTTCACTTTCATCGAGTGGTTCTATGCGGAGACGGGGCTTTCCTTCGTCGCCAGTGAGCACATGCTCCGCTTTGCCGATCCCCGGCCGATGGGCTTCGGCTCCGGCTCCCCGAACTACAGCGTCATCTCTGCCTATGCCGTCTACGGCATATGGCGCGTCTGGACCATGCGCGAAAAACGGTTCTGGTGGATCGTCGGCACGTTCATCGTGCTCTGGGGCACCGTCACATCCATGCAGCGCACGACCATCCTGTTGGTCCCGCTGGCTTTCGCCTTCTATTATTTCTACAGTTCCGCCCTGCGGACGATAGCCGTCTACTCGGCTTCGGCCTTGACCTTGTTGATCGGCATCCTCAACGCGGATACGCTGATCGAGCGTCTCGACGACATCAATAACATGATCGAAACCCACGGACGTTGGGGCGAGCAGGTCATGGTGGTCTCGACCTACGAGGCCCGCATCGTTTCGTGGCAATTGCTGTTGCGGCCCGGCACCTGGACGTGGCTGGGTGTGGAGGACACTTCTCAGGGCGCGCACGATCTCATCACCCGCGCGGTGCTCTCCTACGGCATCGTGGGCCTGGTGGTTTCGCTCATCTCGCTGTGCGCCATCTTTTATTTCGTGCACAGCCGCGTGCTGCGGATCGTGGACCCGCAGGACCGGCAGTTCGCGACCATGATGCTGGCGATTGTGGGGCCGTCGATTCTCGTGGCGATGGCAGGCGGCGGCAATTTCACCGCCTCGCCCGTCAATGTGCAGACCTGGACGTTCTTCGGCGCGGTGTTTACCCTGGTCGTCAATTCCCAGTTGGTGGAAACCATGACCGACAAGCGCCGCTGGTGGGAGTACCTGCTCAAGCGTAGCGCGCAGACCTATCGTCCCATGGTGACGACCATGCCGGCGCACTAGGCCGGCGCCGCTGGTCGTCCCTGGCTTCCGCCGCACGAAAAAGGTTGAAGCGCCGGGCTGGCTGGTGAAGTCTACACCCCGCATGTCCCTGCGCGATCTCGCCAAGCAACTCGTCCTCACCGGCAACACCACTCGCTACACCGTCGAGATCCCGCGCCTGCAGGAGGCATTGCAGCTCGTGGGACCGGTGGCCACGCTTCTGGACGCCGGGGCGGGTGGCGGCCATTACGCCGTCCACTGCTATCTGCCTATCAGCCAACGGGTGATCGCGGTCGAGTACACCGACCACAACTTCCGCATTCTCCAGCAGTCGCTGGCCCCTTTCGGCGCGCGCGGGGAGGCGATCCAGGGGTCGCTCACCAAGCTGCCGCTGGCGGACGCGCAGGTGGATTGCATCGCATGCACGCAGGTGCTCGAACACATCAACGAGGACGACGTGGCCGCTGCCGAGATCACCCGTGTGCTCAAACCCGGCGGCTGGCTGCTCGTCACGGTGCCCCAGCCCCCCGCCCCGTGGTTCGAGAGCGACCACGTGCGCGAGGGCTACCGCCTGGAAGACCTCGACGCGCTGTTCGTGCCGCGCGGTTTCGAGCGTTTGCACGACGACCATTTTCTGACCGCCGACACGCAACGCTTTTACCGCTGGATGACCAAGTGCCGGGGCTACCTGCCGCGGATCTTCCGGTTTACCGAACTGCGCGCGACCGCTGAACAGCGCCGCCAACAGCGGCCCTACGGCCTGCTCGCCCTGTACCGCAAGCGATGAACACCTATTACGATCAATACTGGACCAAAGGGCAGAAGTGGTCCCCGAGCGCCAGTACCCTGGGCCGGATGGAGGAGGCGCTGATCTTTCCGCACCTCGCCCCGGACGCGACGCTGCTGGACTACGGCTGCGGCGACGGCCAGCGCTACGGCAAGGCGCTCGCCGCACGGGGCATCCGCTACGTCGGCTTCGACATCTCGGAGGAGGCCGTCCGGCAGGCGCGCGATTTCGGTTTGGAAGCTTCCCTGCTCGTGGATGGCTTTCGCACCACGCTCGCCGACCAATCGTGCGATCTGGCGCTTTGCTTCGAGGTGCTCGAACACCTCATGGAACCGGATCAGGCGGTGCGTGAGATTGCCCGTGTGCTGAAACCGGCGGGCGCGGCGATTTTCAGCGTGCCCAATCCCGGTTCGTGGTTCCAGCGGCTGGAATTTCTAGCGACGGGTTTCTGGAATCCCGGCGGCAGCCCGCTGACTTCGCGGAAGGCTCCGTGGCGCGATCCGCACATCCGTTTCTTCACCCCCAAACTCCTGCGCAGGATTTTGTTGGAAAACGGTTTTTCCGAGGTGCAAATCACCGGTAGCGATTTCGACCTGCAAAACACGCCTTATCTCTACCGCGCGAAGGTGCTGGGCGGGCTGGCGGGCGTGGCGAGCCGCCCCCTGCGTTGGCTGGGCGGCGCGCTGCCCTCCTTGTTCAGCAACCGCACCTTTGCGACGGCGCGGAAGTGACGCCCGGTGGGAGCCACCCCCGCCCTTAAGTCAGGCTGCGATAGACTTCCGCCAGCTCCCGCGCGTACTCCGGTCGGTCCAACCCCCGCCCGGCACTCGCTGCGAACGGCGGCAACCCGTCCGCCAGAAAATCCGCTAACTCTTCCGTCATTCGGGCCGGATCAAAGCTCAGTCGCCGCCCGTTGACGCCGTCTTGCAAGATCATTTCCGTGCCGTGGTGCGGTGTCAGCAGCAGCGGCAGCCCCAGCGCGCCTGCCTCGATCTCCGCCAGGCAAAACGCCTCGAAGTACGAAGGGAAGAGGAACGCGTCCGCCGCCGACAAATACCGCTCCACGGCGGGCTGGTGGCCGACGAACACGGTCCACGCCTGCCAATCCGGGCAGGGTCCGGCGAGTTGTCCCTGGAGTTGTGCCAGCGTGTCCGGCTGCCCGCCGATGACCAGAAACCGGACGCCGTCAGCCTTTGGCCCACCCCGGCGGCGCAACGCCGCCAGCGCCTTCACTGCCAGCCAGAAACCCTTGCGCTTGTAGTGCCCCTGGCTGGCGAAGCTGAACACCGTATGCTCCGGGCCGAAACCGAGTTCCCGCCGGGTCGGCTCGTGCCACTGCTGGCGGACGGCGGCGTTGAAGCGGCTCTCGTCGTAGCTGTTGGCCAGCGTGCGGATGGCCGTGCCCGGCAGGCAGCGGCGGCAGACCTCCTCGCCGATGGAATCCGACGCCGGAAGGAACAATCGGCAGCGCGGGTTGCTGAACTGGAACTGATCCTTGCACACGGCGGGCAGCGTCATCAGCAGCTTCGCCACGTCGCGCAGGTTGTGGGGTCGCAGCTCGATCTGCTTGTGCAGCCAGACGTGGTTGACGAACTGCACCGACACCGCGTCCGCCCCGAGGAACGATCCGCCGACCGTGTGGACGACTTGCGCCGGCGGGCGGCCCTTGAGGATCGTCTGCCGGACTCCGTACAGGTTGACCGACGCGAAAAACCAGTACGGCGTCAGCAGCCGCAGCCAGCGCGGCGCAGGCGGAAACTCGCGCGTTTCCATCCCCGCGCGCGCCGCGTCGTCGGCGCTCAGGCACCAGCCACGGATTTCCCAACCCTGCGCCTGGAGGTGCGGGATCGAATAAACCAGATGTTTCGTCGAGGGGCTGTGCAGCGAAATGTCCTCGTCCACCCAGAGCACCGACCGCGCCTCGGCCCGGCAACGGCGCGCCAGGAACTCGGCCAACGGCTCGGCGTCGTCGTTCACCCGGACCCGTCCGCGCGCCATGCCCGCCCGGCCCAGCACCCCGGCGGTCACCTCGTCGTCGGCCAGGCAGAAATCGAGGCTTTCCAGCGTCCAGCGCCGCCACCCGGAGCGCACCGTGTCGGTGGGCAGCCGCCATGGTCCGCCCAGCAGCGCGCCGGGCGCGTGGCGGCGTTTCCAGCGCCAGACCTTCCAGTGCAAGGCGGCGGAGGGGGGGGATGCGTACAGAACGCCGTCCGGCTGCCAGCCGCGCCGCAGGGTGTCCAGGGCCGACAGCTTGAACACCCGTGCCCCGGTCGGCGCGGGCGTGGCGCTCCCGCCGGGCGAGCGCACGACGATCCGCAGGTCGGTCGTCGCAGCCAGGGCGTTCGCCAGAGCCAGTTCGCGCGGAGACAAATTCTCCGGGCAAACGAGGACGAGGCGCAGGGTGGCGGGAGAATCGGTTATGGGATGCGTCAAAACGGATGAATGGTTTTCACTTCTGTCTTTTGCCTTCTGCCTCCTCAAGCGGCGCTCCGATAAATTTCCAGCAGGAGCTTGTAATGGTCCGCCCAGGAGAAGCGTCCTGCTTGTTGGTAACCTAGCTGGATTCGTTCCCGCCGGAAACCTTCGTCCTCGAACAACCTCCGCAAGTGGGCCGCCGCCCCGGCGGGCTCGTCGGGCGCGAAATACAGCGCCGCCTCGCCGCCGACCTCCGGCAAACTCGTAACGTCCGTGCAGACCACGGGACACCCGGCGGCCATCGCTTCGAGCACCGGAAAACCGAACCCCTCGATGCGCGAGGGAAACAGCAGGGCGTCGGCGTGCTGGTACGCCGCCGCCAGCGCGTCGTCCGCAGCCTGGCCCAGTTCGACCAAGCCATCCGGGCCGAGCACGGCGCGCAACTCATCGCGCAGCGCGGCGGGTAACCCCTGCCCCACCCGCAGCAGCGCTACCGCGCTGCCGGGCGAAGCCTCCTTCAGCGCGCGGAACACGGCGGGGAGAATCCCCAGATTCTTGCGGCCAACGACCGCGCCGATGCTCAGGACCACGCGCGTCCCCGCCCACTGCCGACGCCACGGCGGGGGATCGGCTGCCGCGCCGTCCGGGCGGGCGAAGTGCTCGGTGTGTACGCCTTCGGGCAGGACGTGCACGCGGTCGGCGGCGAGTCCGAGCAGCGAGATGGCTTCCCCAGCGCTGTAGCGCGACACGGCCAGCACGAGGTCGGCGCGGTGCAGGTGTTCGACCGTGCGGCGGAAGCGCGCCTGCTGGCTGGCGGTCAGGTCCGCGCCGTCGCGCAGGGGGGCGAGGTCGTGGACGGTCGCCACCTTGGTGACCCTGTCCGGCACACCCGCCAGCAGGTGCGCGAAGGAGTGGTCGAGCGAGTGGACCACCCGCACGCCCGTGCCTCGCGCTGCCCGTGCGCTTTGCAGTGGATAAGCGGCGTATTTGTGCCAGGAGCGCGCCAGGCGTCCGCCGCGCCGGGTTTCGGCGGGCGCGTCGCCCAGCAGAGAGACGATATGCCAGCCTTCGGGCACGCCCTGGACGCGCCGTTCGCGCTCCAGTTCGCGCCAGTAGCGGTCCATGCTCGCCGCGCCCATCGCGGGGTGCGAGGGCAGCCAGAGAACGGTGAACGGCGCGGCGGCTGGCATGGTTGCCACCAATAGGCTGCCTAAGGCGGAAAATTCAAGATCATCCTTTCGGCAAAAGCACAGGTTGTAGGGCAACGTGCTCGGTTGCCGGGCGCTTCCACCCGCGGCAAGCGGGCCGCTTGCCCTACAATTGCTTAAATCTTGAATCTTCCCTCCTCCTCCATCACCTTGCCGCCTTGAAACTGGCTCTCTCCGTCCTCTGCGAACGTCCCGCCCGCAAGACCGGCCTGACCACGCTCTTTCACGAACTCGTCGCCCACGCGCTGCCCCTATTCCCGGACGTGGACTGGATCGTCTACGCCGGTCCCGGCCAGGATTGGCCGGTGCAGTCCCCGCGCGTCGAGGTCGTCCGCCGCTACCCAGCCAACGACCGGCTTGGGCCGCGTTTGTTCGCGGACCACTTCCTCGTCCCGGCTGACGCCCGGCGGCGCGGCGCGGCGGCACTGTTGACGGTGGGTTTCGTGCCGATGCGCCACTGCCTGCCGACGGCGATGCAACTCTTCTCGCTCCAGCACCTCGACCGCACGAACCGCGTCGGCCTAGCGCGGCGGGTTTACCGGAGCGTGATCGTGGACCGTAGCGTGCGCCGGGCGGAACTGATCATCACCAATTCGCGCTTCGCCGCCAGGCAGATCCGCCAGGCGTACCCCGGGGTTGACGAGCGGATGATCGTCAGTCACGAGGGGATGCAGCACGAGCAATTCACCCCGGCGGCGGCGGCCTCCGGCGACGAGGCGCGGCGAGTCGAGGAAAAGTTCGGCGCGCCGCCCGGCTACCTGCTTTGGACGAGCAATTTCTACGTGTACAAACAGGCGGATAAGCTGCTCGCGGCGTACGCGCGGCTCGCGCCGGAGCTGCGGCGGCGGCATACGCTGGTGATGGTCGGCGGCAACTGGGAGGGCGGGCAGGACCAGGCGCGCGCCCAGGCCGAAGCGTTGGGGATCGCGGCGGACGTGCGTTTTCCGGGTTGGGTGGACGACGCCGACCTCGCGCCGCTGTACCGGCAGGCGCGCGGCTTCGTGCTGGCCAGCCGCGAGGAGACGTTTGGGCGTTGCGTGGCCGAGGCGATGGCGTGCGGGACGCCCTGCGTGGTCAACGACATTGAGATCATGCACGAGGTCACGGGCGGGCACGCGTTGATCGTCGATTTCGCCGACACCGCTGCGGCAGCAAGGGCGTTGGAGACGCTTTGCACGGACGACGCCGTCCACGCCCGGTTGCGCGAACAGGGGATTGCCTGGGCGCAGCAGTTCAGCTTCGACAAACTGGCGACGGAGCGGGTGGAAGCGATTCGGAAGACGGTGGGAGGGTGAGGGGTGGTGGGTGGTGGGTTGCAAGAGGGCTGGAGAGACGCAGGAAGCAAGATGTGCGTTGTGGTGCTGGCCCATTGAGACTCTGTCATCCTGAGCGAGTGCAACGAGCCGAAGGACCTTCCCGTGCAGATGAAGCAAAGGAGCGCAACACCGAGACCGACGCTTCTTTCCCTCACATTTCTTTTGAGTACGTTTGCTTTGGAAACAACGTTGGAAGGTCCTTCGGCTCGTTACACTCGCTCAGGATGACAGACTTCTTGGGGGCAGTGCTTCCTCCCACCATCCACCACCCACAACCCACCTCCGCCTGCCGCCTTCCGCCTTGACTTTTCCCCCGCCCACGCCCTCTTTACGCCCATGCCCGACCTCGAAAAGTCCAAGCTCAAGCTCCGCGCCGCCGGGCTGGCCTTGGTCCGGCGCTTCGGCAGCCCCGTGCGCGACACCCGCACGGGCGCGCTCCTGGGCCGCGCGCTGTTCATCCCCTTCGGCGGCAAGCTCCACGTCATCGGCCTGGAAGCCAGCGTGATCCCGGTTTTCGCCGCCCAGGACCGCCTGACCTACTGGAAGCAGGAACTCGCCTTTACCACGCATCCGCCGCCCGATTTTCCGCATGAGCCGGGTGCTTAATCTCCTCGTCACCCACCAATCGCCGGAGGCCATCGCGCGGATGCTCGTCTGGTGGCGCGATTGCTGCCCGCCTAATAACGTCTTGGTCGCCTTCAACGGCCCGGAGGACGCCTTTGCGCGCATCGCCCATCCGCACAAGGTCCGCGTCGAGGACCCGCGCCTCGTTACCCGCGAACACTCCCGCGAGCGCCAGAGCTACAACGCGATCTTCCGCGAGGCGTCGCGCTGGCTGGCCGGACGCGACTACACACACGTTCATTTCTGCGAGTACGACCAGATTCCCCTCGTGCCCGACCTCAACGAGCGGCAAGTCGCCCGCCTGGAGGAGGAGCGCGCCGACGTGCTCGCCTTCCAACTCGCGCGCGTAGACGGCACCAACCAGCCGCATTATCTCTACCACAAGGCGCTGCCCGGCTTCGCGGAACACTGGGCGAGTTTTAGTGTCCGGCAGGATAAGCGCGCCGTGTTGTCGTTCTTCGGCACGGGCGGGTTCTGGACGCGCGCGGCCTTTGACGCCGTCGCCGCGACACACGAGCCGTTCCCGATCTACCTCGAAATCTACGTGCCCACGGTGGCGCACCACCTCGGCTACCGGTTGCGCGATTGGCGCGAGCAGGGCCGGCACATCAGCAGCCTGGGTAATTTTATCTACGCGCTTGACCAAGCCCGCCGCGATGGGGCCTGGACGGCGCACCCGGTCAAGACGCTCTGGAACGCATGAGGTAGGGAGGCCTCTCCGAGGCCTTCCCTTGCTCGCGCCGCAGGCACAGGCCGGTTAACCGGCCAATCCACCAGACATTCAGGGAAGGCCTCGAAGAGGCCTCCCTACCTCACTTCTCCCGCGCGGTCATGTCGTCGTAAATCCAGCGGTAGGTCTTTTCCATGCCCTCGCGCAGGGAGACGCCCGGCTCCCAGCCCATGACCTGCTGGACGAGCGTGTTGTCACTGTTGCGCCCGTTAACCCCCTTGGGCGCTTTCAGGTTGTAGTGGCGCGCCAACTTCACGCCCGCGATCTCCTCGACGATGTCCACGAGTCCGTTGATGGTCACCAGCTCGCTGCTGCCCACGTTGATGGGGCCCGCCACGCGCTCGGCCATCATCTTCTGCGTGCCAAAGAGACAGTCGTCGATGTACATGAAGCTGCGCGTCTGGTGCCCATCGCCCCAGATCTCAAGCTCGTGCCGCCCGCTGAGCTTCGCGGCGATGACCTTGCGGCACACCGCCGCCGGGGCCTTCTCGCGCCCACCGTCGTACGTGCCCAGCGGCCCATAAACGTTGTGGTAACGCGCCACGCAGGTGGTCAGGCCGAAGTCCTCGGTGAAGTGGCGGCACATGCGCTCGCCGTAGAGCTTTTCCCAGC
>CAXTBX010000076.1:0-23498 GCA_964242205.1 uncultured Chthoniobacterales bacterium
GTCGGAACCACGACCGCGCCGCCCGCCGCGCCGCCGCTGCCGCCAACGAGCGGGCGCGACAAGGTCCGAGCCGTGGTGCAACAGATTCTCGTATCGTCCGAATACGCCGTCCAACGCTAAGCCACCAGGAACTACCTTCCCATGCAACCCGAACATTACTCGTCCCTTCGCACGCGGCGCGGTTTCATCCGGCAAGCGCTCTGCGCGGCGGTTGGCACGGCGGCGATTACCAACACGATCCGCGACCTGCGTTTCATCAACGCGGCGATGGCGCAATCAGTGTCGTCGATCTCGGATTACAAGGCGCTCGTTTGCATTTTTCTCAACGGCGGGAACGATTCGAATAACCTGTTCATTCCGACGCTGGCGGATGAATACGCCAACTACGCGTCGATCCGTACACCCGCGCTGGCAATCCCGAACGCCGACGGCAGCGGCGCGGCGGCGCTGGCGCTTAACAATCTGAGCAATGACGCCCACACCTACGGTATCCATCCCGCTTGCCCGGAATTACAGTCGCTGTTCAACAACGGCAAAATGGCGGCGATCTTCAACGTCGGCACGTTGGTTTATCCCGTGACCAAGGCGCAGTACTCGGCCAGATCCGTGGCGCTGCCGCCGCAGCTTTTCTCCCACGCTGATCAGCAGGTGCAGTGGCAAACGTCCATCCCCGACCGCCCGCCGACGAGCGGTTGGGGCGGGCGTTGCGCGGATTTGCTCGACACGTACAACCCGAAGATGAGCGGCAACGACGTGCTCTCGATGTGCATCTCGCTGGCGGGGTCGAACACGTTCGAGGTTGGCGGGACGACGACGCAGTATTCGGTGTCGAGCGGCGGCGTGGTATCGCTCAACTCCGCGCTCGGACCGAGCACCGCGCAGGCGGGCCGCACGACGGCTCTGACCGACATCCTCGGCATCGACGACAAGCACCAGAACATGCTGCTCAATAACTATGCGCTGGCCTTCGAGCACGCGCTGGCCAGCGGCACGGGGTTGACCACCTCGCTCAACAACAGCCCGCTGGGCACGACGGGTACAAAGTATTGGGACGCGTTCCCAACCAGCGTCATCGTGCCCAACGGCGGCGGCACGTTTACCTCCAGCTTGCTCTCGCAGTTGAAGATGGTCGCGCGGATCATCGAGGCGGGTTACCGCACGGCGGCGACGGGCGGCTTGGGCATGAAGCGGCAGGTGTTCTTCGTGCAGGTGGGCGGTTATGATTTGCACACGGGCCAGACGAACAACGCCGGATCGACGACGACCAATAATTCCAAGGTGATAGTCGGCGCGCAGGCAAATTTGTTCGCCGAACTGAGCCAGAGCCTCAACGCGTTCCAGAACGCGATGACCAAGATCGGCGTGCAATACGGCAACACGAATTTCGACAAGCAAGTGACCTGTTTCACCTCGAGCGACTTCGGGCGCACACTGCCCAGCAACAGCCTCGGCAGCGACCACGGCTGGGGCAGCCACCACCTCGTCGTCGGCGGCGGGGTCAACGGCCAGCGCACCTACGGCAAGTTCCCGGCACTGGTGGTCGGCGGGCCCGACGACACCAGCACGGGTCGGTGGATTCCCACGACGGCGGTGGACCAGTTCGCGGCGACGATGGCGAAGTGGTTCGGCATCGACAATACGAACATGAGCACAGTGTTCCCGAACCTGGGCCGGTTTGCCATGCCGGACATGGGTTTCATGGCGAGTGTATGAGGACGAGCCGCCAGGCGAGTTTGCTTGGGGTCACGGTGCTGCTGGCTTTGGCACTGTGGTTTGCGCTTCGGCCCGGAAAGAATGCGTCGGTCGTCGAGAAAGCCGTTTCGATACCTACGCCCGCCGAGGCTTCGCCAGCGGCGGGCGGTCCAGCCAGCGTGGCAGACCGCACCGGGGTCGGTCCTTCGACCACGTCAACGGTCACGGCGGGCGCAACGTCGTCGCCCCAGCCGTTGGTCGGCGTGGCGGCGGTCTCGGTGTATGCTCCGGGGGTGTCAGTGGCGCCGGAGGAAAGCGCCGCCCCGGCGGCAACGGGCGGCGATGCCGCCGCGCCCCGCGATGCGCAGACCGACGTGGGCAAGGTCCGGGTGATGTTGCGCGACTTTCACACTTTGGCGGGTGAGAATCCCGTCGGTACGAACGCCGAAATCATGAGCGCGCTCATGGGCGGCAACGCGCGGCAAGCGACGCTCGGGCCGCCCGAGGGCATGTCGCTCAACGGCAAAGGCGAGTTGATCGACCAATGGAGCACGCCGTATTTTTTTCATCAGTTGAGCAAAGACGTGATGGAGATTCGTTCCGCCGGGCCGGACAAGGTCCTGTGGACTCAGGACGACGTGGTAACGCGGTAGAGACGGCTGTCCCAGCCGTCCCTACCTTCTCTCCTTGGCCCGCAACGCCAGCCACGCCGTGAGATAACCCAGCAACGTCCAAACCAGCAGCTTCGCGGCGGCGATCCAGCCTACGTCCCATCGCCGGTACACCTCGCCGATGCGGAACTGCTGCGCCGCCAGCGCGCGCAGTTCGCCCTTGGTCAGATCCGGCTGCGGCGGATGGGCGACCAACTCGCGCAACCACAAATCTTTCAGGTGGTCGCCCGCCTTCTTGTGAACGTTGTAGATCTCGCCGGTCACAGGCCGCCCGATAAATGCACCCACGTCCGCCATCGTCTGCGCGGCGTAGCTCGGCATCGGCTGGGCCAAGGCGTACACCAGCGGCGAACTCATCTGGTTGGTCTCCACGACCAGCCCGGAAAACAGGATCTGCGGAATGAGCACCAGCGGCACGGCCATCACCGCCTGCATCGTGCTGCGAGCCAGCGCCGACACCGCGAACCCGATCCCCACCGCCGCGAACGCCGTGCCGACAAGCGCGCCGAGGTTCCACGCGAGCGCGCCGTCGATTCCCCGCGCTATTCCCCCTCCGGGGTCGGGATAGAGCACCCAGCGTGTCGCCCATAGGCAAGCGTACAAAAACAATCCCTGGCAGGCCGTCAATCCTCCCCAGAGCACGAACTTGCTCAGCAGATAAACGTGCCGCCCGAGGCCCACCATGCGCTCGCGCCGGTAAATCGCCACCTCGCGCACGATTTCCTGCGCGGCGTTGGAACAACCGAACCACAGCGCCGAGAGGTACGCGAAAAACATCGCCAGCGCCACGTCGTCCGTCACGCGTGCCACCAGCAGCGCGATGATCAGCGGCTGACCGAACAGCAACAAAAAATTCTGCCAGTCCGCGCGCATGATGGTCCACTGCCGCGCCAGCAGCACGGGCAGCGCGGCGGGCGGACGCTCCACCGGACGGCGGCCCCGCGCCTGCCACGCCGCGAACGACGACTGCCCGTCCTCGCGCGCCTCCTGCGCGTCCTGCTGCGCCTGGAAGATCTCGCTCCACTCGGCGGGGCTCCGCTCCTCCAGCCGATCGTAAAGGAGGGTCAGCTTCTGCACGTCGAACGTCGCGCGCGCCTCCTGCGCCGTCCCGGCGAACGCCAGCCGCCCGCCGGTCATCACGAACAGGCGGTCGGCCAGGTACACGTTCTCGACGACGTGCGTCGTGCAAATCACCGTGCAGCCGCTGTCCGCGAGATGGCGCAGCAGTTCCATCATCTTGAACTCGCCCGCCGGGTCTAGGCCGCTGGTCGGCTCGTCGAGAAAAAGCACCGCCGGACGGTCCAGCAGCTCCACGCCGACGTTGACGCGCTTGCGTTCGCCGCCGGAGAGCCGGTGGATGGGCGTGTCGCGGCGCGGCCCGAGACCGAGGCGGTTGATGGTCTGCGCGACGAGCTTTTGAATCTCCAGGTCGGGCGTCCCGGCGGGCAGGCGCAGCCGCGCGCTGAAATCCAGCGCCTGTGTGGGCGTCAGTTCGCGGTGGACGATGTCGTCCTGCGGGACGTGGCCGACCAGCGCGCGCAACCCTTCGGGGTCGCGCGAAAAATCTTCACCGTCGTAGAGGATCGCACCGGAGTCGGCCTGCCGCAGCCCGATGAGCGTTTCGAGCAGGGAGCTTTTGCCCGCGCCGGACGGCCCGAGGATCATCACGAACTGGCTGCGCTCGATGCGCAGGCTGATGTCGTTAAGGATGGGCGTCGTGCCGCCGGGGACCGTCTGCGTCAGGCGGACGGCTTCGATGGAGACGCTGTGCAGGTCCGTCGTGCGTTCGAGCACCAGTCCGTCGAAGCGAAAAAAGAATGGCCCGATCTGGAGCTGGTCGCCGATGACGAGTTGGTGTTTCTCGAACCGCCGCCCATTGACGAGCGACCCGGCGCGGCTGCGCAGGTCGCTGATCTCGTGGCCGGTGGGCGTGCGTTCGATGGCGGCGTGCTGACGCGAGACACCTGCGTCGGCGAGCACCACGTCCATCTCGCCGCCGCGCCCGAGACAGAGCCGCTTCGCGCCGAGCGGGATCACGTCGGTTTCCTGGCCGCCGACGAGCATCTTGGCCTTGCCCACGCGGCTCTGGCCGTGGTGGGAGAGCACGAGGTTGGCCTCCTCCGCCGACGGTGCGGAGAACCCGTAGAACACCGCCACGGGGCCAATGGCGAGGTGGTCGCCGGGGCGCAGCGGGACGGCTTCGCCGGTTTCCAGCGCCACGTCGTTGACTCTGGTGCCCCAGTGGCTGCCGAGGTCCTCGACGGTGCAGCCCTGGGCGCTACTCCAGCGGAAAATGCAGTGCCGCCGCGAGACTTCGGGGTGGGCGAGGCGCACGTCGGCCTCGGACGACCGGCCCACGACGGTTTCGCCGAGCCGCAACTGGTGGGTGGCGGGCGGCAGCCCGGCGAGAATCGTCAACCGGGGCGGGGTCGCCACCGGGAGGGCCATGGCAGAAAGCGTCTGTTCGTCGGTCTGGGAGGGATCGTCCATCGCGGGGATGCTCCGACGTTAGGAAAGAATCGCCGCGAACGCAACGGGGGCAATGAAGGTAGGGACGGTTCTCCGCAGCCGTTCGTGGACCTCACCTGAACAATGCGGACAGAAGTCGATTTCCAGTGCCCTTACGCCGAAACCACGCGCCAAGGGCGGCTGCGGAGGGCCGTTCCTACCTTGCCGCTCCCTCGTTTCCAAGTTGTACTTAGCAACGAGGGATCACCCACGAAATTTCCACCAAGCAATTCCCGCGATGAATAGTCCTGCTCCTGCGCCAGCGATCAACTTGGCGTTTTGGGTCTGACGACGTTGGATCGCAAGCAGCGCAGACGTGGGGTCTTGGTAAGGGATCGAAGCGCCACTACCCTGTCCAAAGGCGTACAACAATAGCCCAACCCCGACCGCGCAGAGCACAGCGGACGCCAGTTTCATAGCGAGATTACCACCAGCCATCAGGTCGAAACTTCACGGCAGCACCGCCCACACCTCCACCACGCGGTTTTTCTCCGCTTGGTTCGCGCTAAACAGCGTCGAGCCGCCCATCGCCACGGTGTGCATCACGTTCAGCACGCCGCACTTCTCTCGCAGCGCATCCATGACCGCCTTCGCCCGGCTGAGCGACAAATCCGCGTTGACCTTGTCGTTCCCCTTCGGATCGGCGTACCCCAGGATCACGAACACCGCCGTCGGGTCGTCCAGCGTCGCGCGAATCGCCGGCGCGTTGAGCTGCCCCTTGAGCCGTTCCACGTCGGCGGGGCGCACGCCCACCTCGCCTTTCACGAACGGAATGGTCAGCACCCGGCCCATCGACCGGGCATGATCGACGCTCGCATAGAGTTTATCCTTGTTGGCGGCGGTGATGCCCGGCATCAGGTCGATGCGCCGCAGCACATCGGCGCGCACCTGCGCGTTGCCGGGGTCCTGCACGTCGAGGTTGAGCGGCGCATTGGCATCCGGCACGACGACGGGCGGCAGGTCGCCCGCCGCATCCACCGGCTGCGCGGTCCCCACCGGGATCGCGCTGGCCACGGGCACGGGCGTCGGCGCGAAGGCATCGGCGTTGGCGGGCAGTGCCGGGCGCACGGGTTTGGAGGCATCGTACGGTACGGGCGTATCCACGGCGACGGCGCGGGGGACGGTCGCCTGTGGACGGGGCGCGTTTTGTACGGCGCGGGCCTGTTCGGGCGTGAGGATGGGCCGGTCGGCGTCCTCACGCGACGCGGCGGGAGCGCCGCCGTGCTCGCGGGCGGCGTTTTTGTCAGGCTGATTGAGCGCCCAGACGATTAGCGCGCCGCTGCCCAGCAACAGGATGCAGACAACGATGATCGGCAGCAGGTTGACACTTTGTTTGCGGCGTTGAAAAAAAAGCGTCTGGTCGGGGTCGAAATCGTCTGGCGCTTTGGGAGCAGAATTTTCCGGCGTCATCACGAGGGAGTGTGATGCTAGGCAAAGAAAGTTTCAAGATTCAAGCTGCAAGGAAGTTTCAAGCACCAAGGATCAAACAGGTGAACGGCCGGAAAGAAATCCGCACGAGAGTGCCTTCACACTTCGCCCCACCGCTAAAAACTCGAACCCTGAGCCTGCTTTGAAGCTTCCCTCCGCAGGAGGGCAATCGGGCTGGTGGGATTCGAACCCACGACCTCTGCGACCCGAACGCAGCGCTCTACCAAGCTGAGCCACAGCCCGTGCAATCACTTTCGCCCCGGACGACGAACTAGATGGTTGTCCTCCGTGACGCCGCTACTATGCCGCGCCCCGGCCCCGTGGCAAGTGATTTCGCACGGGACTCGCTTCCCAAACTGTCTTACCCGGAAAAACAATTCCTTGACCCGCTGTAGGGTCCGGGTCAATCATTGGTTCATGGTCCGCGATTTTTTCCTTGCCGTGCTTGCCGCCGGACCCTGCCTTCGCCCGAAAAAAAGCGGCAGGACCGACCCTCCCCCTACTTTCCGTGCGTGACCACAGCTTCAGCGCCCAGCGGATCATTGATCTGGTGGCTAATAAGTGGACGATTCCCGTCATGAACTGCCTCGTGGCGGGAGGCAAGCGGCCCTCCGAGATGCTGGGTGGCATCGACGGCATTTCGCAAAAAATGCTCCTCCAAACCCTCCGGCAAATGGAGGCGCGGGGCCTGGTGTTACGCAAGGTCCACGCGGTCGTGCCGCCCCGAGTGGATTATCGGCTCACGCCGCTGGGCCAGGCGTTGCTCGAACCACTGGACGCGTTGGGCCACTGGGCTGAGACGCACGCCCGGGAGATCAACCGCCAGAACAACGACGTGCGACGCAAACCGGCGGCGAAACGTCCCGTACCCCGCGGAAACGCCCGCCACAGGACCGTGCGGCGCACCGCTGGATGAAGCCGGGTAGATCGTGATCACCGAGCGCGATGGATTCTGGAGGTGGATGGCGACCTCCGGGTGTCATGGCAAATCCAAGCGGCGAAGCTACTTAACTTGTCTGGATGAACCGTCAGTTTATCCAGGCGGCTGCGCCGCGAGTGGACCCATGGCGCCTGGAAGTCGCCATCCACCTTTCTCAACTCTCCCGCCTCCCCGGCACGAAAACTGCCCTCCTCTCACGGCAGCCATATGAACCCCGCCCGCCGCCGCACCATCCTCTTCATTCTCTGCGCCATCGTGTTACTGGCCGCAGGCTACGCCTGGGGCTATTCCCGCGCTTACAACGGTTTCTACGCTCCCGACGCCGTCCTCGAACGCGAAACGCTGCACTTCAACTTCAACGCCCGGGTGCTCCATTACACCAATCTCGCCCAACGCGCCGAATCCCAGCGCGAACTCGTCACCCGGCTGCGCCAGCAATCGGTTTATATCACTGGCCTCCTGCCCGCGCTTTCCCCCGCCGCGCGCGCCGAGGCCCGGCACGAACTCCAGCAGGCTGAGCGCGTCATCGCAGGTCAACCACTGGCGGGCGATACTCCCGCCGCCGTCAGTCCCGTGCCCGGAACGCCGCCAACGCCGCCAGATCGTCCGTGAACGGGCTGCCTTGGGCGAACCGCTCCAGACACGCCAGCAGCCGCGCCATGAACAAGTCCGCCGGGCCCGCCGGACATTCCTCCACGCACCGGGCAAACGCGTCGAAATCCATCCGTGTCCCTGCCGGGTCGACCACGTCGTAAAAACCGTCGGTGTACAGCAAAAACCCGTCCCCGGGCGCGAGCGTCAGTGTCATGTCGCTGGCCACCAGGTTGGCCAGCAGCCCGAGCGGCGGGCACTGCGAGCGGAACGTCTCCACCTTGCCTGCCCCGCGCAGCACCATCAACGGCGGATGCCCCGCCCCGGCCATCACCATCTCACCCGTCAGAATGTCCAGCGTCGCGCACATGGCTGTCAACAGCGAGCGGCCCTTGAACGTCGCCCGGAAGTCCAGGTTGACCGCGCGCAGGATCTCCGCCGGGCCGTCGGCGTCCGCCGCCGCGTGGCGAAACAGCAGCTTGGCCAACGCCGTCAGCAACGCGGCGGACGCGCCGTGGCCTGTCACGTCGGCGATCCAGAAGAACAACTTGCCGTCGGGCAGCCGCATCCAGTCGTAAATGTCGCCGCCGACCTGGATCACCGGCTGGTAGTGCACGCCCATGTTCCAGCCCGGCACGGACGGCGGTTTCTGGGGGATGATGATTTGCTGGGTCAAGCGGGCGGCCTCCAGGTCGCGCTCCAGCTCGCTGCGCCAGTCGGCGAGCGCCTGGGTGCGGTCTTCGAGCTGGTGGCGCAACGTGCTCAGGCGGAGTTGCGTGTCGATGCGCGCCTTGAGCACCGCCGGGTTGACCGGCTTGGCCACGAAGTCGTTCGCCCCGGCCTGGAGGCAATACACCTCCTGCTCCTCGCCGCCCATACCCGTGAGCATGATGATGGGAAGTTGCGCCACGGACGGGTCGGCGTGAGCGCGCAGCCGCTCGCAGACCTCCGCGCCGTTGAGATCGTCGGGCATGGAGTAATCCATCAGCACGAGCGAGGGCGTCTTCTCGGCGATCAGCCGCAGCGCCTCCAGCCCGCCGCCGCCCTCCCGGCAGGTGAACCCGGCGTTTTCCAGAGTGCGCACGAGCACGCGGCGACTGAATCGCTCGTCGTCGACGACCAGGATGTCCGCGTGCGGCACGGGTTCGTTCATCAGGGAAAACGGCGCGGCGACGGGTAGGAAGTCCGCCCCGGCGTGAGCTTTTCAGTTGCTCACGCGGGCAGACGCGGTAGATAAGCGTTGTCAGCGGCGGGCCGATGCGATAATAGAGCCTGCCGTCGCCAAAGCAACCGGAACCCGGCGGCCCGCGCGATTTTTCACGATCCCGTACCTATTAATATGAACCTGCGCCCTCTGACCCTGGCTCTCGGCTGCGCGAGCCTGCTTGCCGTCGCCGCCTGCTCCCACGACGACGAACCTAACCAGCCGGTCGGCTTCCACCCGGTCAACAAGAACCGGACGACCACGACGCAGACCACCACGACCTTGCCCGAGGACACCGGCCTGCCGCCCGAGCCGACCCCGCCGCCGCGCCGCACGACGACGATCACCGAGAACGCTGCCCCGAGTAACAACGCATCCAGCGGACCGGCGGATTATCCCTACGGCATCCCGGTCAAGGACAAGCCCGGCTTCGTGACGAGCCCCTACGCGCCGGATTCGGGCTACGTGGACGTGCATGGTTTTGCGACCGGTCAGGAGGTGCGCGATCCGTACACGCAGAAGATTTTCCTGGTTCCTTAAGGCGGAAGTCGAAAAGCGGAAGATGCAGGATGCAGCCTCCCCGAAGAAGGTTGTCATCCTGAGCGAGTGTAACGAGCCGAGGGACCTGCCACCGTGGATTCCACGGTTAGGCCAACCTGTCAGAGTGACCGTCAGAGGGTGAGCTTCGTTGTGGAAAGATCGTTGGAAGGTCCTTCGGCTCGTTAAACCTGCTCAGGATGATAGAGCTTTTGGTGGCGGAGCACATCACACAGGCACATCACCCATCCAGCATCCCATCCTTCTCGTCAGACTTTTGCCTTCTGCCGTTTTACTTCTGCCTTTTCCTCACTTCTACCTTCTGCCTTCTACCTTCTGCTCTCTCCCCGCCTCGCCATCCTCGGCCCCGGCCTGATCGGCGGCTCGCTCGCTCTTGCCGCCCACCGCGCTGATTCTTCCGCGTCCCTCTCCGTCTGGAGCCACGACCCCGCCGAGCGTGACATCGCCCGCGCCGCGTTCTCGTGGGCGGCAACCGTCACCGCCGACCCCGCCGAGGCCATCGCCGACGCCGATCTGGTCTTCCTCTGCACGCCGCTGTCGGCCATGCCGACTCTGGCGCGGCGAATCGCCCCCCGCCTCCCATTACACGCTGTCGTCAGCGACGTGGGCAGCATCAAGGGCGGCTTGGTCGAGGAACTGACCGCTATTCTCGGCCCCCGCTACGTCGGCGCACACCCGATGGCCGGAGCCGAACACCACGGCCTCCTCGCCGCCCGCGCCGACCTCTTCGACAACCGCGTCTGCCTGCTCACGCCTCTTACCAACCAGACCGACCCCGCCGCCCTCGCCGCGGTCCGTGCTTTCTGGCAAAGCCTCGGCGCGCGGGTGCACGCAATGCCCTCCCCTGCCGCCCACGACGAGGCCGTCGCCCTCGTCAGCCACCTGCCGCACGTCGTCGCGCCCGCGCTAGTCAACTTTGTCGCCACGCAAGACGGTGATCCCACCCGTTGCGCCGGTCCCGGTTGGCGCGACACCACCCGCCTCGCCGGGGGAAGCCCCGATTTATGGACAGAAATCTTGAGCCGCAACCGCGTCCCGGTTACAAATGCGCTGCGTGGCACCATCGAGAAGTTGCGCGAGGTGCTCGAAATCCTGGAGGCTGGCCGCGACGCTGACCTCACCAGGTTTTTAGATGACGCCCGGCGCCACCGGGGGACACTGTTTCCCCCGGCGGCCCCGTGCGCCCTGCCGCCGAACGATTTAGATCCCGCCAAGTGAGCCAGAAGAACGACCAACCGACCGAAATCCGAGTCAAGCGCGCCCCTTTCATCGACGCAGAAATCCAGGTGCCCGGCGACAAGAGCATCAGCCACCGGGCCGTGATGTTCGCCAGCCTGACCAACGGCGTCTGCGTCGTCCGCGGCTTCTGCCCCGGCGACGACTGCCAGCGCAGCGTCGCCGCCATGCGCGCCCTGGGCGTCAAGATCGACCAGACCGAGAACGAGCCGACCACTCTGGTCATCCACGGGCGCTACCGCCAGCTCAGCGCGCCCACCCAGACCATCGACTGCGGCAACAGCGGCACCACCATGCGCCTGCTCGCCGGGTTGCTCGCGGGTCAGCCCTTCGAGAGCCGCCTGACGGGCGATGCCTCGCTGACCTCCCGCCCCATGAAGCGCGTGATGACCCCCCTGACCGAGATGGGCGCGAGGATCACCGCCGAGGGTGCCAAGGCCGGTTGCGCGCCGCTGCTCATCCAGGGCGGCAGCCTCCACCCCATTGATTACCACCTGCCGATGGCCAGCGCGCAGGTCAAGAGCGCCGTCCTGCTCGCCGGGCTGTACGCCGAGGGCGAGACCAGCGTCCAGGAACCAACCCAGAGCCGCGACCACACCGAGCGGCTGCTGCGCTATTTTCTGGTCAACGTCGAGCAGGACGAAGAAATCCGCGCCGAAGGCGACGCCAACCGCCTGACAATACGCGGCGGGCAAATGCCCGAGTCACGCAACTTCCGCGTGCCGGGCGACATCAGCAGCGCGGCTTTCTGGCTGGCGGCGGCGGCGGCCCAGCCGGGCGCGCGCTTGTTGGTCAAGCACGTCGGACTGAATCCGACGCGCACGGGCATCCTGTCGGTGCTCCTGCGCATGGGCGCGCACGTTCACGAGGTCGTCGAGGACACCGATCAGATCGAGCCGACGGGCACCGTGGAAGTCCAGGGTGCGCGGCTGGAGGGCACGGTCATCGAGGGCAAGGAAATCCCCAACGTGATCGACGAAATCCCGATCTTGGCGGTCCTGGGCGCGTTGGCGAACAAGCAGACGGTCATCCGCGACGCCGGGGAACTGCGCGTCAAAGAGACGGACCGGCTCATGGCCATTGCGGCGAACCTCAAGGCGATGGGCGCGGACGTGGAGGAGCAGCAGGACGGGCTGATCATCCGGGGCGGGCGGCCGTTGCGCGGTGCGCGCCTGCCAAGTTACGGCGACCACCGGATTGCGATGGCGTTCGCGGTGGCGGGCCTGTTCGCCGAGGGCGAGACGATCATTGAAGACGTGGCCTGCATCGAGACGAGTTATCCGGGGTTCGCGGACACGCTGGAGCAGATCATCACGGCGTCCACGACGGGCGCGCCGTCCACGGCGGTGATCAGCGACGCGCGGCAGTTTTTGAATCCTGAGGCGGTCATCGCGGCGAGCGCGCGCCGGGCGCGATCGTTCCGGGACGAGGAGTAATCTTTGTGCTGCGTGATGATTCCACGCTTTCTTGCCCTTGCACAAGCTGCGAGTACAATGCATCCATGACCCAAGCCGTTGCCCACCTCTTGGACAAGATAAAGCAACTTTCACCGTCCGAGCAGTTAGAACTTCGCCGTGCCATCGTGGAACGCGTTGAACTTGCCGCTGACGAGCCGGAGGCGGCTGTGCCCGTCACTGACAAGACACCCCGGTGGGGTCTGCATCCCGGGGCCTGGGAGGTGGCCGACGATTTCGACGCGCTTTTGCCTGAGGAATTTTGGCTTGGCCAGGATGCATGAGATTGCTGCTCGATACCCATGCCTTTATTTGGTGGGATAACCGGACACATCTTTCCACCCGCGCTTTGGCGGCATGTCTGGATCCGGCCAATACCCGCTCGTTGAGCATCGTCAGCATCTGGGAGCTACAGATCAAAATCCAGCTCGGCAAGCTCACGTTGCGCCTGCCGCTCGCGGATGTGCTCCGTGACCAGCAAAACAACGGTTTGCAGATCGAGCCGCTGAGCGTGGACGATGTGCTTGTTCTCGCCCAACTACCGCCACATCACCGCGACCCGTTTGATCGCGCACTCGTCGCGCAGGCCCGGCGAGGCGGGTTTCACCTCGTCAGCGGCGATCCGCAAATCGCTCTCTACAACGTGCCGGTTCTCTGGTAAGCCGACTGCTAGCCCGTTTTGCAAGTAATTGTCCTGCCGTGTCCCCGCACTTCTTTTCCGTGGATCAACCCGCCCCATCCTCCGCTTCCTCCCCCGTCCTCATCGCCATCGACGGCCCCGCCGCCTCCGGCAAGAGCAGCGTCGCCCGCACGCTCGCCGCGCGCCTCGGCTTCGCCTACGTCAACTCCGGCGCGTTCTACCGGGCGGTGACTTGGTTCGTCCTCGAACAGGGCGTCGATCCCAATGACAGCGCCCCCGTCGCCGACCTCCTCGAACGCGCCAAAGTGCGTTGCTGGCTCCAGCAAGGCGCGTCGATAATCACCTTCGACGACATCGACCCCGAACCCTTCCTGCGCGAGACCCGCATCAACGCCCACGTTTCCACCGTGGCGAGCATCCCCGAGATTCGCGCGGGCCTGACCGCCAAGCTGCGCGCCCTCGCCGCCGAGGGCGACACCGTCATGGAAGGCCGCGACATCGGCAGTGCCGTCTTCCCACGCACACCCTACAAATTCTACATCGACGCCTCGCCGGAGGTTCGCGCCCAGCGCCGCCAGGCCCAGGAGGGCGGTGGCCCACAGCATGACCAGATCCTCGCGCGCGACCTTACAGATTCCACCCGGCGCACCTCGCCGCTGGTCATCGCCGAGGACGCGCATGTCATCGACAGCAGCCGCCTGACGATTGATGGCGTCGTGGGCGAGATCATTGGCCGCCTCAAGCTCAAGGGACTCGCGGTTTGAAAGTGGGAAGTGAGAAGTCGGAACGCGGAGGTAGAGAACAGCAAAACCACAGCCAAGACCGGAGACTGGAAATTCAACGACTCATCCCATAATCTTCGCGCGTTTCCCACTTTCGGTTTCCTACTTTCGCGTTCCCACTTCCGACTTCGATGAACCCGACCTACTGGTTTTTCCTGCGTTTCGCCGAACTCGTGGCGCGTTCGTGTTTTTCGCTGGAAGTCATCGGACGCGAAAACCTGCCCAGGAGCGGTGGCAACTTGTTGGCGATGAACCACCAGAGCTATCTCGACCCGCCCGTCGTCGCGCTGGCGTCCGATCCGCGCCCGATCCATTTCCTCGCGCGCAAGACCCTGATGGATTGGCCGATCCTCGGGGCATGTTTTCCGCGCCTCAACGTCATCCCCATCGACCAGGAGCGCCCCGACAGCTCCGCACTCAAGGCCGTCATCCGGCTGGTACGGGCCGGAGAGTCGACCATCGTGTTTCCCGAGGGCATGCGTACGCTCGACGGCAACTTTCAGCCCGCGCAGCCGGGTATCGGGTTGATCATCGCCAAGACGCTCGCGCCGGTGGTGCCGATGCGGGTGTTCGGCGCGTTCGATGCCATGCCGCCGGGGCGCAAGGACATCCGGTTTTGCCCGATCACGGTGAAAATCGGCCCGCCGGTGACGTTTACCGCCGCCGATCTGTCGAAGGAGCACGGTGAGGGCCGCGTGATCTATCAAAAGCTTAGCGAGCGCGTGATGGCCGCCATCCGTGCCATCGAACCGCCGCCCAGGTACCGGACCGCCTGACAGCGGCCTACTGCCCCGCCGTGCTGCTGACCACCTGCACGGTCGCCTTCACCGGATTGCCCAACCCGTACCCATCCCCCGCCGCCACCTTGACGACCACCGTCTTGGCCGGGGCCGCCACCGTGCTCGGGACCGGGATAACCTTGAGCGACGCCTTCGTCTTGCCCGCCGGGATCGTCACCGTGCCAATCAAGCCCACTGACTTGCCCTTGAAGATCAGATTATAATCCGTGCCGAGCACCGCCGTGCTCTTGGGTCGCACCTTGTAGTTGATCGTCAACGGCAATGTGGTGTCGCCGTTGGCGCGCACGAACTGGAAACGTCCCTCCGTCGAATCCACCTTCGACGCCAGCGGACGCGACGCCACGACCGTCACCGCCGCCGTGGTTGCCGGGGGGGGTGGCGTGACCGAACCCACCGTCAGCGACGCGGGCGTCGTCCCGCTCAGACTCCCGTTGAACACCGTCACCGGCCCGGTGGTTGCTCCAGCGGGCACGACCGCCTGCACCGTCGTCTTGGAAAGCACCTGGAAGCTACCCGAAGCAATCAGCGTCCCGCCCGCCCCGGTGAACGAAACACCCGTCGCGCCGACGAAATTATCGCCCTTGACCAGGATCGTGTCGCCCGCCAGCGCGCTGGTCTGCACCAGGAACTTCGCCCTGGGCAGCGGGGCCGACAGCCCGGCCTCGATGCGGAACACCGTGCCCAACTGTCCGTTGATCCCGGCGGTCGTGCCGTAGAGCTTGCCGTCGCTGGCTTGAGTCAGCCCAGCGACCGGGGCCGAGCCGTCGGTGCCGCCCGTGAAACTGTAGAGCGTGCTGTAGCCGCCGGTGGGCGTCACCTCGTACACCGTGCCGTTGCCGCTGACGCCGCCCGAGGCCGTCGTGCCGTAGAAGTTGCCGTCGCTCGCCTGCACGAGGTTGCCGCGCGGGTCGCCGCCGTCGAGCGCCAGTGGCAGGAAGCCGTGCAGCGCCGTCAGCAGGAACGTCGTGTTTAGATAATCGATGCGGAAGATCGACCCGGCCCCGTACTGGCCGCCGGTGTTGCACACACCGTAGAACGATCCGTCGAAGCCCTGCACGACGCCGCGCAACGGGCGTCCGCCGTCCGCCGCACCCGTGAAGGAATAGATCACGGTGTAAGTCGCGTTGGCGGTGCCGTTAAGCTTGACCTGGAAAAACGTGCCGTAGCCGTAGGTGCCGCCGTAAGCAGTGGTGCCGTAGAAATTACCGTCCGTGGCTTGGATCAGGTCGCTCTGCGGATAGAAACCCGCCAGCCCGCCGGTGATGGCGGCGAGGGTCGTGGTCGTCCCGGTGGTCAGATCCGAGCGAAAAATCGTGCCGTAGTTGTTCGTGCTGCCGTAACGCGCCGTGCCGTAGAGGAAACCATCGACGCCCTCGACGAGCGCGCCCGCCGGGTTCGCGCCAGGGTCGCCGTTGGTGAACTGCGCGAGAATGTTGACCTTGCCGGTGCCGAGCACACACTGGTAAAGCGTGCCGACGCCGTTCGAGCCGCCGGTGTTCGTCGTGCCGTAGAAGTTGCCGTCGCGCGCCTGGACGATGCCGCCCTCGGGCGTGCCGCCTTTGGTGGAATCGTTGGTGAAGATGTTGAGCGTCTGGAAGTCGTCGCCGCTCGGCTTCAGGCTGAAGATCGTGCCGTAGCTGGCGCGACCGCCGGTGGTGTTGACGCCGTAGAGGCGGCCGTCAGCCCCTTGGACGAGTGGTGCATGGGTGACGTTGCCGTCCGCCAGGGCGGTGAACGTGTAGAGATTCTGAAAGTTCGCGGCCACCGCGTGACCAGCGACAAAAAACAGCGCGGCAACTACCGTGAGGCCAGCCGCGCACGAACGACGAATCAGGAAGGGGTTCACAACGAAAAAGATGGAAGTTTGCCGGGGTGAGGGAGGTACAAAGAAGTGCGAGCAAATCGCGCGCCAGGAGGTGCCTGAAAATACTCTAAACAGTGGGTTCTGGCAACCGCTTTCCCTGGCCGCTGGCCCCTGCCACAATCATCGCGCTTGACCATCCCTCCCTATTCTTAAACCTTCTTGGGAGTTTGGTTTCTCGCTGCTCAATCCCCTGAGCCTTTCCTACCCGTGCCCCTGCCCGCCGATTTTTTCCCTCCCATCTCCGCGCGCGGCAATAGGACTGACTCCGGCGAAGACCCGCCCTTTTTTGGCGCGCGCTGGGCGGTCCGGCTCTGCGCGACGCTCTTGCTCCTGCTCGCCCTGACCGTTGCCCTGCGCTACGTCCTGCCCGCGTCCCCGTCCAAGGTCGAGACGATCAGCCAGCAGCCCGTCACCCCCGAAGTTTCCGCCGCCGCCACCCGCGCCAGCTCCGACGCGACCGCTCCTGACCCCGGCGACAACCTTCCCTGACCCGCCCGCCGCCGACCCATGAAAATCACCCGCGCCCTGATCTCCCTCTCCGACAAAACCGGCCTGCTGCCCTTCGCCCGCGCGCTGGCCGGGGAGTTCGGCGTCGAAATTCTTTCCACCGGTGGCACCGCCAAGGCCCTGCGCGACGCGGGCATCCCCGTCACGGAGGTCGCCGATTACACCGGCTTCCCCGAGATCTTCACGGGCCGCGTCAAGACCCTTCACCCGCGCGTCCACGGCGGCCTGCTCCACCTGCGCGACGACCCCGAGCACCAGCGGCAGGCCAAGGAAAACGACATCCAGCCCATCGACCTGCTCGTGGTCAACCTGTACCCGTTCCGCGAGACGGTCGCCAAGCCGGGCGTCACGCTGGAGGAAGCCATCGAGAACATCGACATCGGCGGCCCGGCCATGCTGCGCAGCGCCGCCAAGAACCATCGCAGCGTCACCGTCGTCACCGATCCCGCCGACTACGACGCCGTCCTGGCCGCCATGCACGCCAACGCGGGCGACACCAGCCTCAAGCTGCGCGAGCACCTCGCCGTCAAGACCTTCCTGGCCACCAGCTCCTACGACGGTGCGATTGCCGACTACCTCAACCGCGAACAGGAAACCGGCGCGACCTACGACCTCTCCCTGCCGCTCGTCAGCAAGCTTCGCTACGGCGAAAACGCGCATCAGGAAGCGTCGCTCTACGGCAATTTCGACGAGTATTTCCAGAAGCTCCATGGTAAGGAACTGAGCTTCAACAACATCCTCGACATCAGCGCCGCCGCGCAACTCATCGGTGAGTTCGAGGACGCCACCGTCGCTATCCTCAAGCACACCAACCCCTGCGGCGTCGGCAGCGATCCCGACCTGCGCGAAGCCTGGGACAAGGCTTTCGCCACCGACAAGCAGGCCCCGTTCGGTGGCATCATCATCTGCAACCGCCCGGTCACGGACGGCTTCGCGCGGGACGTGAGCGAGATTTTCAGCGAGGTCATCATCGCGCCCGATTTCGAGCCAGACGCCCGCGCGTTGCTCCAGCGCAAGAAAAACCTGCGGCTCATCCGGCAACTCCGGCCCGCCGGCGCGGGCGGCGCGCAGCACGACGTGCGCTCGGTCGTTGGCGGCGTGCTGGTGCAAGACCGCGATGGCGCGCTGCTCGGCCCGGACGGTTACAAGGTCGTCACCAAACGCCAGCTGACCGACGACGAATTGCGCGCGCTGCTCTTCGGTTGGCGGACGGTCAAGCACGTCAAGAGCAACGCCATCGTGTTCACGAGTGCCGACCGCACCCTAGGTGTCGGCGCGGGGCAGATGTCGCGCGTGGACAGTGCGCGCATCGCGGTGTGGAAGGCCAAGGACGCGGGCCTGTCGCTGGCGGGCAGCATCGTGGCGAGCGACGCCTTTTTCCCGTTTCCCGACGGCCTGCTGGCCGCCGCCGACGCCGGGGCCACGGCGGCGATCCAGCCCGGCGGCAGCGTGCGCGACGAGGCAGTCATCGCCGCCGCCGACGAGCGCGGCATGGCGATGGTCTTCACCGGGCTGCGGCACTTCCGCCACTAGACCGCGCCCAATCGATCTCCTTTTAAACTGAACCGACGACACAAAGCACTTTTATGATCCGCAAACCAGTCATCCTCGGAGCCTTGCTCCTGTTCATCTTCTCTACGCCGACCTCGTTGTTCGGCGACCCGACCCCCGCGCCGGTTGCGCAGGCAGAGAGCGCTGCCGCTGGAGGCGCGCGCGTCCGTGAGTTTCAAGGCGACGAACTGGGTCAGGTGCTGCGGCTCCTCGCCCGCCAAGCCAAGATCGACCTGGTGGTGGCGGACGGGCTTCATGGGCAGGTGTCGATGCGCTTGGAGAACAAGACCGCGCTGGAAGCCATCGAAATCCTCGTCCGCTCGAACCGGCTGTCGCTGAAGAATGAGAAGGGCGTTTACTACGTCGAAACCCAGTCGGCAGCCGCCAACGCCGCGGTCGAGGACGACCCGGACAAAACTTCCGGCCAGACGGCAGCTGACGACGCGCTCGACTTCCTGGCAAAACCCGAGACGGCTGCCCGCATCGCCAAGTACAAACGGAATCTCTACAACGCACTGTTGAAGGAAGGATTCGTTATGGATCAGGCGGTGCAGATTGTGGCGGCGGACCGGCTGGGAGAAGTTCTCGCCAGTGGGGCTGGGGAACGCTGAGCAAGGTCAACGACATGAGCCTCACCCTCGGCGTCAACATCGACCACGTCGCCACGCTGCGGCAGGCGCGTTACGCTCGCACGCCCGACGCCCACAACGTCGAGCCCGACCTCGTGGCCGCCGCCGCAGTCTGCGAGCGCGCCGGGGCGAAGTCCATCACCGTCCACCTGCGCGCCGACCGCCGCCACCTCCAGGACCACGACCTAACCCGTCTGCGGGCCAGCATCCGATCCAAGCTTAACCTGGAGATGGGCAACACGCCGGAAATTCTCGCTATCGCGCTGCAAACCGAGCCGGAGGATGTGTGCCTCGTCCCGGAAAACCGCGAGGAAATCACAACCGAAGGTGGCCTCGATGCCTACGGCCAAAGCGCCGGGCTCGCGCCGACGATTGCCGCGCTCCACGCCATCGGCAGCCGGGTGAGTCTCTTCATCGACCCGGACGAACGTCAGGTCCGCGCCGCCGCCGACCTCGGCGCACCGGTCGTCGAACTCCACACCGGCGCGTTTGCCAACGCGACGAGCGAGGCCGCTGCCAATGAATTAACTCGTCTGAGGTCCGCCGCTAACCTCGGTTTCAGCCTCGGCTTGCAGGTCAACGCGGGCCACGGCCTGAGTTACCAGAACCTGCCTGACTTTCTCGCGCGCGTCCCGCACCTGTGCGAACTCAACATTGGCCATTCCATCGTGAGCCGCGCGGTCTTCGTCGGCTTGGAGCGCGCGGTGGCCGAGATGCTCAAGCTGATGGAATCCTACGCGGGCTGACCCATCCACCGCGACGCTGCCCATCACCCGCCTTCCGCGTTCCGCCCTCCTGCCGCCCGCCGGTACGCCTCCGCCAGCCTCCCCCGGTACGCCTCCCACGTAAACCGTTCCAACGCCCGCGCCCGCGCTGCCGTCCGCATCGGGCCCAATAACTCCGGCTGCCGATACAGCCGCTCCAACGCCCCGCACAGCGCGTCCAGGTCGTTGCACGGCACGTTCAGCCCGTTGACCCCGTCCACCACGACATCGCCCGACTCGCGCGTGGTGATCTGCGGCAACCCACACGCGGCGGCCTCGCACGTCACCTTCGCACACCCCTCGCACTGCGAGGGAAACACGTGCACCGTCGCCGACCGGTAAAAATCTTCCACGCGCCCGGCCTTCCCGGCCAGCCGCACGTTCTTCCCACCGAATCGTGCCAGGAACGGCCGCATCTCGTCGTGGACGTGCCCGACCAGCACCAGCTCGGCGTCCTTGAAATTGAGCCGGTGCCACGCTTCGAGCAGCAGGTGCACGCCCTTGCGCTGGATCAGCGCCCCCACGAACAACGCCCGGAACAGCGGCGGTGGCTCGCCGGGCTGGAAACGCTCCACGTCGGCCCCCTCGTCGGTGTTGAAAACCTTTTCCGCCGGAAACCCCTCCGCCAGGAACGTGTTCGTGGCGTAGGTCGAGCGCGTCAGCAGCAGCGTCGCGCGGTCGTACTCTTCGCGCAGCCGCCCCGGCACGATGGGCAGCCGGTCCAGCCACCGGCGCGCCAGCACGCGCCCCGCCAGCCCGCCCGGCGGCGGAATGTTCTCGTATTTCCGAAACCCGTGCGCGACGTGCCACGTCGGGATGTCCAACATCGACGCCACGCCGCGCCGGTTCGCCTCGCGCAACGTGTCCAGCGCGTCGCCCGACCACCCGTGGAAAAAATCGTACTCACCAGTCGCCATCAGCCCGGCGGCGACGTGGTCGGCGTACCGCCGTTTCGCCCCGTAGTAATAGGGACGATCCAGGAACGAGATCAGCCGCACGGGCGACCAGCGTAGCGAACGCACTTTCTCGTCGGGCACGTCGGCACACCGGTTCTGGTAAGCCACAGCCTTCCCTAAAAACCCGCCCTGCACCGAGAGCCGCAACTGTTCCTGCGCGCACAGGTCCAGCCCGATCCCGCCAATCCGCGCGCCAATGGCGTAAAGCAGACGTTTGGGTAAAGAGTCGGTTTCCATCGGGGCAGGTATTCACCCGACTATAGCAAGGTTTCTCTCTTTGCGAGTCTTTGCATCTTTGCGCCTTTGCGTTAAAACTCCCGCCGTCCTCCTTCATCCTTCATCCTTCATCTTTTCATGAAGATCGGCCTCGTCCGCCGCGGCTATTCCCCCACGGGCGGCGCGGAAAACTACCTCCTCCGCTTGGCCGACGCCCTGGAAGCCGCCGGTCACGCCCCGGTCCTCTTCGCCGGTCCCGAGTGGCCCCGCGACCGCTGGCCCGACCACCGCGCGCGCATCCCCGTTCCGGGCGGCACCCCGCGCGCCTTCGCCGACGCCCTCGCCGCCCTCCGGCCCGCCACCCGCTGCGACCGTTTGTTCAGCCTGGAACGCGTCTGGCAATGCGACTGTTACCGCGCGGGCGACGGCGTGCACCGCGCCTGGCTGGCGCGCCGCACGGGTGCCGAACGCTGGTGGCAGCCGCTGCTGCGCGCGTTTAACCCGAAGCACCGCCAACTCCTCGCGCTGGAGCAAAGCCTGTTTGCCCACGACGGCGCGCGCCGCATCATCGCCAATTCCCAACTCGTTCGGCGCGAGATCATCGAACACTACGCCACCCCCGCCGACCGCATCGCCGTCGTCTACAACGGTCTTCCCGCCGCCTGCTTCGCGCCCGCCGACCCCGCCCGCCGCGCCCGCGCTCGCGCGCAATTCGACCTGCGCCCCGACGACTACGCCGTCCTCTTCGCGGGCACGGGTTGGACGCGTAAGGGCCTCCCCCACCTCCTGCGTGCGTTCGCGCGACTGCCCGCCGCCCTCCGCCCCGTGCTGCTCGTCGCCGGGCGCGGCGACCTGCGTGCCTGTCAGATCCCCGCGCCGACCGACCGGGTCCGTTTCTTTGGCCCGGTCCGGGACATGGCTCCGCCTTACGCCGCCGCCGACGTTTTCGTAGCCCCGACGCTCTACGATCCTTTCGCCAACGCCTGCCTGGAGGCCTTGGCCGCCGGTCTCCCCGTTTTGACGACCCCCGCCAACGGCTTCGCCGAGATCATCGACCCCGGCGTCCACGGCGATGTGTTTGATCCCGCCGATGCCCCCACCGGCAACGCCTTGGCTGCCCTGCTCATCGCTTGGGCCGACCCCCAACGCCGGTCCGCCGCCCGCCCGCTTTGCGCCGAGCGCGCCCGCCTGTTCACCATCGAAAAAAACGTCGCGGGGACTCTGCGTCTCTTGCTGACCTGACGCCATTGATCCCTCCGCGACCTGCGCTCCCTGAGCATTAGCCCAGAAGGTCACACTTGACTGATTGGCTTTTTTTGACACGTTTTCGCGTGACAAGCCCTGCGACATATCTATTCCGTAATAGACGACGCAACTTCGCCTTATTTTGCGACATTAATTCGTCTACTTCGCGTTAGGCCCAAATATGACACCGCTCGCCGCATTGTATCGGTATTTCATCGCTGCCAACAAAATGCGCATCCATTTTGACAGGGCATTGGCGAATCCCAAAACTCATCAAATGGAGCCGGACGACAATCCGGTCGCAGCATTCATGGTTATGCACGCCGATGATTATGGCGTCTTTATGTTTTATTGGTACTCGGGTCTTTATGTTGTTATCGAGGGTTTCAACGAACTCAAATTAAGGGACGCAAAGATCGAGTCTTTGCTGCAATCTCCGAATGTTGATGCGCTCCGTTTGATGCGGAATGCAACGTTTCACTTTCAGAAAGAGTTTTTGAGTCCGAAGATGCTGCATTTTATGGGAAGCAGCGATGCTGTACCATGGGTCCGTTCGCTAACTGAGGCGTTCAGCGAATTTTTCTTGCGGGAGGTCCCAAAGGCCTAACCACGCGCTGCAGCCGACCGCCGGGGCCTTGGGGGTTCCTGCCGAGTTCCGGCGTTGACTCGGCCCCGGCGGCGGCTGAGCTTGGGTCCGTTAGGCCCCAAACACATTATCATCATGAAATCACATGTTCTGCGCTCCATTGTTCTGTTGAATGTCCTGGCTTGTTTACCTCTGTTTGCCGACGAGCTTTCGCCTGCGTCGGTGGCTGAGCGGATTGCCAAAGATGAAGGGTACCAACTCTTTCATTTTAGCTCAGAAGCCGCCCGGCCTTATCAAATTGTCGCCCGTTTTAATGGGATTGAGAACATGCAGGACATTCAGGACATTCCAGATGTGAAGGAGTGCATTGTCGCGGTCTTGCTAGGCAAAGACCATGCACTGAAGGCGGTTCGTGTTTACTACAAAAACGGTTCGGTGAGCATGGTGTTTCCCACTGGCCATTTCACGGAATTCTCCAGGTCGGCCAGCAAGTCGGCAGAAGTCAAAATTGACGATCCTTTCCTCATGCTTCACGGAGACGGTGGCGATCTTCAACTGATCTTCCGGCCGAGAAAGGCCTAACCAGCCGCTCCAGCGAACCTCCGGTCGCTGAGCTTGGTTCGTTAGGCACCTCGGAGAGCGTGTCAGTCGTTCCAAAGAGCGTGTCAGCCACCTC
>CAXTBX010000077.1:0-23282 GCA_964242205.1 uncultured Chthoniobacterales bacterium
TGAGCTGATCCGATCCACTCCGGCCCTGCAGCTCTTTCCATTACCTCCGGTTCCCACTCCGCCCAACGAAGCCGACCGTCTCTATACGTATGCGCTGGAGCCCGCTACCTCCCACGATGATGCCATGGCGGCTCTCGCCCGGTTGAAGGTCGACTTCCCGGAGGCACTCGCGCCCAGTGGTGTACCGCTGGTTCCATTGGCTGATTGGCATCGCCTGCGGCTGGAAACCAGCCCCGTCGAGTTACCTGCGCGTGCCGCCGCCCTGCGAGCGGCGGCACTGCGCGATCATCCCTCCGTTTTGACCCCGACATTGCTGGAAGCTGCCACCACGTTGCTGCACGAGCGTGGGGCCGACCCAGGCCCTCTGGCCGCTTGGCAGACCGAGTGGGACCGGGACGAGGATGCCCGGGCGGTGTGGCGGCAGCATACCTACGAACTAACGGCAGCGGATCACTCCCTCTGGGTGGTGGACCGTGTCGGCCACTCTTGGTGGGCGCGACGCACCGGTGCTGACGAAGCGACGCGGCAATTTTTCTCCAAGGATGCATTACGAGATGGGCTGCGAGCGATTGCTGACCATGTGCAGCCGTACCTGCCGGACTTCGCCGCCGTCGAATTCGTATTGGACAATGTCGCTTTGACGGATTCGCGTGGGCAGCCGCTCGCATCCCGCAAGCTGGACGGGCTGTCCGTCCGCGTCGTCGTCGCTTCCCCGGAACGTCTGTTCGCGCAGCAACGTCGGCAGACTGTCTGGTTGGCCGCGTTGCTGGTTTGTGCGTTCGCCGCTGTCCTGGCGGGCTTCTGGAGCATGCGCCGGGCGCTGGCGCACGAGAGCCGCCTGAGCCAACTCAAAAGCGATTTCGTGTCCAGTGTCTCTCACGAACTGCGCGCGCCAGTGGCAGCGATGCGACTGATGGCCGAAAACCTCGCAACCGGCGCGGTGCCTACCGAAGTGCGCCAGCGCGAATACCATCATCACCTTGTCGAAGAATGCCGCCGCCTGGGCGCGTTGATCGACAACGTACTCGACTTCGCCCGCATCGAGCAAAACCGCAAGACCTACACGGTCGCTGAGACCGACGTGAACGCCCTCGTCCATGATGCCTTGGCGCTGATGCAGCCTCGCGCCGCCCAGCGGCGGCAGTTACTAACCCCGGAACTGCAACCCATCGAACCGCCACCCATGTGCGACGGCCTCGCCGTCCGGCAGGCGCTCGTCAATCTGCTGGAAAACGCCATCAAGTTTTCGCCCGAAGATACTCGCATTCGAGTCACTTCGCGCGTCACCAGCGATAGTCTTTGGGAACTCTCGGTGCATGACGACGGCCCCGGTATTCCTCCCACCGAGCACGCAAAGATCTTTGAGAGATTCTATCGGCTCGGTGCCGAACTGCGCCGTGAAACGCAAGGTGCCGGCATTGGCCTCAGCATCGTGCAACACATTGCCGAAGCGCACGGTGGACGGGTCAGGTTGGAGAGCAAACCGGGCAAAGGTGCCATGTTCACGCTCGTTTTGCTCAGGCATTCACCCGACAGCATCGAAACTCTTTGAAATTTCTCGCTCATGCCTCGCATATTGATCGTCGAAGATGAACAGCCGATGCGCACCGCGCTGATCGATCTCTTTGCAGCGCAAGGCTACCGGGTTGTCGCCGCGGCGGACGGTAGGCATGGCTTGGAGCGCGCGCTCGACGATCCGCCGGATCTGCTGCTGCTCGATGTGATGATGCCCAAGCTCGACGGCTACGCCGTCTGCCGCGAGGTGCGTTGCCGCCTGCCCGCTTTGCCCATCCTGTTGCTGACTGCCAAGGGATTGATCGACGACCGGGTCACCGGTCTGGACGCGGGGGCAGACGACTACTTGGTCAAACCTTTCAGCAGCCGCGAACTGCTCGCCCGCGTGCGTGCGCTGCTGCGCCGCGTCGAGGGTCGCGCCACGGTGGCAGAACAAATCGTGTTCGGCGAGGTGGCGGTGGATTTTGTCCGACACGTTTGCACACGCGCCGGTCAGACGGTCGCGTTGACGGCGAAGGAGTTCGGCATCCTCAAGTTGCTGGCGGAACACCTGGGACAACCGATCACCCGTGAGCAGTTTCTCGACGCCGTCTGGGGTTACAACGCCTACCCGACTACGCGCACCGTAGACAACCAGTTTCTGAGCCTGCGCGCGAAGCTGGAGGTCGATCCGGCCCGCCCGCGTCACTTGCTAACGGTCCACGGGATCGGTTACCGGCTGGAACAGAAATGACCAGACCATGACAATCAGCCCGGGCTCTTTGGACATAATCCGCTTATGCACAAACTTACCTTGATCGTTGGTCTGTTATGCGGAGCGTTGTCGCTGGCCCGGATCGGCCATGCGGACGCTGCCGGCAAAGACCCCGCCGAACTGCTGCGCCAGGGATTATTCGAGGAAGAAGCCAATCGTGATCCGGGCAAGGCCGCCACCGCCTACGCGGAGGTTGTCGGACACTACGATTCCCAACGCACGCTGGCGGCGACGGCTTTGTTCCGGCTCGCGGAAATCCGCGCCGCTCAAGGCAACAAGACGGAGACCACGGCCCTTTATCAGCGTCTCCTGGCAGAGTTCGCCAACCAGGAAACGCTCGTCAAGCTCGGCCGCGAGCGCCTTGCCGCGCTCGGTGTGCCAGCGCCCGCCGTAAATTCGCCCGGCAGCGCGCCGGAAACCCTCACCGTGGAGGAAGCCAACGAACTGGCGCGCGTGCGCGATCTGGTCAGGAACAGCCCGGACCTGTTGAACGCCTTGGCCGCCGAGGATGGTCCAATGGCGGGTTACACGCCGTTGACCTGGGCCGCGCAACACGGCTGGGAGCGCGTCGCAACGTTTTTGTTGGAACACGACGCGAAGGCGAACGGCAGCGATAACGGCGGCGAACCGCTTAAGGTCGCCGTCGCCGGAGGCCACAAGCGTTTGGCGGAGATCCTGCTCGCGCACGGGGCCGGTCTCGACGCCGCTACGCCCGACGGGTGGACGGCCCTGCACGCGGCTTGCTATTTTCGCCGCAACGAAATTGCCCGGCTCCTGCTTGAGAAAGGGGCCAACGCGAACGTCGTGTTTACCCAGCGGTTTGCCACCGAAGGGACTGTCCATCGCGGCTGGGGACCGGAATTAAAGACCAGCGAAGACAAATCGCCGAGCGACCCGTTGGCCAGCACGCCGCTGCTCATCGTGCTGGCCAACGCCGACGACGCGCTGATCTCCTTTCTGCTGGACCACGGTGCCGACCCAAATTTGTACGCTAGCGTCTGGCCCAACGTGGACAAAAAGCGTTCTTCCCCGCTCATCGAGGCTTTGTTCGAAGGAGCGAAATCAACGGCAAAATTGCTCATCCAACACGGAGCAAAGGTGGATTTTGTGAGCGACAGCGGAGCCACGGCCTTGTCTGCGGCGGCGTCAGGCACGCCCGACATGGTGCCGTCGCTGCTCGACCGCGGTCGCCTGCAGATAAGATCCTCGGGCGGTGATACTCCGCTTTCCCGCAGCATCTGGGTTGGCGGTCTACGGCGACGGACCGCAGACGGATTGGAGCCCATGGCAACATTCAAAGCTCGATTCGCCGTCTACACCCCCGTCTGGGAGGCCATGCTCGCGCAAGGTGCGGACATCAACACTCACGACGATAAAGGACAGACGCCGCTCTTTGATTGCGCGCCTTCGGAAAATTACCCGCAGGAAGTTGCCGCGTGGCTGCTCTCCCACGGCGCGGACATCAACGCGCGGGATGCTCGCAAGAGCACGCCGCTCCATCATTATTGCGCCATCCACAGTGGTGGCCTGCACGACGAGCAAAAGGCTACCCTGCGCTGGCTGATCGACAGCGGGGCCGACGTGGACGCCCGCGATTCGCAGAACCAGACGCCGTTTGACCTGTTCGAATCCAAAGAGGCCCAACGGGAATTCTATTATCCCCACGTCGCTCCCAAGCTCAACAAGGAGCAGGCAGTGACGGCGTTTTTCAGCCTGGCGTACTCGTCGCCGAGCGGATCGCTGCGCGTTGTGCCGCAAGCGGATTTCGACGCACCGCCCACGCTGGTCGGGCTGATGCTGCAAATGGCCGCCGAGCAGCCGCAGTTCTCCCTGCCGCTCAACGATCTGACGGTTGGCATCTATCGCGCCGGCAGCCCGCTCGCACCGAAGCTCACGCTGCGTTTCGGCGACGGTCCCGGCGACGCCTCGAAGTGGCCCGTGCTCCGCTGGGGAGATGTCGTCGTCTTCGAATCGGACAACAGCACGGGAGGCGATCATATGGACTGGCTTCGCGCCCTGCCCGCCACTTTAAAGCGAACGGTCTCGGTGCAGATCGGCGACCGTGCGGCCACGCTGACGCTGGCTGAGCCGCCGTGGAAAAATTCTCAAAACAAGCGATTTACCTCCACCCACCGCCTGCCGCCAAACCTTGCGGGGCAGGAACTCACCATCGAGCGATGGGCTCCCACGGTTTCCCCGCTGCCCACCTGGACCCTTTCCGAATTGGTTGCCCGGCTGACGGCCGCGGAACCCCGGGCGCGCCTCGACGCGGTCCGGGTGGAGCGCACGACGGACGGAGCCGCCCGGGTCTGGACGGTGGACCTGCGGGGCGGTCACCCGGAAACCGGCGCCGCCGGACCGGACCAACAAAAGGCTGGGGGCAACCCGCTCTTGGCCCAGTTGGCCGACGGCGACCGCCTCATCATCCCGCTGCTGCCAGCCCAGGACTCTGCGGCGCTGGCGGCGCGCCGTAGGACGATCAGCTTCGCTGCGCCCGGTCGGTTGTTTGCCGAGACCGTTTTCACGCGGTTCGAGGATGACACGGACCCGAGCACCTTGGGTGAACTGCTCATGCAGGCGTATACGCAGCCCCTGCTCGTCCCAAATCCTGACCTGTCGAAAATCGTGATTCATCGGCTCTCGGAAGCTGGAGCCGGGGAGGAACACGTCTCCGTGGATTTCACGGCGATCATCAATTCCACCTTGCCCGACGCCGCCGCAGAGGATATCCGCCGCCACGACCCGCCCTTGCGCTGGGGTGATGTTGTGGAGATTTCTCCCGTCGCCGGAGTGCCGCCCGCACAGTGGACGGGTTTTGGCGCGCCCGTCCGGGCTTTTCTCGACCGTGCGTTGAGCCGCAACGTCGCCGGTACGCTCAACGGCGTGCCACTCCAAAATTTTCATACCGGGGAGAACGGCTTGCAAGCGAGTTCGCTGCTCAAGCCGAAGTTCTATTCGTGCGCCATGGTTCAACCGCTGCCCGGCACCGCGCCGGTCTTCCCGGGCGAGAACCTGTCCTGGAAACAGGTGCCCGAGGATGTCGAGCCGTTCACCGCCGCTGCCCTGATGCGACGCCTTGGTGTTGACCCAAACAACCTTGTGCGCTTTGTCATCCATCAAGGCAGCCGGACGAGAGAATACGACGGCACACACCTGGGCAGGAGCAATCCATTGTTACCCATTGATGCCACGGTGGACATCCAGCAGTTTGCGCCCTGAACTCTCGTCCGAGCATGATCGCATCGCGAACGGTCGCCGATTGCGGCGACCCGGCCAGTACGGCGTCACCTGGCGCAAGGGCAAGATTTTTGCGGGATCGGAAGATTTTTCTTGCCGCTTTTGCTTACGTCTGTAAGCATTTTACTTACAGACGTAAGCCAAAGCGATGAAATCACTGCCGAGCATCACCGAAACCGAGTGGAAGATCATGCAGGTTCTCTGGGGCCGTTCGCCGTTATCCGCCGGTGAGATCTTGGAGATCCTCCAGAAAGACGATCCTGCCTGGCACCCGAAAACCACCCAAACCCTCATCGGTCGGTTGGTGAAAAAAGGCGCGCTTGGTTTTAAAGGTAAGGGGCGGGCTTACTTTTATTATCCACTGCTCACCGCAGAGCAATGCGTGGATAGAGAGAGCGATTCTTTTTTGGAGCGGGTGTTCGGGGGATCGCTTCGGCCCATGCTGGCACACTTTGTCGAGCATCGGAAACTATCAGCCAGAGAAATCCGCGAGTTGAAGAAAATTCTGGAGGGCGGCCAGCAATGAGTCCCGGCGTTTTGAGCGTAGCGGCATCCCGGGTCTTCACAGGCGTGTGCTGGCTGTCGTGCCAGGGGGCGTTGGTGATCGTCATGGTGCTGCTGGTGCAATGGCTGGCGCGGCGTTGGTTATCCGCGCGCTGGCGTTACAACCTCTGGGGACTTGTGTTGCTGCGTCTGGTGGTGCCGTTCTCGCCCGAGAGTCCGCTGAGCATCTTCAACGTCATCCGACCCACCGCCGCCCAGGTTACCTTGTACAGGGCTGCTCCAGCCATAGCGCCGACTGTTTCGTCCGTTGCACCGACGATGGCACTATCATCATCAACCCTGCCGGCGGCGAACGTGATACCGGCTTCCGCTGGGTCCGCGTTGGCGAAAATTCCTCCTGCCGATGAAGGTAATGGCCGGGGTGCTCCGGCGGCGGTCGCTCCTTCTCCCGGGACCGCCTCACCGGCAGCGTTGTCCCCGTCGCACCGCCCATTCGCTTGGTCCCTGCTGGCGGTGTGGATTTGGTTGGGCGGGATGGCGGTCTTCTTGGCTTACATTGTTTGGACCACTTGCTGGCTGGCTCTACGGGTGCGCCGCGCTGCGCCGGTGACGGACCGGGAGGTGCTCGCCTTGCTGGAGCGCTGTCAGGCACAGACCGGCGTCCGAACGCCCATTGTTTTGCGGGAAACCACCCTCATGAAAAGCCCCGCGCTTTTCGGGGTGTACCGGCCACAATTGCTCTTGCCGCCGGGTTTGATCCGACGCTTTTCCCCGGAGGAACTTCGGTACGTGTTTCTGCACGAACTGTCCCATGTCCGCCGCCGCGACGTGGTCGTGAACTGGCTGGCGACCGCCTTGCAAGCCATCCATTGGTTCAACCCATTGGTGTGGGTGGGTTTTGCCCGGTTGCGCTCCGACCGCGAGCTGGCGTGCGATGCCCTCGCGCTGTCCTGCTCGGGGATGGGCGAAGCCAGGACGTACGGCCTGACCATCGTGAAACTCTTGGAGGAGTTTGCACGACCTTCCAAGGCTCCGGGATTGGTCGGCATCCTGGAAGGCCGTCAACAAATGGCGCGGCGCATCCGTTCCATCGCTACCTTCCGGCCAGGGAGAAAGTGGTCCTGGCTGGCGGCTGGGTTGATGGCGGGGATCGCCGTGACGTGCCTGACGGATGCCGTCCGCCCGACGCAGGCCCAAACACCCGACGCCGCCGCCGCCAAACCGCTGCGCCTGCGGGTTCTCGATGCCGAAACCGGACAGCCCATCGCGGGAGCCAGTGTCGTGAGAGGCTATGGCCGCAACGTGTCCTTCCCCGCCGGTGGGCCGCCGCTCCTGCACACGGATGCGGCGGGCGTGCTTGCGATCCCGGACGGTCTCCAGTGGGGCGGCTTGGGACTGGGGGTTTTCGCTTCCGGCCACGCACCGCGCGGGATCGGCGAAAATGCCTTTGTCGGCAAGCCCAAGCCGGTGATTCCGCCGGAATACACCGTCAAGCTGGAACGGGGCGAAACCATCGGCGGCACCTTGCGCGACCCTGATGGACAGCCGCTCGCCGGCGTCCACGTAACTATCAAGGGCATCTGCGATCCGCGCCGTAGCAACGAGGACCCACAGCCCATTGAGGAGTACCCGTTTTACGATCCCACTTTCCAACCCGACGCAGTGACGGATGCAACCGGACGCTGGTCCTGTCCGAATTTCCCGAACGGGATCGAGGTGCTGCAACTTGACTTTCAGCGCGCGGACGGCGCGTTGGCCCGGTTCCACACCCCGCTGGCCCGCTGGAAATATTCTGCCATCGGCGGAGAACTAATCGACCTGGCGGCTGCCCAGCGCGGGAACTTGGTGTGCGTGTTCCCACGCGGCACCGACGTGCGCGGCACCGTGCTCGCCCCGGATGGCTGCCCCTTGGCGGGCGTCAAGATCACCGAGACGGACAGGCGGCATGGCTTGCGGCCAATCTCCGTTTCTGAAACCGGCGCGGACGGGCGCTTCCTCTTGCCGGGCCGCGACCCGCACCAGTTCCTGCTCACGCTCACCGGCCTTGGCTTGGCGATCCGCTCGGAGGTCGTGACGGTCACGCCGGGGATGCCGGAATTGGCGTTGACGATGCATCCTCCTGCCGCCTTGCGCCTGCGGGTCGTCGACCCGGATGGACAGCCGGTTGCCGGTGCCAAGATCGGCTCCGTCGAACCTGCCCTGTCGTGGCAGGGAGAAACCAACGCGGACGGACGCGTCTCCTGGGACCTGGCTCCGGTTGAACCCACCGTGTACAACCTCAACGCCAAGGGCTGCGCACAACGCGTCCTCCCGTTGGCTGCCAACGGCGCGGAGCAAACGCTCACCATGTACCAAGGTGACGCCTTCGGCACATTGCTCCACGTCAAGGCCGCCGACGAAACCGGTCGGTCGCTGGAGACATTTACCGTCGCTGTTTCTCGACAAACTCCGGGCGGAAGCATCAACGATTTCGATCCGCCGACAAAGGTCGGCGAAGGTCATGACGGAGCCTACGCCGCCGTTGTCCCGATGCAATTGACCAACGGCGGGGATTTCCGTGTGTGGGTCAAGTCCGCGGGTCTGGAACCTTTCAAGAGCGATCCGCTGAACGTCAACCGAGGCGGCCTAGACCTCCCTGTCACGCTCCGCAAGGCTGGCAGCACTCGCACGGTCCTGCGTTTGCCTGAGGGCCAGCCCGCCGCTGGCGCGAGCGTGGTCGTGCCGGACCCCGCGCAGTCGAACGGGGATTACACGCAACTTCTCTTCCTGGGAGAAAAAAAGCCCAGGGTCGAACAGCAACACAAGCGCACGGTGGTGGCGGATGCCGCCGGGGTCGTCGCCCTGCCGCCCGGCGCGCCGGACGCGCTGGCGATCATCGTGCACGAACAGGGCTACCGCTTCATCCGGTTGGGGGAGTTGCGGCAGCAGGCGGAAACTTCCTTGCTGCCTTGGGGGCGGCTGGAGGGAACGCTCGCCATCAACGGGCAACCGAAGGCGGAACAGCGGTTGTCGCTTTACCCAGCCAATTTTCCCGAGCGGGTGTCGCTGGAATACATCCTGGCGACCGACCGCGCCGGGCACTTCGACTTTCCCAAGGTGCCGGCGGGCAACTACACCCTGCTTTGCACCAAGGTCAGCCGAGGTGCCTGGCCGCAGAATCACCCGGTCGTGGTGGAAATCAGGGCGGGCGAAACCTCCCGGCTCGACTACCGCGCCACCGGGCGCACGCTGACCGGCAGGTTCCGCGTGGTGCCGCCGGACGCCGAGATCGACTGGGGCAAAGATGTGGGCACCTGCCTGTTGTCACGCCAGTTCCCGAAGGGACCGGATAGAGAAGGAGAGGGCCCCGCCTACGACGACTATGTTCGCCAAGAAGATTATCACCGGGCAAATAAACGTTACCTTTCAGGAAACAGCTACACCGACCGGGACACCTACCAACCCGAGTTTGCCAGCGACGGTAGTTTTCGCGTCGAAGGCATCCCGCCAGGAACTTACGAGTGGGAAACGGAATTGCACAAGGCCGATCTGGTCGAGCACCAGTGGAAATACACCCCGTTAGGCACGTTCAAGCGCACTTTGGTCGTCCCTCCGGTCGAGCCCGGCGGGGTGGATGGCCCCGTGGAAATCGGCCCCGTGGAAATTGCGGTGGACACCTCCAAGTTGCCCAAACGCCAAACACTGGATTTCGCCGCGACGGCCATCGACGGCGGTCGGGAAATCAAACTGTCGGACTACCGGGGCAGGCACGTGCTGCTCATGTTCTGGGCGAGTTGGGCACCGGTCCCGGCCGAGCAACTCGCGGAATGGAAACGGACGGTTGAAGCCGCCGGTGTGGACGGCCCGCTGGTGGTGCTCGGCGTGTCGCTGGACGATGGACCGCAAAGCGCCCGGCAGTTCGCCCGGACGAACGCCTTGCCAGGCACGCAAGTCGTGCTGGACGGCCGCGCCAAGGTGGCCTTGACCGAAGCACTGTCCGTGGATGCGTTGCCCGCGACGTTGCTCCTCGGACCCGACGGCAAACTGACGGCGCGTGACCTGCCGCCTGCCCAATTGCGGGCGACCATCGCCAACGTGGTACCGCCCCCGGCCCGATAGTCTCTCTCGTCTCTAAAAGCGCACTCATCCAATGAAACTTGCCAATTTGCTCCTCGCGCTGCTTTTCGCCATGGGTTCCGGCGGCTTCGTCCGAGGCTCTGCCGAGCCGCCCGCGCGGCCGGATCTCACTGGTCGGATTCTGGACGCGACAGGAGTTGCCGCGCCGAATGTCCAGGTGATAATTCTGGCCGCTGGCCCCCGCCAAGGCAGCAGTCCACTCTGCCCTGCCAACTACCCCGATTGCGGCAAGAAAGTCGTTACCGATGCCGATGGCAATTTCCGGCTGCCCTCGCTCGATCCCGCGCTGGATTTTTGCATCGCCGCGTTGGCACCCGGGTACGAACCGGCGATCCGGGCGAAGATCCTGCCGGAGGCCGGTCTGGTGACGTTGACCCTCCGGGCCAAAGATCCCTCGCAGGCTCCGTCCGAACGTCAGATCACCGGCCGGATGATCGGGCCCGAGGGCGCGCCGGTCGTCGGGGCAATTATCGACGTGGAGGGCGTGGAAAACAAAGACAGCACACGCTGGGGCGGCAATGACACGACTGACGGGATGGCGGTCAGCGACGGAGACGGTGGATTTTGTCTCCGTGGCCGCAAGGATTTTACCGCCTTGCAAACCTTGGTGAGCGCGACGGGCCTGGCCCCGCGTTGGGCAAGGCTCGAAGCGGGCAAGGCGATGCTGTTGAGGCTCAAGCCCGGCGCGACGGTGCGTGGCCGCCTGGTCAAAGATGGGCAAGGACTAGCGGGCGTAACTCTCGGCCTCAGCACCGAAGAAAGACAGTGCGGCAAGTATTTCAACGGGATGCAGGCGGTCACTGGTGAGGACGGGTGTTTCGTTTTCCGGAACGTGCCGGCCAGCCTGAAGTTCCAGGTTTTCGGCAAGATGGACCCGTTACGCTCGCGGGGAGTGGCCTGTCGGCGCGAGTTTGTCAGCGCGGGGGATGGCGGCACGAACGATCTGGGCGATTGGCAGGCGACCCCGGCGCATCGGTTTTCTGGACGCGTGGTGCTCTCCGACGACAAGCCAGTCCCGGCTGACACCCGGCTCATGATCAGCCGAGAATCGGCGTGGGATAACGTGCTGGTACCGTTGGACGGAGCAGGTGGATTCGACGTATCCGGCGTCCCGGCCGAGCAGATCAAACTGTACGTCGATGTCGGCGGCTATCATCTTTCGGAGAGAAATCCGAACCTGGAACGATTCAGCCATCGGAGCCTGGTCGGTCAGGTCGTCGGCGACACGGCCGATTTCCACATCCTGTTGGAACCGGGCAAAGGACCGGACCTGAATGACATCGACTCACCCTCCTATGATGAACTGCAACGGCTCGCCCAGTTGCCTTTGCACGGGGCGGAATAAGTCGGTCTGACCAACGCAACAAATTCGTTCATCCGCAAATTTGATGTGTACTCGGTGCCGCGGGCGTCGGTTTATCTGGAAAAGAACCCTGCTCTTCCAGACCACTTCCATCAGCTCGCCAACATGGTTACCAAGTCAGTCTCCGACGCAGCCCTCCTGCAAGAATATCTAAAAGTCGGCACAGACGACGCTTTTCGGCAGCTCATCAAGCGTTATACGCCGCTCGTTTTTGGCACCTGCTACCGCCTCCTCGGCCACGTGGACAGAGCAGAGGATGCGGCACAATCTACGTTCGTGGCACTGGCGCTCAAAGCCGCGCGGATCGATGCCAGCCGGGGACTGGGAGGCTGGCTCCACCGCGTTGCCCGACAGATTTCCCTCGATATGCACAAGGCAGGCGTGCGGCGGCAGGCGAGGGAGCAGGAAGCCTGGCGGCGTACGGACATGCGGGTCAAGCCAGAGGAACATCCGCACGGATGCGTTGCCACCGAACTGGATGAAGCCGTCAACCGGTTGCCTGCGAAGCTGCGCATCGTCGTGATCCAGCATTATTTCGAGGAGGTTTCCGTGGAAGACATCGCCATACGGCAGGGATGCACACCCAGCGCAATCTCCATGCGGCTAACCCGCGCCCGGGCCTTGTTGCACAAGCGTCTATCCCGGCAAGGTCTCGCCCGGACCGTCGTTTTCGATCTGGCCGCGCTGGTCAAGTCGTCCGCTCCGCTGGCTCAGCCCAGCCTGTTTGTCGACGCGGCGGCGCGCACGGTGGCCGCCGCGTTGAAGGGTGGCGCGGCCGTGGAACCGGTCGCGGTCCACGCCGTCGCCCTCGCGCAACGGGCACTTCACCGCTTGCTCCTGTGGCGACTCCGCTGGGGTTTGGCCGGTGGCGTGACTGCGGTCCTCGGCTTGGCGGCTGTGCCCATGATTCGCAGTCAAGCGAGCCCCGCCGAAGCGGCACCGGTGACACCGGTCCCGAAGCTTCGCCTCGTCGCGGCAGCCCCGGAGGTGCCGACCCCATCCGCCACCCCGGTCATTGCTGTTTCTCCTGCGCGCACCGCGACTGATCCCCAGTTGATCGCCGCGCTCAGGAAATCGCTGCCATTTGAAAAATTGCCGGAGTTCAAAACCCTCCTCGACGGCACCGGCGGTTCGCTGGACGCCATCCGCGACACCGCTGGCCGGACGGCCTTGCACTGGGCGGCGCGCGGCGGCGACGAGGAACCGGCCTTGCTCCTCTTGCTGCGGGGAGCTAGCCCGAATACTCCCGACGGAGCCGGCCGCACCCCGCTGTTCGATACGATTGAGCGCGGCGACAAGTGGATGGCCTTGCTTTTTGTGTTGGCCAAAGCCGATGTCAATCGTCTGGCAAATGATGGGAGCAGCCCGCTGTTGCTGGCCGTGCGCAGAGGCGATCTCCAGCTTAGCGAATGGCTCCTGTGGCTGGGTGCGAACCCACACCTCGCCGGACAAGCCGACGCCGTGCAACCAGACCTCCTGGCACGTACGAGCAGCAACCCGGAGATGGCCCGGTTGCTCGATGACTACAGCGCACTCCGCCATCAGACCTTCGTCCAGCAACCGCAGGTCTTGCCTGAGATGATCAGGAACGGACTTCAGGATGCGGCGCGGCGCGGCGACCTGATACGCTTGGACAAATTGCTCAGTTCCGGGCTGAACATCAACACCTAGGACGATACCGGCCGCACCGCCCTTCACCAGGCGCTCGGTGCAGCGCAACCCGACGTGGTGTTCTATCTGCTGTTGCTGGGAGCGAACCCCAACGCGTCGGATCACCAGGGTAGAAGCCCCCTCATGACCACGATGGGCTGGCTCGGCGGTGGGTTGGACGCCATGCGCCGCTTCCTGATCGTCAAGGGGGCCAACCCATTCACCGTGCGGTGGGATGGGCACACCGAAATCAGCTGGGCCGCCGTGCGCACGAACGAACACGGCATGCAGTGGCTGCTCTGGCTCGGCGCGAACGCCTACGAGGCGAATCCGCAGCACGGCACGGTGACGCAGATCGCCTACGACGAGGGTTCGCAGCGCGTGCTCGACCTCCTGCGGCGCAACGGAATTAACGAGCAGCCTAAGCGGCACGACGACCCCGTGTGGAATCTCAACAACGCTGCCCTGCGCGGCAACCTCGCCCTCATCCGGGAACTGTTGGCTGCGGGGTTGTCGCCCGACGCTGCGGATACCAAGGGCAACAGCCCGTTGATGAACGCCTTGTTCGGCCGCAACACCGGCGTGGCCCGGGCGATCATCGAGGCAGGCGCGGACATCAATTTCCGCAACCCGAAAGATGGCACCACCCCGCTGATCGCTACCCTTTGTTGGGACTACGGCGAAATGAGCGATTTCCGCGCAGATTTGCTCAAGGCGGGAGCCGATCCAAATGCGTGCGGAAACGATCAGGTCACCCCGGTGATGCGGGCTTGCGGACATACTCCTGGCCTGACGTTGCGACAGCTCATCAAGGCGGGCGCGGATCTCGGCCGCCGTGACGCGGAGGGACGCACCGCCCTCACCCGCGCCACGCAAGCGGGCGACCTGGAAACCGCCGGGTTTTTGCACCAGATGCAAGCCCCCGAATAGAGGTCGATGCCGATGGAAAGTATTTTCAGGCGGTCGGTTGAAGCAAGCGGGCAAACCTCGCGGCGGTCCCTGCTGCAAGGAATGTGCGGTGAACCGGAGCGATTTTTTCTTCACTGCCCTCATCAGTGCTCGTCACCGTTGGCCGAAGCCCTTCGTTGTTGCGGCGATCCTTCTGATCTCGGCGGGAGCGACTTTGGGGCAGCTGCCGCCGGGGATAAAGGATTGGCAGACGCAAACGGTGCATAAGTATCCCGAACTCGGGGGTCCCCGGTTCCACCTTTAACCAGCAGTTCGTCGAGGCCGTTCTCGAACGTCAGAGGACACGGCCCGCCTTTTTCTTGGACCCGCGCTGGCCGATGCTCCTCGCGGATGAGTTGACCTCACCTACAGCGGTTTTTAAACTGGCTGAGCGTCCGTTTTTGCTGGAGGTGGCTGGCGACCTCCGGGCGCCTTGGGTACTTCTGCGGGGCTGCCGCCAGCTTCTGCTGAAGTTCATCCATTTTGAAAACCGCTGTGGGAACAATCATTCCACCGGTTGCAGATTTCCTCTGAATGTGGTGCCCGCGGTCACCCCGAACGGAGTCTTGGACGTATCTCGAGGCAAAACCCGGGATTTCTGATCTGACCTTCTTTGGTAAACTGCCATCGGCAGGGCCGTTTTTAAAGACTCGGCTTTTGGCGCGGCGGTTGGTAAACTAAAAACACGATGTCCACTGAAAAAGACAGCGACAACGCCGTTGATGCTGCCATCGACTCAGCCAACCAGAACCCCGTTACTCCGGGATCTGCTGCAACCGCCGGGCTGCCCGCGGTTTCGCCGGACGTGGTCGAACAGGAAATTGGCGACGAACTGGACAACGTCGTGCCCACGCGCGGCTACCGGTTGATCCCCACCGTCTGCCTGGGCGGTTCGGCGGGCGGCATCCAGGCGCTGGTCGAGTTTTTCCGGGCCACATGCCCGCCGACAGCGGGCTGGTCTTCGTCGTCGTGCTCCACCTCTCGCCCGAGCACGTCAGCACCCTGCCCGAACTGCTGGCCAAACACACGCCCATGCCCGTCGTGCAGGCGCAGGACGGCATGGCCGTGGAGGGCAACCGCGTGTACGTCATCCCGCCGGGCAAGCACCTGCTTTCCGTGGACGGCCACCTCAAGCTCGCCACCCTGGAGCCCGAACACGGCAAGCGCGTGGCGGTGGACGTGTTCTTCCGCACCCTGGCCGACACCCACGGCGCGCACGCGGCGGGCATCGTCCTCTCCGGGGCGGACGGCGACGGGGCCATCGGCCTCAAGCGCGTCAAGGAGCGCGGCGGGCTGACCGTGGCGCAGGATCCCGACGAGGCCGAGCACGATTCCATGCCGCGCAGCGCCATCGCCACAAACATGGTCGATTGGGTGCTCAAAACCCGGGAGATGCCCGCCCGCCTGCTCGAATACTTCGCCCGCGAGGGACGCATCCGGCTGCCTGTCGAGGGCGAATCAGAACAGGCGGAGGCCACGCCGCTCAGCCCCGACGCGCAGGATACCGAACTGCGCGAGGTCCTGGCCTTCCTGCACGCCCGCACGGGCCGGGATTTCTCTTACTACAAGCGCGCCACGGTGCTGCGCCGCATCAGCCGGCGCATGCAGATCAATGGCAGCGACACCCTGCCGGAGTACCTTACCTTCCTGCGCACGCACCCAGGCGAGGCGGGGGCGCTCTTGCAGGACATGCTCATTTCGGTGACGAACTTCTTCCGCGACCGGGAGGCGTTCGCGGTGCTGGAAGCACACATCCCCCAGCTTTTCCGCGGCAAGCGGTCCAACGACATCGTGCGCGTGTGGGTGACGGCCTGCGCCACGGGCGAGGAGGCGTACTCGGTGGCCATGCTGCTCTTCGAGCACGCGCGCGCCCTCACCGCGCCGCCGAGCATCCAGATCTTCGCCACCGACCTGGCCGAGGACGTGGTGGGCAGCGCACGGGCCGGGATCTATTCCTCTACCATCACGACCGACGTGAGCGAGGAGCGGCTGGCGCGCTTTTTCGTCAAGGAGCACCGCGGCTACCGGGTGCGGCGCGAACTGCGCGAGGCCGTGCTCTTCGCCCAGCACGACCTGCTCAAGGACTCGCCCTTTTCCAAGCTGGATTTGGTCACCTGCCGTAACCTGCTCATCTACCTCAACCGCGACGCCCAGCAGCGGGCGCTGGACGTGTTCCACTTTTCGCTCGCTCGCGCGGGCCTGCTTTTCTTGGGCACCAGCGAGTCGGCGGACGACACGGGCCAATTTTTCACGCCGCTGGACAAGAAGGCCCGGCTCTACGCCGCGCAGCCCGCCGTGAAGCTGAACCTGCCGGTGCCCGTGGGCGTGAGCACGCTGACGCGCGCCCTGCAGGTGCGCGAGGACTTCGAGCGACCCGTGCTACCGGCGGCTCCCGCCGCGCTGCCAGCCGGAGCGTCCTCCTTCAGGCCGCGCCTGGAACGCGTGGGCGACCGGGAAGCGACCAGCGAGGCCTACCTGCACATCTTGGCGCGGGGCGGACCAGCCAGCCTGATCGTCACCGCCCAGCACGACATCCTGCACCTTTCGGGCGGCGCGGGCCGTTACTTGCAGTTCGGCGAGGGGGAAATGACGCGCGACCTGTTGCAGGCGATCCACCCGACCCTACGCATCGAAATGCGCGGGGCGCTCGCCCGCGCTGCCGAGACCGGGCAGACCGTGCGGGTGACGGACTTGGCGTTCGAACTGGACGGCCAGCGGCAGGGGGTGGACCTCCAGGTCACTCCGGTGCAGGAGGCCGCCAGCTACCTCGTGGTGACCTTCACCCCGCGCGCCGCCGCGCCGTCGTTGGCCGTCGCCCCGGCCGTCGCCCCGGCCGATCCGCTGACGCAGCAGTTGGAGAGGGAGTTGACGCGGGTCAAGGGCCGCCTGCGCGACGTGCAGGAGCAGCACGAGGTCACCATTGAGGAACACAAGTCCAGCGTCGAGGAACTCCAGGCCATCAACGAGGAACTGCGCAGCGCCAGCGAGGAACTGGAAACCAGCCGCGAGGAACTCCAGGCCATCAACGAGGAGCTGACGACCGTCAACGCCGAGCTCAAGGCCCGCGTGGACGAGCTGGACCATTCCAACGGCGACCTGCACAACCTGATGGCAGCCACCCAGATCGCCACCGTCTTCCTGGACCGGCAACTGGGCATCACCCGCTACACGCCGCCTGCCGTGGCGCTCTTCAACCTGATCCCTACCGACGTGGGTCGCCCGCTGACCGACCTCAAACACCGGCTCGACTACCCCGAACTCGAAGCGGACGCCGCCCGGGTGCTCGCCAACCTCGCGCCGGTCGAGCGGACCATCAGCACGCCCGGCGATGGCTGGTTCCTGGCCCGGCTGCAACCCTACCGCACGCAGGACGACCACATCGCGGGCATCGTGCTGACCTTCGTGGACATCACCGAGCGCCTCCGCGCCGAGGCGGCGTTGCGCGAGAGCGAGGCGCGCTACCACGCCCTGTTCGCAGGATCGCCGGTGCCCGTCATGGTGCTCAAGCCGAACGCACCGGACTTCACCATCACCGCAGCCAACGACGCGTACCTGGCCGCCACCTTCACGACGCGCGAGGGTTTGATCGGGCGTCGGCTTTTCGACATCTTCACCGATGATCCGAGCCGCCCGGGCCAGCTTGGCTCGGAGACGCTCGCCGTCTCCCTGGACCGCGTCCTGGCCACGCGGCAGACGGACGCCATGGAGCGTGTGCGCTATGACTTCGTCGCTCCCAGCGGCGGGTTCGAGCCGCACTGGTGGCTGGCCATCAATGCACCGTTGTTCGATGAGGGCGGCAAGGTCAGTGCCATCATCCATCAGGTCAGCCGGGTGACCGAGCTGCACTACGCCGAGGAGGCGCAACAGACCGCGTTCCGGGAGGCCAAACAGGCGCGGGCAGAGGCTGAGGCGGCGAACGGGGCCAAGGACCACTTCCTGGCCGTGCTCAGCCACGAGTTGCGCACGCCGCTCATGCCTATCCAGATGGCGCTGGCGACCTTGAACCGACGCGCCGACCTGCCCGAATCCGTGCGTAACGTGCACGAGATGATCCAGCGCAACGTGGAACTGGAGGCGCGCTTCATCGACGAGATGCTTGATGTCACGCGCATCGCCCGTGGCAAGATGGAGGTTGCCCGCGCCCCCATGGACCTGCACGAAGCGGTGCGCCGGGCGGTGGAGGTGTCCACCCCGGACGTGGTGGCCAAGGGGCAGCAGCTCGCCGTCCATCTGGAAGGGGACGAGTGCCGGATGGACGGGGATTTCACGCGTTTGCAGCAGGTGTTCTGGAACCTGCTCAAGAACGCCAGCAAGTTCACTCCGCAAGGCGGGACCATTGAGGTGCATTCCCGGTGCCTGGATGGCGGGGACCATGTGGTGGAAGTCACCGACACTGGCATCGGCATGGAAGCCGAAGCCGCCGAGCGTATCTTCCAGCCCTTCGAGCAGGCCAACATTGACATCACGCGTCAGTTTGGCGGTTTGGGCTTGGGGCTGGCGATTGCCAAAGCCACGGTGGAAGCGCACGGCGGCACCCTGAGCGCCAGCAGCCCCGGCCCCGGCCAGGGAGCCACGTTCACCGTGTGCCTGCCGTCCGCCGTTCTCGCTGGCACCGCCCCGGACGCTGTCGGCTAGAAAAGTCTTTGGAGGATGGCGGGCTCCACTTGGACAAGGTTCTTATTTGCCAACCGTTGCAAACGGACCATACATGGCGGGCGAATAGGTACGCTGTTCCATGACCGCGCCGACGACTACCGACCAGCCTGCCAAGCCTTTGCGCGTCTTCGTGGTCGATGATCACCGGGACACGCGCGAGATGGTGCAGATGTACCTGGAAGCGTGCGGCTACGTGGTCAGTAGCGCCAGCACGATAACCGCCGCGCTGGAGGCGCTGCCGCAAGCGGATTGCGACGTGTTGATCTCCGACATCGGCCTGCCGGACGGCGACGGTTGGCTGCTCCTGCACCGGCTGCAACTGCCCCGGCCGATTTACGCCGTCGCCATGAGCGGCTATGGCTCGCCGGAGGACCACCTCAAAAGCAAAAATGCAGGCTTTCGGCACCACCTGCTCAAACCGGTTAGGCCCGAGCAACTCGATGTCGCATTGGACCAAGCCACCAGGGAGCTGGCCGCTGTCCGCTGAACGCGGCCCTCAGGCTTGGATGAACGCGAGCAAATCCGCGTTGATCTGCTCGGCATGTGTCGTCGGCATCCCGTGGGGCAGGCCGGGGTAAGATTTCAGCGTGCCGTGTTTGAGCAGCTTGACCGACCTGGCTCCGGTCGTCGGGAAGGGGCAGATCTGGTCATCCTCGCCGTGCATCACCAGCACGGGGATGTCGATGCTGGCGAGGTCATCGAAAAATTCGGTTTCGGAGAGAACGCGGATACACTCGTACTGGGCTTGGATGCTGCCCATCATGCCCTGCCGCCACCAATTGCGGCGGATGCCCTCGGACACGTTCGCGCCCGGCCGGTTGAACCCGTAGAACGGCATCGTGATGTCGATGTAGAACTGCGAGCGGTGATTTGCCGTCCCGTCGCGGATGCCATCGACAACCTCTTTTGGCACACCGTCCGGGTTCTTTTCCGTTTTCATGAATAGCGGCGGGATCGCACTGATGAGCACCGCCTTGGCCACGCGGCCCTGGCCGTGCTTGGCAACGTAGCGGGTGACCTCGCCGCCGCCCGTCGAGTGACCGATGTGCACAGAATCCTTGAGGTCGAGCGCGGCGACGAGTTCGGCCACGTCGGCTGCGTAGGTGTCCATGTCGTGCCCTTGCGCCGTCTGTGTGGAGCGACCGTGGCCGCGCCGGTCGTGGGCAATCACCCGATAACCGCGTGCCAGAAAGAACATCATCTGCGCGTCCCAATCGTCCGCGCTCAGCGGCCAGCCGTGATGGAAGAACAGCGGTCGTCCCGTGCCCCAGTCCTTGTAAAAAATCTGCGTGCCGTCCTTGGTGGTGATATAACTCATTGGTTTGTTGGTGTGGATGGTTTTCGTCGTGGAATCGGATCGCTGGTTCAACCAAACGGGGCAGCGGTAAGCATGAGGTTGGAAGGCTTGAGGTCGCGGTGCACGCTGCCCCGCGCCTCGGCGGCGGCGAGCGCACGGGCGATTTGGGCCGCGATTTCCAGCGTCAACGCTGCTGCAAATGGTCCATCGCGCCGCACTGCCGCCTCCAGCGTTTCTCCCTCTACTAATTCCATGACGTAGAAACACTCGCCCTCCTGTTCACCGTCATGGAAGACACTCGCTTCGTTGGGGTGGCGCAGTTGCGCCGCCGCGCGCAGGAAGCGCGCCCGCGCCGCCGGCTGCCCGGCCACGTCGCAAACGGGTCGAAGCAAAACCCGCCCCTCCCTCCTGTAACGTGCCCGGGACCGCCTTCATGCCCCTTAGCCTGACAGGATTGCGTGTTTTAGGCAATACCTTTGCAGCCCGGACTGCCCGAGCTTCAAGCGTGGGCCTTCGCGACGATTCTGCTGGTCCGCTTGCCGCGCGCGGGCATGAAGAATGTTCCTGGAACGTTGCAGGAGGGGCCGCGTTACCGCCGCCCCTGCCGCAGTTTGTCGTCCAGGCACGCGAGGATTTCCTGCGGACGGAACGGCTTGAGCAGAAAGTCGTTCGCGCCCGCTTCCAGCCCGCGCCGCAGCGTGTCCGTCTGATTGTCGGCGCTCAGGAGGATGATCGGCACGGTGGCAGTGGCGGCGTTGGCGCGCAGCCACCGGGTGAGGCCGACCCCGTCCACGCCGGGCATCACCACGTTGGAAAGCACCACGTCGGGCGCTTCGCGTCCTGCCGCGTCGATGGCCTGCGCTCCGTCCGGCACCACCGTCACGCGGTAGTGAGCAATCAGCATCTCGCGCAGAAACTCGCGCGTGGAATGCTCATCCTCCGCCAAGAGCAGGCGCGGTTTGTGGCGGGCAGGCGGTCCGCCCGTGGTGGAAGCGGCCGTGCCGTTCATGTTGAGGAAAAGTGGAAAACTAGATGAACGCGCCTGCGGGATGCGCCAAGCATCGCTCGCTCGCTTGCAATCTACGGCTGCTCGTCGGAATCGCCCATCGGAGGCCCGCCGGGTTTGCCGAAAACACTTCCGGTCATTTTCGCGCCTTGCCTGGGAACGTAGCCTCTGACAAAAGTCGAAAATCCTGCCGCTGCTTGCCGGGAGGAAAGGACCGCTGGTTGTGACCTCTCTTTTCCCCCGACCAATCTGCGGACTTTGCGGACCTTTGTCAGAGGTCCATCCTTATTTCCGGCAGCCCCAAAAAAGAAAAATCCTTGGTTTGCCACCGGGACGAATCTGAGAATATTCTATTTTCCGGCATCATTGACGCTCGGTACGGCGCAGGTGGTGGTTGCCGGGAAGGAATTTGCTTCCAAATGTCCGTCGCCGACACCGTTCACCCGTGGTCGCCCGTCCCGGAGCCGCTGTTGGCCCTGGCTCCCGCGCGCTTGCCCAACTACCGGTCTTTGCGTTACATGGGCGACGATTTCAGCGTTGCCCTGGAGCGGTTGGCGGCGCGGGACCAAGTGCTCGTGCGTGGTCTCTACACAGCCCTGACCGAGCTGCTTTACGCCATCGCGGACACCGCCACGGACGACGCCCAGAAGTGGCAGGTGATCACGCTCTGGAAAGCACGTCACGACCTCGACGAATTTATCGACGCCGTGCGCGAGATCGGGTTGGCCTCCCACGCGCAAGGCTCCAGCGAGGAACTCTCCAAGGCCATGCACGACGTGCGCGGCGGGGCGCTCAGCGCGCTTTTGGGCCGTCTGCAGCTCCTCGGCTACTCGCCCCGCACGGAGGACCAACTCAAGCCGCTGTTCGTCCTCACGCGCGACCACCTCAAGATCATGCGCAACACGCTGGTCGGCCTGGATGAGCCGCGCCGGGAAGCCGACCGCACGCCCAAGGCCCACTCCATGCGCCTGATGCTGGAAAAGTGGCACGAGTCCGTTGTCGGGCCGCAGTGGGGGGAACGCTCGGTCCGGATGTTCATCGACTGCCGTTACGAGGGACCGCTGACAGAGTGCTGCCTGGAGAGCGCCGCCGTGGACCGCATCTTTTACAACTTGGCCGCCAACGCCTGCCGCTACGCCGCCGGTGACCGGTTGGAAATGGCCGTCTTCCCCCTGCCCGAGTCGCCGGGCGGATGCCTGCGTTTCGTGCTCTCCAACGAAGTGAACGCCCCGGACGCGGCTCACCTGCATTCCATGATCCAACCCGGAGGTCCTGCCGACCCCGGCCCGGCACCGCCTCAGAACCTGTCCGCCCTCTTTGAAGCAGAGGTTTCCTCCACGGGTTCCGGCTTCGGATTGACGGTGGTCGCCGACTTCGTGGCCAGCGCTTTCGGGCTGCGCGACCGGGCCGAAGCCCTGCGCGAGCGCTACGTCGGCGCACTTCTCGATGGCCCCACTTTCCGGGTGTGGTTCCACTGGCCGATGGCTCACGAGGGTCTCCCTACAAAGCTGGACGATTACCACCGTCCCGGACAAAGTTTGAGCGAGGCTTGATTTCCCTGCCGCGGCGCTGGTGTTTGACTGAGAGATGCCTCCGGCCACGGGCCCCTTTGCCCTGCCACCGAAAACAACCCTCACTTGCACGCTTCCGTCTCGGCCTGCTGCCCTTGCGATGGCCAGCCCGCGGAACGGACGGAGGCTGGCGGAGCCGAGGCGCCTTTGTCCAAGGTTTATCCAAAACGGGTGCGTTTTACCTGCCCGCCTTCCGCCCTGCCCACGCCGCGAGCACTTCCGCCTCGCGCTCGGGCTTCAGCCCCGCCTTCAGGTTCCCCTGCCGCGCGGGCGCTTGCGCCCGGACCCATGCCAGCGTGTCGCACGCCGTCTCCGCCAAGGGCCGGAACGTCAACCCTTTCTCCAGAGCCCGCCGGATGCTCACGCTCGCAAACCCCGCCGTGTCGTCGGTCGACGGCACCCACACCGGCATGTCCGACCACGCGGCCACCTTTTGCTCCTCCAGAAATTTCGCGTCTGCCCAGACGAACCCGGCGTCCGCTTTCAACGCCGCCTTGATCCCGTCGAGCATCTCGCCCATCGTCAGCCCCGGGTCCGGCCCGGTGGCGTTGTAGACGCCTGTTTCCCGCCGCTCGGCCAGGCGCACCGTCCACTCCGCGAGGTCGCGCGCGTCGATGAACTGCACGGGATCGGTCGGCTTGCCCGGCGCGAGCACGGTGCCGCCC
>CAXTBX010000078.1:0-23163 GCA_964242205.1 uncultured Chthoniobacterales bacterium
TGCCGACGATCCCGAGTTCGCCGATGCCGTGGGCACCCTGCTCACCGCCGAAGTGCGGGTCGGGTTCGTTGAGGAAGCTCACGTCGAACCCGCCTTCGGGCATGTCGGCGCAAACCGGGACGTGGTACTCGGCGAGGTCCGCGTTGACCGTTCGCCCGGTGCGCGGGTCGGGCACGCTTTGCTCGTGCAACGCCATGCTCAGACCGAAGACCGCGCCGCCGATCAGTTGGCTGCGTGCGAGTTGGGGATTGAGGATGCGGCCCGCGTCGTACACGCCGACGAAACGCGCGAGGCGCACCTCGCCCACGTCAGGATCGACGGTGACCTCCGCAAACACCGCGCCGAAGGAATGGTGCGCGAACTTATCCTCCCCGTTCTCGCCGGGTTTTGCGCTGCCATCCGCCTCGATCTGCGCGACACCCGAGCGTTTCAGGATGTCGCTTACGGATGCACCCCGCGCCGGGTCAGTGGCTAACACGAGCCGACCGTCCGCCAGCTTGACCTCGTCGGGTTTGCTGTCCGCCAACGGACCGTCCGTGTCAGCCGCCGCGAGTTTAGTCAGTTCTGTTTTCAGGGCGTCGCACGCCGCGAGCACCGCCGGACCGACGCTGGAAGTTAGCCAAGAGCCGCCGTTGATCGGTGCCATGGGAAACAGGGAGTCGCCCAGTTCAAAACGCACGCTTTCCATGGGTAATCCCAGAGCCGCCGCCGCAAGCTGCGTCATGGCGGTGTAGGTGCCGGTGCCGAGTTCATGGGTGGCAGTTCGCACGGTGGCGGTGCCATCGGCGTAGAAGCTCGCCTTCGCCTGACAGGGCATTTGCGTGGCGGGATACGCGGAAGTCGCCATCCCCTGCCCGAGAAGCAGACGGCCACCTGCCGCACGCATGGAGCGCGGCTCGGGGTTGCGCTTCTCCCAACCGAAACGCGCGGCTCCCTGCGCATAACATTCCCGCAGGTGTTTGCTCGAATACGGCTTGCCCTCGTGCTCGTCCGTTTCGGCGTAGTTTCGCAGGCGCAGTTCGATGGGATCGAGTTTGAGCCGGTAAGCGAGTTCATCAAGGGCGCACTCCATCGCAAAGTTTCCTGTGGCCTCGCCTGGACCGCGCATCGGGCAGGGGCTGGGCTGATTGAGCCGGACGAGTTGATGGGAGACTTCCACGTTCGGGCAGGCATACAGGTTGCGGCTCTGATTACCTGCGGGTTCGGTGTACTCGACCAAAGGCGAACTGCTGGTGATCGTCTCGTGGCGCAGGGCGCTCAGGCGTCCGTCCGGTGATGCACCCAGGGCATACTTTTGCACCGTGGCCGCGCGCCGCCCGGCGGTCGTGAACATTTCGGGCCGAGTGAACGCCAGACGCACCGGGCGGGCTACCAGCCGCGCCGCCGCTGCCGCCAGCATGATGTGCTGCCACTGGAACCCCTTCGAGCCGAACGCACCACCCACGAACGGACTGACGACATGCACGTCCTCCAGCGGCAGGCCGAAGGCGTGGGCGAGGATGCGCTGGATGCCCTTGACCCAACGCGTGGTATCGTGAAGCAGCAGCCGCTTCGGGCCTTCCCAGAAGGCCGTCGTGCTGACCAGTTCCATCGGATTGTGATTCATGATTGCCGTGTTGTACGTCTGGTTCACGACGACTTCCGCCCCGCTCAAGGCACGGTCAGCGTTGCCCCGGCTGACCTGGAGCTTCTCGCGTCCGCCCCACAGGGCGGGCCTCGTCGCGTCGGGCAACGCGACGCTCAGGTGAAGCTGCGGCTCGGTTGGTTCGTACTCGACGTGGACCAGCTGGGCTGCCGCCTGGGCCTGTTCGAGGGTTTCGGCGATCAAGACCGCGATGTGTTGGCCCGACCAGTGGATGACATCATCTTGCAAGGGGACATACGGCTCGCCGGGCTGGCCTTTGCCGGTGAGGTCGGCGGGCGGCGGAGCCAAACGGGGCATGTTGTGCAGGGTCAACACTCCGAGCACGCCGGGTGCGCTTTCGGCATCCGTGGCGTCGATCCCTTTGATGCGGCCAGCGGGGATCGTGCTCTGCACGAGTGCCGCGTGGGCAAGCCCGGGAAACGTGAAGTCCGCCGCGTAACGGGCCGCGCCCGTGACTTTGAGGTGACCGTCAACGCGCGGATGAGATTGGCCGGTGGGAATGGGGATGGCGGGCTTCATGGAGGGCGACGTGTGCAACGCTACGTTGAACTGATACGACGGATGGACGACGACAGGTTGTCGAAGACACACCCAAATCGACCTTACCCGGGAGCGAACAGTCACGCGGAACGAGCTTGGGGTGGCGGCGTCGGCAGTGGTTATAGGGCGAGTGAAAGATTGTAGTGCTGCACGAACAAACGCAGGGCAACGTCGTGCATCCGCTCGCATTTGGAAAAGGAAAGGGTCTTGCGCACGAACCGGCCCAGACGTTGACGCAACGTGCAGTTCCAGCGTTCGACGTAGCAGGTCTCACCCTCGGCTTTGCCGCACAAGCGGTGCGTGCGTTTGGGGAACACCCCGTCGTAGGCCAGCCAGAAGTCGCTACGGGTGGCCCGGCAACGATCATCAGGCGGGATGCGCTCGCGTAACGCCCGGGCACCCTCCGCCGAACGATCCCCCACGAAGTAGGCGACCACCTGGCGGGTCTGCCGACACAAAGCGATCCACACCCAGCGAGGGTTGAGCTTGGAACCGACAAAGCTCCAGAGTTCATCGAGTTCCAACACGTCACCGCTCTCAGCGGGCAGCAGCGTCTCGATCAAGGGCGGCAAACTTCCGGCTTTTTTTCGAGCCACTTGGCGATGGTCTGCCGGGCCACGCCGAAGACCCGCTCGGCCGCCCGCAGACTCAGTCGCTCGGCTTCCACCGCCCGCAGGACCAACTCCTTGCGCGCGGGATCGGTGGCCGTGCTCTTGGCCACCAGCACCCGGTGCGCTCCGCACGCCTTGCAGAGATATTGCTGCGTGCCGCACGAGTTGTGGCCGCTTTTGACGAGGGCGGCGCTGCCGCAGGTCGCACAGCAAGGCGCAGAAGTTTTCATGCCGATCCATCGACCAGAAAATCGTCGCTGTCACTTGCATATCAACCACTACCGTATTTCTTTCGGTCGCTGCGGCGAGCATCCCCCCCTACGTCGCGGGCTTGGACGCTGCCTGGAAAGAGTTGGGCTATGCCCCGCGGAGGGTTCGCACGGTGGACGGACAGAAAAACGTCCTGGCGTTGGTGGCGGCGGGCTACGGCGTGGCGATCTTGCCCGGCGACGCCGTGAGCGCTTCCGTGCCCGGCTGCCGGGTCAAACGCCTGGACTCGGCCCTGGGCACCTACCAGCTACAGATGATCTGGCTGCGGGACCATTCCTCGCGGGTGCTGCGCAACTTCCTGACCGTGGCCACCACGTCAACGAAGCCCAAAGTGTAGCGGAAGGCCGGAGTGTCTTCGCGGTTGCGACTGGAGCAAAACCGATTCGGCACCTATCTCGGGCAAGCATCCGCCTCTGGGACGATCCGCCGCTGCTTGTGTTCGTTGCGTGCGGTTGCAACAATAAGATGGGAGCCGCGCAAGACCACCGTCAAGGAACCTAGAAAATACTTCAATACAAACGATTTGTAATAATAATTACTTTAGACAAAACCGTTATTACCGCTGACAGCGGCGTGATTGTTGTAAGTTTTTAGTCGAAGGCCGTCTGAGCATTTGATGGCACGCGTCCAGCGGTAACTTTGCGGGCAATGGCATCCTCGTTTGGTCATGCGTAAGCAATGAGGTGTGTTCCTCAAGTGGAGGCCAGCGCGTTGAAACGGCTGCTTGCCCTATCTTGCCGTTTTTTCCATGCCCTTGGATCGTCGGAAACAGAACCAGCGGAGCCCAAGCGTCATAGTGAAAACCAACGGCCAGGATAGAAAGCCGCGTGGAAGCTCGGCAAAATTCATAACCGCCAAGCTCGTACGCTACACACGGATCATCGTGGCATCAGCAGCCATGCTTGACCAGCGCTCCGGGAACAGCTATCCGATGACCCCTTCTTTTGGCAAAGTTTCCAGGAAGGTCAGCAACGCCTGGACTTTGGCGGGCATGAACTGCCGGGAGGGATAGTAGGCCCAGAGCGGGTAGCACTCGTCCGCCCAATCCGGGAACAATTCGACCAGCTTGCCCGTCTTCAGAAAGGAATCGATCCCGACGTGCAGCAACTGGGCAACGCCCAGGCCGGCCAGACACGCTTCCCGGTAGGTATGCGCATCGTTGACCAGCAAGCGGCCGGCCACCGGCAGCGCGGAGAGCCGCCGTCGGCCGCGCACGAAGTCCCACTCATAAGGCCGACCGGTTGCCGGGTCGGTGAGCAGCAGGCATTCGTGTCGTTGCTTGACCAAGTCCGTGGGAACGCGCGGCTGGCCGTGGCTTTGCAGGTATTTCGGCGCGGCGCAGGTGACGACGTTCACCTCGAAGAGCTTGCGGGCGGTCAGAGTGGTGGGTTCTTCCTGTCCGAAACGGATGGCGGCATCGAAGCCGTCGGCGACCAGATCCCCCAGCCGTTCCCGGGCGATAAGTTCCAGGTGCAGGTCCGGATGCGCCTTCAGGAAACCTTCCAGCCGCGTCGCCAGCACCAACCGGCCGAATGCCGGTTCCACGTTCACGCGCAGGCGTCCACGCACCTGGCGGCCGGTACGCACGGTGTCTTCGACCACCTCTTCGATCCGCCGCAAGGCCGGCAGCATTCCCTCGCAAAATCGGCTGCCTTCTTCCGTCAGCCGGGTGGCCTTGGCGGAACGCTCGAAGAGGCGGAGACCGAGCCCTTCCTCCAACCGCTGGACCGCGCGGCTGACCGCCGGCTGGCTCAGACCGAGGATCTTGCCGGCCCGCGCGAAGTTGCCTGCCTGCACGACTGCCGCCAGCACATCGAGGTTGGCGAGGAGACGGGTATCGAAAGCCATGCGTGTTTTGCAAGTGACGCATGAAATAAATGCATTTGCAACAGGATGGAGCACGCCGGATTAACTCGCCGAGAACCCGGCTGTCCATATGTGTGACGCGCTTCACCGGGGCGTCACCGACCGGGAACAAAAAATCCGAACTCGAAAGATGATTACCATGTACGTCACCTACTCCGGCGAGCCCGACGCGCGGTTCGACCGGAACTATTGGATCGATTCCCACCTTCCGCTAGTCAGGGAGTGTTGGGAGCCGCATGGCCTGGTCAGCGTGGCCGGGTTCTTTCCGTCCGGCGAGGGAAGGGGGCTGATCGCCATCGCGCCCTGTGTGTTTCGGGACGAGGCAGCCATGCACGCCGCGCTGGACTCGCCCGAAAGCGAGCGGGTCATGGCCGACGTGGCCAACTTTACCTCCATCACCCCGTCGAGGAGCCGCGAGGTTCCGCTTTGACCTAGCCATGCACGACGAGGGACAAAACTTCACGCTAGTTGAGGGTCACATCCCGGGCGGTGGGAAACCTCTGGAAGACGGCGGCCGACTGAGCCGCCGTGAGTTCGTGGCTGGGACCGGAGCGGTCGGGATCGGCCTGGTCGCCTCGCAATGGCTCGGCCCCCTTTCGCATTCGCTTGCCGGGGACACGAAGACCGTGCCGGGAGCCGGCGGTTCATCTTCCACCAAAAGTCTTCTGCCTCTACGTCTGAGCATCAACGGGAAGCGGGAGGACCTGCAAATCGATCCTCGGGCCACCCTGCTCGACACCCTGCGTGAGCACCTGCATTTGTTCGGCACCAAGAAAGGCTGCAACCACGGACAGTGCGGCGCGTGCACGGTGCTGGTCAACGGGCGGCGGGTGAACGCCTGCCTCGCGCTCGCCTTCCAACACGAGGGCGACGAGATCACGACCATCGAGGGCTTGGCGAAGGGCGACGAACTCCACCCCGTGCAGGCCGCCTTCATCAAGCACGACGGCTTCCAGTGCGGCACTGCACGCCGGGCCAGATTTGCTCGGCGGTGGCGTGTTTGAGTGAGGGCCACACCAAAGACGACGCCGAGATCCGCGAGTGGATGAGTGGCAACATTTGCCGTTGCGGTGCTTACCCGAACATTGTCGCCGCCATCAAGGAAGTGCGCGACCAACACCCATCCTGACCGGCTTTCCTCATGCGCCCATTTACTATCACCCGCGCAGTCGACGCGGACACGGCACTGCAAGACCTCGTTGGCGGGCGGGGCGAATCCAGGTTCGTCGCGGGCGGCACCAATCTCGTGGACCTGATGAAGACCGGCGTGGAGGCACCGGACCACCTCGTGGACATCAGTCGGCTCGACCTCGCCAAGATAGAGGAACTTCCGGGCGGAAAAGGCGTACGCATCGGTGCGCTGGTACGCAACTCGGACCTCGCTGCGCATCCGCTCATCGTGGAGCATTACCGGGTGTTGAGTCAGGCGATTCTGGCCGGGGCCTCGGCGCAGTTGCGCAACATGGCCACGACCGGCGGCAACCTCTGCAGCGGACGCGGTGTTATTATTTCTACGACCCGGTGTTTCCGGAGTGCAACAAGCGCAGCCCCGGCAGCGGCTGCGGGGCCATCGACGGCTTTAACCGCGTTTGCGGCGTCCTTGGCACGAGCGAATCGTGCATCGCGACGCACCCGAGCGACATGTGCGTGGCACTGGCGGCGCTCGACGCCGTCGTGCAGGTACGCTCCCGCCGAGGGGAACGCGCCATTCCCTTCGCCGACTTCCACCGGCTGCCCGGCGAACACCCGGAACACGAAACGAACTTGGAACCCGGCGAACTGATCGTCGCCGTGGACCTGCCTGCCGCGATTCCCGCGAGCAAATCGCATTATCTCAAGGTGCGCGACCGGGCCAGCTACGCGTTCGCGCTGGTGAGCGTGGCGGCGGTCCTCCGCGTGGACGACGGCAGGATCAAAACGGCCCGTCTCGCGTTGGGCGGCGTTGCGCACAAGCCCTGGCGCTGCACGGAGTCCGAGCAAATCCTCACCGGCGAAAAGCCAACCGGAACCGTCTTCCAAGCGGCGGCCGACTCCGCTCTGAAGGGAGCAAAGGGATACCGGCACAACGCCTTCAAAATCGAACTCGCCAAGTGCGCCATCGCGCGCGCGCTGTCCGAGGTGAGCGCCGCCTGATTTTATCCCATCCAGCTTCGCCAACATGCCAAACGAACCCGTCATCGGTCAGCCCGCCGACCGCCTGGATGGCCGCCTCAAAGTCACCGGCGGCGCGCGATATTCCGCCGAGTTCAGCCCCGGACGCATCGCCTACGCCGCTCTGGTGGAAAGCACGATCCCGGCCGGGCGAATCAAAACGATGGACACGACGGCGGCCGAACGCGCATCCGGTGTCCTGCTCGTGATCACCCACCTCAACGGGGGCAAGCTGCCCTACCAATCGCCCAAGGAACGTCCTGCCGTGGACCCGGTTTCCGGCGATCAACTCTGGGTGTTGCAGGACGCAGAGGTGAAATTTAGCGGCCAGCCCATCGGCTTGGTCGTGGCTGAAACCCAGATCGAGGCGGAGCACGCCGTTTCTTTGATCCGCGTCACCTACGAGCGTGATCCGTCGCCACGGGTCCAGTTCGATCCGGCGCGCAGCCGTCCCACCTCCGAGGCGGCGGCAAAGAAGGGGCGCGGCCCGGAGAGCAGGCAAGGCGACGCCGACGGCGCTTTTGCTGCGGCGACGATCCGGCTGGACCAGAATTACACCCAACCACGCGTCCATCACAACGCCATGGAGCCGCACGCGACAGTGGCGCAGTGGGAAGGTGACCGCCTGACGCTCTGGAGCAAGACGCAGTGGGTGAGCAACGAACGCGATGCCATCGCGCTGGTCTTCGGCATTCCTTCCGAGCAGGTCCGGGTGATCAACCCGTTTGTGGGTGGTGCGTTCGGCTCGGCCCTGCGCACCTGGCTGCACGTGACCCTCGCCACCTTGGCGGCACGGCGGGTAGGTCGGCCGGTGCGGCTGGAGCTGACGCGGTCGCAGCTATTCCAATCGATTGGCTTCCGGCCGCGCGCCGAGCAGCGGGTTGCCCTCGGCGCGGACCGCGACGGCCAGTTGGCGGCGCTGATCCAGGAAGCCGTGGCGCAAACTTCCACCTACGAGGAGTTCGCGGAGGCCACCCTCGACGCCCCGGCAGTGACCTATGCCTGCCCTAACCGGCGCACGGGTTACCGCCTGGTGGAGATGAACACGAACACGCCCTGCCCCATGCGTGGGCCAGGACACGTGACCGGCCTGTTCGCGCAGGAGATGGCGATGGACGAGTTGGCCGAGAAAATCGGCGTGGACCCGCTGGAACTGCGCTTGCGCAACTACGCCGAACGCGACTTCAAAAAGAACCTGCCCTGGTCGAGCAAGGCACTGCGCGAGTGCTACCGCCTGGGCGCGGAACGTTTCGGCTGGAGCCAACGCACCCGCGAACCGCGCTCGATGCGTGCCGGGCGCGATCTGGTCGGGTTCGGCATGGCGACCGCCCTCAACCCCGCTCCCCGTTACGCGACCGAAGCATCGGCCACGCTGTTCGCGGACGGCAGGGTCGTGGTGCGCAGCGCCACCGGCGACATGGGTCCGGGCACCTACACGTCCGCCGCGCAGGTCGCCGCCGACACGCTCGGGATGCCGTTGGAGCGCGTGCGCTTCGAGCTGGGCGACACGAACTTTCCGAAGGCGAAGGAGCATGGCGGCTCCACCACGATGGCGAGCGTCGGCAATGCGGTGCACGCCGCCTGCCAGGATCTACGAACCAAGCTGAACGATCTCGCGCGGAAGCACGGCGGCGACGCTGGTGACCTGACGGGCTTGCTCCGCAAAGCAGGTTTGGAGCGACTCGACGCCGAGGGCAGCACCAAGCCGGGCGACGAAGCGAAGACCCATTCGAGCTACGGGTTCGGTGCCGTGTTCGCGGAAGTCCACGTGGACGCCGAGATCGGCACGGTCCGCGTGCGGCGCATGATCGGAGCCTACGATGCCGGCCGCGTGATCAACCCGAAACTCGCGCACAGCCAGTGCATCGGCGGCATGGTCGGAGGCATCGGCATGGCACTTTTGGAGGAAGCGGCGTGGGACCCGCGCTATGGCCGGGTGGTCAACGCGAACATGGCCGAGTACCACGTGCCCGCGTGCGCCGATGTCATCGAACTGGACGCGCTCTTCGTCCCCGGCGAGGACACGATCATGAACCCGCTCGGCGTGAAAGGTCTGGCCGAACTGGGCCTGTGCGGGATCGCTCCGGCCATCGCCAACGCCGTCTGGCACGCGACGGGCACACGGGTGCGCGAGCTGCCGATCACCTTGGACAAAGTGCTTGGAATCTAAAAACGCACGCCGAAGAAATTTCCGTCCACCCACTTGCCCGAATAATCCATATGCGCCTTCCCCTCGTTCCACCCGATCAACTCGACCCGGAGCAACGCGTCCTTTACGACCGCTGTCGGCGGCAGATCGAACGGGGCTTCACCGCGTTCAAGACCACGGACGCCGACGGCGCGCTGCTGGGGCCGTGGGGAGTGTTCATCCAGGAGCCGAAGGTCGGGACGGCCCACTACGATCTCATCGATGCAGTCACCGAACTCAAGCGGCTGCCCGACGCCGCCAAACAGGTTGCCATCCTGATCGTGGGCGCGCGGTTCAAGGCGGCCTACGAAATCTACGCCCACGCCGCCGTCGCCGGTTCCGCCGGGCTGAGCCCCGCCAAGACCGCCACGCTCTCCGCAGGCGTCCGTCCGCCGGACCTCTCGCCCGAAGAAGCGTGCGCCTTCGACGTGACGGTCGCACTTCTCGACGGCGGCGTGCTGCCGGGGCCGACGTACCAGGCTGCACATACACTGTTGGGTCAGCCCGCGCTCAATGAACTCGTCTTCTGGGTAGGTCTGTATGCCCAAGTCTCGATCACGCTGAATGCCTTCGACGTGCCCAGCGAAGCCGACGCTCCGAACTGAAAGAGAAACATGACTGAAAACATCTCCACACTGAAACAGACCAGCGACATCGGAGCACCCTTCTGGGCAGAAACACCCGCGAGAACGTTGCGCCGGGGATCCTTCTGGGTGCCCGGCGAGCGCGCGGCCGTCAGCGGGAAAACGTTTCAACACGGCCCCATGTTCGTGGCCTGGGAAGCGCCCGTGCAGGTGACACAACCTTATCCGGTCGTGCTGATCCACGGAGGCGCATTGCAAGGCACCGAATGGCTCGACACACCCGACGGCCGGCCAGGCTGGGCGCAACGTCTGGTGGAAGCCGGTTACGCCGTCCTGGTCGTGGACCGCCCCGGGCACGGCCGCTCGCCCTACCAGCCCGACGTGATGGGCCCGATGGGTCCTTCCTTCCCCTACGAGGAAGGCGAAGAAGTGTTCTTCCCATCCAAGGCAGCCGCCACCCACACCCAGTTCCCCTTCGACCCGCACGACGCCGCCGCGCTCGACGAGTTCATCGCGCCATTCGGGCCGCTGCCCGCCGACCTCGCCGCCTCGCAACGGATGGACGCGGACCGGCTCGCGGCGTTGCTCGACCGGATCGGCCCGGCCATCATCGTGACCCACTCGGCCTCCGGCTCCGACAGTTGGCTCGTGGCCGACCGGCGGCCCGCTCTGGTCAAGGCGATTGTGACGGTTGAGCCGATGAGACCCGCTTTCGCCGACACGCCCAACATCGGCGCGCTGGACTGGGGGTTGACCGCCGCCCCCATCACCTACGACCCGCCGCGCGCGAACGCCGCCGAGGTTCGCTCCGCCGACCCGGCCACGTTGCGCATCCCCGCGTTGGAGGGGATGCCGGTGGCGGTGGTCAGCGGAGAAACCTCGGCGCAGGCCGGGTACGCGCCGAAAATCGTGGATTTCTTGAAGACGGCGGGTGCGGCGGCCGAACACCTGCATCTGCCCGACTATGGAGTGCATGGCAACGGGCACGGCCTAATCTACGAGAAAAACTCCGACGCGGCCCTGGCTCCGGTTTTGCGCTGGCTGGCGGCGAAGGTGGACAAGCGGGTTTCGTGACTTGCCAAGCCTGCCATCACTCGCACGCTTGACGGCTCACCGCCAGGGGGTGAGAAACGGCCAGCGCAACCCGCCGCATTCCATCGCTACGACGATCAAGAATCTCGCAGGGCAGGGAGCATTGCCGCCGTGTCCCAATGAAACGGATGCAGTTCCAGAATCTTGCCATCCCGCATCTTGAAGAACTGGAGCAGCGGCCAGGCCACGGCTTGACCGGTGGCGTAAACGTGCGAGTGGCTGAACACCACGTCGCCATCGGTATGGAACCGGGAGTCTTTCACCTCTAGCGAGGTCCACTGTTCACCGAACGCCTTCATCCATTGCTCGAACCCCTCCGGGCCGTGCCACTCTCCGCCTTACGGCAGGGAAGCAGGCTGGTAGAGGACGCATTCCGCGTCGAGCGTCGCCGCCATCGCCCGAAAATCTCCCCCGCCGGGTGCGAGGTAGGCGGCTTCTGCTTCGTAGAAACGTCGGATCGTCTGCAAGGCGGGGCTTTCGGAGGGCATGGCGGTGGGGTTGGTTGGAAGTGACGTTTACGGCGCTCTGCTGCGGGCGGCAGCCGCGTAGGCGGGCACGTTCCAGTAGAAGGGTCGGAAATCGGTGATCTTGCCGTCCTTGACGGTGACCACCTGTGTCATGGGCAACTCCATCGTCTCGCCCGTTGCCCGGATGCGGGTTGCCAGCGTGCCGACGATGACCACCGTGTCGTCCTGCTCGAAGAACTGCGGGTCGCGCATGTCTACCTGGTCAAAGACGGCACTCATGGCCCGCGCCCATTCCTCGTAACGTTTGGGGCCGACGTACTTGCCTCCCCACGGCAGGTCGGGCGACTGGTGGAGCACCACATCGTCAGCCAGCGTGGCGGCGAACTCCGCGAAGCTGCCGCCTTCCTGCATGTAGCGGCGCTCAGCTTCGAAGAAGCGTTCGAGCACCCGGCGCGGCGTGTCTTTGGAAGGAGAATCCGTGTTCATGATGTGGCATCAGCGCGCTGGCTTCACACTTCGATCTCCCCGCCAGCGGGGTCGCTTTGAAACTTCCATACTCCTCCCACCCGGAAGGTCGAAGCCGTGCCGAAGGTGTCTTCCATGAACTGCATGTAGGTCACCCGGCCGTTGCTCACCTTGGCAAAGATCGAGAAGGGCGAGGTGATCGCCTTTCCCAGCGTCCTGGACCGATAGGTGAAGCGGCCGAAGACAGCCACGTTCTCCCCGTCGCCGAAGATTGTCTCCATGTCGAACGCCTCGCTCTCCCAGAACTCGGCAACTCGGGTGTAGGTGCCCAAGATCGCTTCCGGCCCCCTGGCGGTTCCGGCCCAAGGCATGATGCGCTTCAGTTCGGGATTCTCGTAGTTCAGGGAGACGTAAGTGGCATCGGGTGCCACGAGCGAGTGGACGACTGCGGCATCCTTGCTGCCTTGGAGGAGTTGCTGGACGATTTCGACGGGTGTTTTCGGCATGGTGGTTTTTTGGAAGGCGGGTTGGACAAATTTATTTCGAGTGTGGTTGCGCCTTGAGGAAGCGCAGGATGGCGTCGACCACCAAATCGGGACACTCCTCTGGTACATAGTGCCCGAAACCCTCAATTACTTCCCCGTGCAGGGACGCGATCCTTCCCCGCATGGATTCTTCAAACGTGCGGCCGACGCCGTGCTCCGCTCCGAGGATCAGCGTGGGCACCCCGACGCCAGTCACCGGGCCGTGCTGTCCGATGTTCTTGGCAACGGCCCGGTAGTAAGCAAACCCCGCCGACATCCGGGCCGGGTCGCCATACGAGCGGACGTACTCGTCGAGGTCGGCGTCGGAGATCGCCTCCCGGCGTTTCGCCTTGTGATCGAACAACCAATTCAAATATTCCCGCTCATGTCCTTTCGTGAGCGCCTCCGCCAGTCCGGGCACGGAGTTGAAAAAGAACTGGAAGCTCTTCAAGGGCTGCGTGACATCCGGCGGGGAAGAAATCCCTTGGAGCTGCGTCTCGATCATGGTCAGCGTCGCCACGAGGCCGGAGTGGCGCACCGCCAGCGAGAAGGCGATCCACGCCCCGACATCGTGCGAGATCACGTGCACCCGTTCGTGCCCGAGCGCGCGCACGTTCTCTGCCACGACGCCCGCGACAAAGTCGGCGTCGTACGATTGGCCGTCATCCAAGAAGTCGCTGTCGCCCATGCTGGGCAGATCGAGCGCAATGGCATGGTAGCCCGCGTCGGCGAGCAGCGGACCGACCCGACGCCAGGCGTGCAGGGTTTGCGGCCAGCCCGGCAGCAGGATCACCACGGGATCGGCGGGCGAACCCCAGGCGGCGAAGTTCAGCCTCGTTTTGGGTCCCGGCACCATGCCGTGCCGGGCGGAAATCGTTGAAGTGGGCATCTTGTTTTCCTGTGGTTTGCCGAAACGTTATTTGTCCGTGTGCCAGCGCCGCAGTTCGGTGCCGTCCTCGTAGCCCATGCGGCTTGGGTAGGAGATGAACTCGATGAGCATCCCCCACGGAGTGCGCCCGTAGCAGAAGGTGTTGTGTTCGCCCGCTTCCACCGCCACGGGGATTTTGGTCGGGTGCATGAACATGACCCCGCCCGCGCGCTCGAAACGCTCCACGGCTGCCGCCGGATCATCGGCGTAGAATGCCATGTGCGTCATGCCGTAATCACTGGATTGGGACGGCGGATGCATCACCGGACCGTGCATCTCGAACAATTCGATGTCGGGGCCGTGCTCGATCTGGATCATGCGCAGACCCGTGATTTTGGTTCCCGGAAAAAGACTGGTGTGGGCCTCGATCTCCCTTCCTTCCAGGGGCGGGTCCGACTTGGAAATCGATTGGTAAATCACCCTCGCGCCGAGCGCGTTTTCGAGAAAGTGCGTGGCTTCGTCCAAGTCGGGGACGACGACGCCGATGTGGTTGATCCCGCGGATGGTGCTTTGTTTCATCTTGTGTGTTCTGCTGGTTGCACGGCTGGCAGTGGCCTACGGCATTGCTCGATTTATGGATCGTTCGATCCTGAAGTTGGCAGTCCGTCCTGAGCTTGTCAACTATTTGTGGATCGATTAGTCTGCAAATGGATGCGAGGAGATCACTGTGGCTAGAACAGGCCGCCCACGCGGTTTCGACCGGGAACAGGCCGTCGAACAAGCATTGCGGCTGTTCTGGGAACAGGGCTACGAGGCCACGTCGCTGTTCGAACTCAAAGCGGCGATGGGCGGCATCTCCACCGCCAGCTTCTACGCGGCGTTCGAGTCCAAAGAGGCTTTGTTCCGGGAGGCGTTCAGGCGGTATCTCCGCCGTCATGGTCAGGTGATGGCTCCGTTGATGGATGCGGACCTGTCGCCGCGCGAGGCCATCGCCCGGGCATTGCGGGGATCAGCGAAGATGCAAACGGACCCGACGCATCCGCCGGGCTGCCTGCTGGTGCTCTCGCAGAGCATCGGCTCGCCAGAGAACCGGCACCTGCGGGTGTGGCTGGCCGAGGAGCGGGAGACTAACCGCGCTCGTCTGCAAGCCTGCGTGGAGCGTGCGGTCGCCACGGGCGAACTGCCCCGGGGAACCGACGCACGCGCTCTGGCGGGGGTGTTCAACACGTTTCTGGTGGGACTCTCGACGCAGGCGCGTGACGGCGCTTCGCTCGCCTCGTTGAAGAAGGCCATCTCGCAACTGATGGACCTCTGGGATGCGCTGAAAGCGGCTTGAATCGGGGATCGCGACCCTTCGATCACGAACGCAAAGGCGCGGAGTCGACCTTCGGATAATTACGGCAGGGCTGCCGCCCAGCCTCAGACCGAATTTTCGTTCTTCGGTTGGCGGAGGCCCAGGCTGCCGTGGTCCTCGCCGAGGCGCAGGTCAACCAGACGCAGGTGAACATCGCGCGACTAGTGGTGACGGCCCCCATCAAGGGCCAGGTGTTGCAAAGTGACGTGCGCCCCGGCCAATACGCGCCGAGCGGCCCGCTGGCCAAGCCGCTCATGCTCTTGGGCAACGTGGAGCCTCTGTATGTGCGCGTGGACGTGAACGAGCAGGATGCGGGCAGGGTGCGTGCGGGCGCACCAGCCACGGCCAGCCCGCGTGGCGACGCCGGGCGGAAGGTTCCTCTTACATTCGTGCGTTTCGAGCCCTACGTGCTACCCAAGGCAAGCCTGACGGGTGATTCGACCGAGCGGGTGGACACCTAGTGGTCTGTCACGGTAGCTTTGATGAGTTCTATAGAGGAAAAATCGGCTCAACCACGAAGGCGGCCTCAGAAAAGCGGTGCCCATCAAAACTACCTTGAAGGAGCACTAGGTGCTACAAGCCATCTACCGGGTGGAAGCAGCGTCGGGCGGTAAGGTTGAACCGCGTCTGTTCATTGGCCAGCAGGTAGATGTGTTCATTGAACCTCCGCTAGTTAGTCCAGGAACGATGCACAGTTCTGATTGAATAACGCCCTGAATATATATTACAAACTACTCTACGCGAGTATTTTGTAATAATTGTTATTGTAAATTGTTTTCCATTTACAGAGTAAAAACCGTTATTATTGGAAATTTCTAGGCTGTAGCCAAATGGGCAAGCGAAAACTTTGCAATGAGGTGGCTGAGGAGACGATCACCTCCGCCTACCGGCGTATGATGGTATTGAGGGAACGAGGCCGTAAAATCTTGCGGCGGCGGCAGGGCGGAACGACTGGTTGTCGTCCGTCAATCATCGACCATAAGTAGTCGCATCAGGTCGTCAGGACCGAAACAGACGCAAAACAAGCGACGCAGCGGGGGAAGGCGGAAATTCAAAGCGTGTGAGGGCTCGGCGGAGAAACTTACCGCCAAGGTCGCTTACTGCCATCAGGGTTCGCGTGAGCACAGAGCATCGACTGCTCACAACAACGAAATAGCGATCCCAAAAAAAATTTTGGAAAACGATCCAATCATACACGCGGGCAATAAATTCATCCCGATAAGGGTACGAATCTGAAGTGGTAACTTGCCGGGTCCACGCTCGTCGGACCCTTGAATGTCTTTGTTGTTATGAATGATATTCGTCATCGCATCGGTCTGCTCGTACGTGTTCTGCGGAATCGATCAGGCTTTTGGCTTTTTGTGATCGTTCTGCTGGCCCTGCTGATGCACACGCCATCGCTAAGTGCTGGCGTGTTTTACAAGGCACACAAAACCATCCGTCTGAAGGATCTCAACCCGACGGCGGATGGGACCGTGCCCATGAGCGTCACCGGGATGAACAATTCCAACCGGCTGGTGGGATACTTTCCCAGTGCCGACGGCAACAAGCCACATGCTTTTGTGTGGGATGACGCAACCCAAACGCTGACCGATCTGAACACGCTGCTCAATGCTGACAGCAGCATGGCTACCTGTGTCAACGCCAACGGTCAGGTCGCCGGCATTTTTTGGGCCTTGGATGGCAGCTACACGCAGACGGGCTTCATCTGGCAAACGGACGGCACGTTCACCACGTTCGTGCCGGCCACTGGCGGGATCATCAGCACGGTGACGGCCATCAACGACTATGGTTGGGTGGTCGGCAGTTACGTCGGCAGCGATCACCTGCAAACCCGCGGCTTCTTGTTCGACGGCAGTACCATCAACGACCTCGGCGACCTCGGCGACCCCGCGAATTCGTACGTCTGGGCTCAGGCACTCAACAACAATGGTCAAGTGGTTGGCACCTTGTATTCGACGGTAGCGGGAACGCGACCGCAGGCGTTCGTCTCACAGGCAGGGAGTATGGCCGCTTTGGATCAAACCGGGACGTATAGTGGTTCGAGCGCCGTCGCGATCAATCAATATGGAGGAATTGTTGCGTGGTACGGCGATGGACAACCTTTTACGCTCGTGGGCAGCTTCCTTTGGACAACCGACTGGATGGGCGGCGGAACGCTGACTGATTTGGGCGATTTAGGAGGGGGCGGCACCAGCGTGTTCTCTCTCAACACGTACGGGCAGGCGACCGGCACATCGTTGGACGCCAGCGGCCACCTCAACCTTTTTACCTGGCAAAACTGGACGGGAATGACAGCCACGGTCGACTTGGCAGTCCTCGGCAGTACTGCGGGCTTCCAACAGACGAGTGTGAATGCGGCCGGAGCAACCGCTGGCTTTGTCACCAGTCCGGATGGTTCCTGCTACCCAGTCATTTGCCAGAGCAACACGTTGTCAAACGTGAGTCTCTCTTTGCCGGTTGCTTCACAATTTATAGCGAGCAGCGTGTTGGGTAGTCAAGTCATCGTCAATGACAACGGATGCGTGGCCTGCGCGGGCACCACCAGCCAAGGGGTGAAGGGTGTGTTCCTGCTCGTGTCCGATGCTGACACCGACAATGACGGTCTGCCCGACGCTTGGGAGAGGCAATACTTTGGTCATCTTGGCGTCGATCTAAGCGCCGATCCGGATGGTGACGGCCTGACCAACCTCCAAGAGTATCAGCAAAGCACGGACCCGACCGACTATTACAACGGGCAGGCACCGGTCCTCACGATCCTCAGCGGCAACAACCAGTCCGCTGCGCAAATGACTTTTCTGCCGGTGCCTCTGGGAGTGCGGGTTACAGATCAGTCGGGCAACGTATGTGCGAACGCGCCGGTTGTGTTCGGGTCCTTCGCCGGTGCGAAGCTGACCCCGAACGCCGACGGCTCCGGCTTGGCGGCTGCTGCCACCGTGTGTACCGACGCCGACGGTGTGGCGACAGTCTACTGCCAGCTTCAAAAACCTTCGAACAACAACATTGCGATCTTGGCTTCAGCCAGCTTCGGCCACGCCACCTTCGCGGAAACCTGCACCGATCCCGCGACTCCTCCAGGCGCGATTTTCGCAGGCGGTTATTCGACTTATGCGATCCAGACCGACGGGAGCTTGTGGTCGTGGGGGGCGAACGATTCTGGCCAGCTCGCCGACAGCACCGCCAACGGTCGTGACTACGCCCTTCCCGTCCCCGCCAGCGGCACCGACACCCAGTCAGGAGCGGCCGGCGCTTCGCACGTGGTGGTGCTCAAACGGGATGGCACTGTCTGGACGGCGGGCAAGAACGATATCGGTCAATTGGGGGACAACACCGGCGCATTGAGCCGAAACCTGCTCGGCGCGGTGCCGGGTCTGACTGGCGTTCAGGCCGTGGCCGCCGGGGACAACCACGCCCTCGCCCTCGGCAGCGATGGAACCGTGTACGCATGGGGCGACAATTCGGCAGGCCAATTGGCCATTAATCCGGTGGTGGCAAACCACAGAGCGGCTCCTACGTCGGTGGCCGGATTGCCCCCGATGCTCGCCGTCGCCGCAGGCTCGTCGACTTCACTTGCGCTCGACGGTGCAGGCAACGTGTGGATGTGGGGCGGTCAACCGGTCGGCGAGAACCAACTGCAATACCATCCGCCGCAGAAGGTTTTAGGCCTGGGCAGCGCAATCGTGCAGATCTGCGCCGGGTACGCCTTCAACTACGCCATCATGAGTGACGGAACGTTGTGGGCCTGGAACTGTGATCCGTCCAGCACGGCCTTTCAGGTGTCCACCCCAGTGGGCATCGCCGCCCTGTCCACCTTCGACGGCCAAGTTGCCGCGCTCGGCATCGACGGGAATGTGTACGTCGGCTACGATCCCCTCTATGAGCTTTCGCTTGTGCCGGGTCCGTCTGCGGCAGTGGCCGTCACCATTGGGTGGAGCCACACTGTTATGGCCGACGGAAATGGCGTGCTGTGGGCATTCGGCGGCAACAACCAAGGGCAAACCGGCACAGCCGTGCATGAATACGACGGCTCCTTCGCGCGCGTCGCGTACTTCAAATTCGGGACCTTGGACCAGGCGGTAGATGTGGACGGGGATGGCTTGAGTGATTACGAGGAAGTCACTCTTTATCACACCGATCCAACGCTGACGGACACGGATGGTGACACTCTGAGCGACTACGACGAAGTTTTTGTCTATCATACTGATCCGACCAAGAAGGACACCGATGGTGACGGGATTCCGGACAACTGGGAATTGGCCAATGGGCTCAACCCGAACGATCCATCCGATGCCAATGGAGATCCAGACAACGATGGGTTGACCAACCTTCAAGAGTATCATGCCGGTACCGATCCGCAGAAATGGAGTACCGCCGACGACGGCGTGCCCGATGGCTGGAAGGTCAAGCACGGACTCGATCCCCTGGCAGACGCGCGGCTGTTCGACACCGATGGCGACGGCCTGACCGACGCGCAGGAATATCAGTACGGCACCGACCCGCGGAAGTGGAGCACGGCTGGCGATGGCATTCCCGACGGTTGGAAGGTGGCAAGCCACCTTGCCCCCCTCCGGAACATCAGCCAGGAAGATCCCGATGGGGATGGCTTGACCAACTTGCAGGAATATCAGGTTGGGACCGATCCGAACAATAAATACTCCCGCGGGGGCAGCGTTCCCGATGGTCAACTAGCGGATGTGGTCGCCTACCTCGCCGCGTGGCCTTCGTTACCGGATGTGCAATACGCGGTCATCGACCTCGGCGTGCTCGACCCAATGTATAATCAGGGATACGGCATTGCTCTGAATAACGTCGGACAGGCAGTATTCTACGGTGTTGATAGCAATGGATCCCCGGCCAATTACCTTTGGACGGCGGGCGTGCGGGAACTCATTCCCACAGCCACTAACGAGGACGGTTTCAGCCCCCAGGGGGTGGCCTACGGCGGGGCAACGATTACCGGCCTCAACGACCAAGGAGTGATCATCGGCACTTCGAGCGGCCGCTCGCCCACCGGCGTCTCACCTTGGACAGGCGCTCCCGTGAATCTAAATTGCAGCCGCGCTTTTCAATGGCAGTCCCACCAGTCCAATCTCTCCATCTTGACGAGGGTGGACTGGGCCAACATCGGAATTTCCTCCTACTACCAGGACAACAGCGGCTCAGCGGCTGGGTGGGATCCAACGAACGTCTTCGTGGAGTGGGCGGAGAACTATCAGGCCCAGTGCATCAATAACAATAACTCCATTTACGGGGGCAGCGTCGAAAACGGCGAGGAGCCACTTGAGCGTGCCTATGGTGTGGTGTTCCCTCACAAAGTGCGCTTCGGCGCGCAATGGCAGCAAAATGTGCCGAGCATTCTCGGAACCGGGCAGTTCGTGGAAACTTGGCAGTTGGTGGCCTGGAGCGTGCCATTCTTGGGGAATTACCCCGTGGGTGATCCCTACGACCAATGGATTCCACAAGGGGACGGCTACGTCCGGCAAAGCAACGAAGTGCCGCGCCCCGGCGGTTACCTGTCGTTCCTCGACGTGAACGACAATGAACGGGCAGTGACCGTGAGTCACGCCATCGGCGCGCAGTACGAATACGACGCTCAAAATGGCGTCAACAACATTGTCCCCATCGACGTGCCGCCAAACTACGGTTTTGCCCAATACGGGCTTTTCACGGAATTGCCCGATGGCACACCGGAATTCATCAACGAGAAGAATCTGATTTTAGGCTCGGACAACGGGCTACCCTTTCTCTGGCTGGCCGACGCGAGCAGGGGAACTCCGATCCATAGCGAACTCAGCGCGGCAAATGACTACGACCACAAGCCCGTCGCGTTCAACTCGACCATGCAAATGCTGGTCGGTGACCGTCGAATCTACCGCAACTCCCACCTGTACGAACTGGCGAAACTGATGCCGTCGAGCGCCGCCTGGGCCAATCTCCAGACCGCCGCCTTCAACGAGGATGGTTCGATCTTGGCCAGTGCCAATCCCACCGTCAATGGCGTCGCCAAACAAGAGCAACACGCAATTCTCCTCGTGCCCTACCACGTCGATCTGAGCGTGGTCGGTTACTCCGACGACCGCACGCAACTCACCGTCAAGGCGACGGTCACACTCCCGAAATGGGACGCACTCAACAAGGTCCTGAACTGGGAAAACGTACCCAACGGGACCGTCATCAACTGGAGCCTCGGGACCGGCTCGACGGGCGCGACCTTGCCAGCTTCCACGGGCACCACCACGAACGGTTCCGCGACGATTGCCATCAGCACCCAAGCCGTCGTCGATTTCGCTTTGCAGGCTTCGCCCGCGTCCTTGTCCATGTATGGGGCGACCACGCAGCCAATCACCGGTGACGCCGCCCTGCACTTCGACACGGTGCGAGTTTCCTCCAGCTTCGGACCTGGCTCGGTGCTACCGACCGACGAGGTGGCGGGTGCCAGCCACCGCAAGATCGCCCTCAATGGGCGGCCCATGACCGACTCAAAGCCCCAAGCGCAATTGGAAGCCGACCAGGAGCCGGAAGAGTCGTACATCGATGCGCTTACCCTCACCTTGCGCCATGCTACTACGGACATCTATGTCCCGATAAATAGCAGTGAGCTGTCTCTCTCTGTGCGGCGCAATTCCGAGTCCGACACGTGGAATCTCCGGCGCGGCCTGAGAGTCGACGAGCGACCGGATCGGCCGTTTGGAGCCGGCTGGTCCACCAACCTCACGCCGAACATCCATTTCGTGTACCAGACGCCGGGCGGGATCGTCTCCCTCTTCCAAGAGGCGGATTACGCTTACGTCACGGATGAGGAGGGCAGCAGCTACCGTTTTCTCATCGTCTACCCTCCGGGGGGCGGGCAGGAGTTCTTCCCGTTGCCGGCGGCGAACCACGAGCAGGCGACTTTCCTTGCGCATCTTGAGGCGCTGGGGGATGGAAGCTACGTTTTCACGAAGAAGTACGGCACCAAACTCAACTTCGCCCTTGCGCCTGCCATGGATCAGGTGGTCCTCGGTGATCGCGTGGCGATGGCGTCCTCCGGGGCTGGCACCGAAACGCACCGGTATGCAAGGGCCACTTCATTGTCGGATCGTTCTGGTGACCAGATCGACTTCACGTTCACCACCAACGACAGCATCGTTCCCGACCTCATTGCGAATCATCAGAATCCTGCGCAGGCGATCACAATCGAGAAGGTCCGCAAGGAGATCAGTGATGTGATCGTCCCGGGGACCGTTCCGAGCACCGGGTTCATGTACCTGATTACCGGCATCAAGGATCCGAACGGCGGTCACTATACCTTCAACTATCAACAGGTCTCGGGCCCGACAAACTATTATCAACTCATCGGCGTTGATGGCCCGGCAGACCGGAGCGGCAATACTTCCATCGCGCAATACGCGTACGACGTGGTGGAGGAACCAGATTCGAATCCCGATCTGAAGTCGCCGACGCCCTGGTATCATTGTGACCTGGGCCAGGTGACGGATGCGCGGCAGAAGACATATGCCTTCACGTACGCGCTTGATCAAAGTCGCCAAATCTATAGCACGACGTTCGGGTACTATCCTCAAAACGGCCTGCCGCGGAATGTGAGCCGCGTCACGCTGCCTGACGGAATCGGACAGAGCCATTTCCACAATTATTCTTACGTCGCTCTGCAAAACCATCCCGGGGCAGACCCGACCTTCTACGGCCACCGCGCTTCGTTCGTGGTGGATGCGATGGACAATGGCCGCCTGTACACCTTCGCCGACAATCAGGTCATCACGCTCAATGACGTGAAGGCTTATTTGAAGCCCACCGAGATCCCCAACGCGTTCCGGCTTCCTCACATGGTAGTCTTCTCATCCATGCAAGTCACGCACTTCAAAGGGGCCAACGTGACATTCGACGACAACCCGACTTCCTTCTCGTACGCGCCGGGGGCCGGCACGGCGAACATGGGTAAGGAGACCTTCGTCTTCGATCCAAGCGCCGGAATGGCGCTCAAGTCGGTGACGGACTTCAGCAACAACACGACTTCGTTTGCCCACACCGATCCCTGGTCGGTCAGTACACTGCATCCCTGGTACTCAGGATATTATCCGGTGGGCACCTACGACGATCCCACCAGCCAGACGGACGCGCGGGGACATTCGAAGACTTTCCAGTACCAGACCGATTGGAGGCTGATGTCGAAGATCGTGGACGAGGAAAACCGTGCGGCCATCTACACTTTCGACAATCTCGGTCGCCGCGTCGAGGAGGACATCAGCGATCCCAGTGGTTCCGTTGTGCAACGCACACTGTTCCGCTACGAGAACGGTCAGTTCCCATCCTTCCAAACGCGGAAGACGATTGCGCGTGTGGGAACTGCCAACGATCAGGCCGCAGGCTCTTGGTGCGGCGATCTTGTCACGACGTATATCTCTGACGCTTTCGGAAGGCCGGGTCAGCAGATCGTTGATCCGGACGGCTTGGGTTTGTCGACCTTGTTCACCTACGATCTGAACAACGTAAGCGGAACGCCGAGCACCTCTTGACAGCTTCACTGAAAGTGTCAGCAGA
>CAXTBX010000079.1:0-22534 GCA_964242205.1 uncultured Chthoniobacterales bacterium
GAGACACGCTGTACGGAGAGACGAAGCGGTAAGTTGCCACCGCGCCAGCAATGATGCCAATCAAGCCGCCAAGCGCAAAAATGTTCATGGATGCCCGGGAAAGGATCGCCACCTAATCATGAAAAAAGGTGTCGCCGTGAAGCCTGTTTCAGTTTGAGGCTACGGCTGAGACGGCACCTCAAACCATTGCCAAAATTGGGCCAGTCGGTCAAACACATTCTCTGACCTTAACACTCGGCAGCATTCACTGCATCCACTCCGCCAACGTCGGTCTGATCGCTTCGTACCACAATTCGTACCCCTTCGCCGTGGGATGCAGCCTGTCTCCGCCCATCACGTCCGGCAGCAGGTCGCCATTCGCGCCCAGAAAAATGTGCCCGATGTCTAAATAGCGCGTCTTATTGCCGTCAGCAAATCTCGCCAACGCGACGTTGACCGGCCCGATGCTCAAGCGGTTGCGCGACCCTTTCACGTCGCGCGGGAAAATCCCCAGCAGGAGCACCTTTGTCTGTGGCAGCCGCTCGTGGATCACGTTCACCACCTTGCGCATCCCGGCCACCACCCACTCGGGCCGCTCGTCGGGGTGCAGTAGATTGTTCCCGCCAAGCTCAATCACCACGACCTTCGGATTTAACCCATCCAGTTCCCCGTTGGTGATGCGCCAAAGCACGTCCTCGGTGCATTCGCCAGCGACGCCGAAATCCGCCGGTTGATACGGCGCAAACTTGGCCCAACTTTCCGGCCCCCGGCTCGGCCAGAATTCCACGATGGACGCGCCCAAGAAGAGCAGCCCAATCGGCCCCTGTTGCTTGCGCGCCAGAAGTTCCTCGTGCCGTTTCGGGTTGCGGTTGACGGGTGTGACGGCGGTTAGGGCGGTCCGGGGTTTTGGTTGTGGGGCGCGGTCGTCGGCGCGTAGATCAAGAATGAGACAGTAAACCGCGACAAAGACGATAAAGATGACACGCAGGATTGGGAGGCAAACCATCGCAGCACCTTATCGCGCACCACCTGTGCTGCACAAGGGGAAGGAACCTTCAAAAACTTCTGTCATCCTGAGCGGAGTGAGGAACAAACGCAGTCGAAAGCCGAGTCTGCGAGACAGACGAAGTCAAACCTTCCGGCCCACGGCAGCGAAGAAGCACCGATTATATCTTCGACGTGCCCTGACCGATCCGCGTTTGCCTCCGGCGGCGGAAGGTCCTTCGACGCGCTGACGCGCTTGCTCGGGTTGACAGAACTATGATGATCGATTGCGCCAAATAATCCACAATGCATCGCGGTCGCGTCGCAACGCTCCTCCGCAGCAACGCAACTCCCAATGCGCCTCCGGCACCTTCCTCCCTCACCCCTCCACCACCGGCTGTTGTTGCGTCAGACAATGAAACGCCCCCAGCCCCCAGATCAACTCCCGGCAATCAATGGAAACCACCTTCCGCCCCGGACACGCCTCCCGTAACACCGACGCCGCCCAGGCATCGTGCGGATCGCCGAACGCGGGCATCAACACCACCTTGTTGCCGATGTAAAAATTCGCGTAGCTCGCGGGCAGCCGCTGCCCTTCCCGCACGATCCGTGACGGCATTGGCAGCGTCAGTACCCTGAGCGGCGTGCCGTCCTCCGCGCTCATCTCGCGCAGCCGGTGCAAATTGGTGTGCAGCGCCTCGTAATTCACATCGTGCTCGTCCTCCTCCACGACCGTGACGACCGTCGTCCGGTCTACGAACCGCGTCAGGTCATCGACATGCCCGTCCGTGTCGTCGCCCTCGATCCCGTCGCCCAGCCACAGAATGTTCGTTACGCCGAGATAAGCTTTAATGACCTTCTCGATCTGCGACTTCTTCAAGCTCGGATTTCGGTTCGGATTGAGCAAACAACTCTCCGTCGTCAACAACGTCCCCGCACCGTTGACATCAATCGACCCGCCTTCTAACACGATACCCGGCGTGAACACGGCCAGCCCACCCAGCGCCTCGGCCACGCGCCCCGGCACGGCGTCGTCATAGTCGAACGGGGGGTACTTCCAACCCCACGCGTTGTAATCCCAATTCACCACCGCCAGGCGCGGATCACCCTTGCGCGTCAGGAACGTCGGCCCGTGGTCGCGGCACCACGGCTCATTGGTCGGGATGTGGTAAAAATGGACGTGTCCGTAGCCGCCCGGCAGCGCGCCCAAGTGCCGCCGCACCTCGGCCTCCTGCTCGACGCTGCCGACGTTGATGCACACCGTCTCGCTGCCAGCCAGCGCGCCTACCATCTTGACGAGCGCGGGCACGGCGCGTGTGTAGCCGCCGCCGGGAAACGAGATGCCGTCCGGGTGCGGCCAAGAGAGCCACGTCGCGGCATGCGGTTCCCATTCGGCGGGCATCCGGTAGCCCAGCGCGGCGGGAGTCGTCGCAGCGGGCGCGGCGGGGGATTCGTTCAAAAAAGACATGCGTTGGCTACGGGCAGAAGGGCAAAAGTTAGAATGCAGAAATCAGCGGTCAGCACCGCACCGAACACCTTTTCTTACCTGCAGTTCCTCCCCTATCTCCTTCAGAATCGCGCTAATCCGGTCGGTTGGTTCCAAAGAACCGCTGCGAAGACACCGCCACGCGCCATCGTCTTTCCTACACGTCGAACCTTGAATCCTGAATCTTGAACCCTTAACCCCGCGGCTGGTTAACCCTGGCCTGCTGTCGCAACCGGGCGATGTACGCCTTTTCCGCGCGCTGGGCGCTCGTGTCCGACACGCTGCCGCGCGTGATGCTCGCCAACTCCAGCCGCAGCTTAATTTCCTCGGTGACGAACTGCCGGAAATCCGCCGGAGTCGCGCCAAGTTCGCTGAGCTTCGCGTTGAACGCTGCCTCGTTGTTGCTGAAACGCGTGCGCTTGAGGTCGTGCACGGCGTCCTCGACCTGCGCGTCAGAAGGCCGTCCTTCGCGCTTGTTGTAATCGTAAATCAACAGGGTGCGGTCCACCGGATCGGCCACCACGCTTTTCATCAGCGGACGATACACGGCTACGCCGTTGACCGTGCCGGCGGGCACGCTGGCGTCGGGCGTGGGCTTCGGCTTGGGACGCGGCTTCGGGGTGAGCGATGGGGTGGGGGCGGCGTCGGGAGCGGCGGGGTCTTGCGCGCGCAGATCGCCCAGCGACAACCCGAGCGAACAAGCGGCGGCGAGCAATCCGGTGAGGTAAACGTGCAAGCGTTTCATCGTTTTACCTATCCGCCCACTCCCCGCCGAAGGGAAGCACAAAATTATCACCCATGTTGAAAGCCAATCCTCTTCCATTGTCTACCTTCATCCTTCATCCTTTATCCTTTAATCGATGAGCCGCCGCGTGATGTCGCCGTACGCCTCGATCCGCCGGTCGCGCAGGAACGGCCAATGCATACGCTGCTCCTCCACGCGCTGCCAATCGATCTCCACCATCACAATTTCTTCGTCCGCGACGCCCGCCTTCGCCAGGATCGTCCCCGACGGATCGCACACGAAACTCTGCCCCCAGAACTCGATGCCCGCCCCGCCCGCCGGGGCCTCGTGCCCGACGCGGTTGACCGCCGCCACGTAGCACCCGTTGGCAATCGCGTGGCCGCGTTGAATCGTCTCCCAACTCGAATGCTGCGCGTTGCCGTATTGATTCTTCTCGCCGGGGTGCCAGCCAATCGCAGTCGGGTAAAACAGGAGTTGCGCGCCGGACAGCGCCGTCAGCCGTGCGGCCTCGGGGAACCACTGGTCCCAGCACACGCAAACACCAATCTTACCCTTTTTCGTATCCCACGATTTGAACCCCAGATCCCCCGGTGTGAAATAGAACTTCTCGTAGTAAAGCGGGTCGTCGGGGATGTGCATCTTGCGGTAACGGCCCATCACCGTGCCGTCCGCGTCGATGATGATCGCCGTGTTGTGGTACAACCCCGCCGCGCGCCGCTCGAAGAGCGATGCCACGATCACCACGCCCAGCTCCGCCGCCAGCTTGCCCAAGAGCTCGCTCGACGGTCCGGGGATCGTCTCCGCCAACTCGAAATACTTGTGGTTTTCCTCCTGGCAAAAATACTGTGAGGTAAATAACTCCGGCAAGCACACGATGCCCGCACCCTGCGCGGCGGCCTCGCGGATTTTCTCGACCGCGCGGGCGCGGTTTTCCTCGGGTTCGGGCGCGCAGCGCATCTGGATGAGCGCCAGCTTGGTCGTTGGGAATGAGGCGGACATGGAATGGCAAAGTTCGCGCGGAAGACCCAAGAATCAAGATGTGGGATGTGGGATGTGGGATGTGGGATGGCGCTTGCCTTGGGTGTTCTGTCATCCTGAGCGGAGCGAGGCACGAGCGCAGCCGAAGGACCTTCCGGCCCGCGGCAGCGAGGTGTTCCCGAATAGTTCAGCGCTGTTTGATCGTGCCACGGCTGCCTCCGGCGGCGGAAGGTCCTTTGACTCGCTGTAGGCTCGCTCAGGATGACAGAACACCCAAGGCAAGCGCCATCCCACATCCCACATCCCACATCCCACATCCCACATCCCACATCCCAAATCTTCCGCCTTTACCTCTTGCACCCTCCAGGAAGCTCGGTTTCTTAAATCCCGAACCTATGAAACGCGTTCTTCTCCCCTTTCTCACCGCCGTCTGCGTGCTCGCAATCGCCCCCACCGCCCTTGCCCAGAGCGCCAACCCGTCCCCCGCCGCCGCGGCAGCTACCGTCGAATCCGTCAAAGATATCCGCATCGTCTTGCACACGGACAAGGGCGCGGTCGAGGCCACGCTTTTCGCCTCCAAAGCCCCGATCACCACGGCCAACTTTCTCAACCTCGCCCAGCAGCATTTTTATGATGGCCTGAAGTTCCACCGCGTCATCAGCGGCTTCATGAGCCAGGGCGGCGACCCCGAAGGCACCGGGCGCGGCGGCCCCGGCTACCAGTTCAACGACGAACCCAACGGCGACCGCCGTTTCGACAAACCGGGCGTCTTTGCGATGGCTAACCGTGGCGCGAACACCAACGGCAGCCAATTCTTCATCACCCACGGTGCCGTGGAACACCTCAACGACGGCGCTGGTCCGGGCCACTATACGATCTTCGGCCAGACGACCAAGGGGCAGGACCTCGTGACCAACATGGGTCAGGACGACCACATTAAGAGCATTGACATCATCGATTCCACCGTGCCCCTGTTCACGGCGCAGGCCAAGCAGATCGAGGAGTGGAACACGGAACTCAAGTCGAGGAAAAAGGGCGGGCAGTAACGCCATAATTTGTTATCCGCTCGGAGCTGGCGCTGCGCGTCTTGGCAAATTCCTCAAACTCCATCCTAAATGAGCACCGTGCAAGGAATCGAAGCCGCCGTCAGCAAGCTCACCCAACAGGAACTGACAACCTTCCGCCAGTGGTTCGCCGATTTCGACGCGGCAGCCTGGGACCGTCGGTTTGAAGCCGATGTACACGCAGGACGGTTGGACGCCTTAGCGGACGAGGCGCTGGCCGATCTGCACGGTGGCCGCTGTACGGATCTACGAAGCACCGGGCCAACAGCAGGTTTTGGGCTTGCCGCGCCCGTCTCCCGGTTGATGTCCAACGCCTGGCCGACGCTGCCTATGCCCTACTGAGCGCCGATGGCCGGCACCCGTCGCTCCAGTTCAAAAAGGTTGGTCGGTTTTCGTCCGCTCGCGTGGGCAGCCACGATCGAGCGGTAGCGGTTGAGCAGGATGGCGATATTGTTTGGTTCTGGATTTGACATCACAGCGAGTACGACCATTTGCTCGGCGGTCGTTGAGTAATGATTAGTTCACAAATTTTCTTTCCATGAACAACCATCCCGCCCAACGCCGCCTCCAGGTCTTCGCCGACCCCGCCGCCCTCGCCCGCGCCGCCGCCGAGGAAATGACCCGCCGCGCCCTCGCCGCCGTGCGCGCCAACGGTCGCGCCACGGTCGCCCTTTCCGGCGGCTCGACCCCCAAGGTCCTCTACGGCCTGCTCGCCGACGAACCCGCCTTCCGCGCACGCTTCCCTTGGGCGCAGACGCACTTCTTTTTCGGCGACGAACGCCACGTCGCACCCGACGACAAGGACAGCAACTTCCGCATGGCCCGCGAGGCCATGTTCGACAAACTTTCCGGCACGCTCCCGGCGGAAAACATCCACCGCGTCCACGCCGAAACGCCCGACGCCTACGAGGCCGCCGCCAACTACGCGCTCGACGTGCAGCGCACCTTCGGCGACGCCCCCGCGCGCTTTGACCTGACCCTCCTCGGCATGGGACCCGAGGGCCACACCGCCTCCCTCTTCCCCGGCACGACCGGCCTGCGCGAAACCGTCCCCGTCGCGGCGGCCTACGTCGAAAAACTCGCTGCCTACCGCATCACCTTCACGCCGCCACTCCTCAAGAATAGTGCGGCCATCCTCTTCCTCGTCGCGGGCCAGGATAAGGCCGACACGCTCGCCACGGTGCTCGAAGGCGCGTCCGAACCGGATAAATACCCGGTTCAGGGTATCACGGCGGACGACGGCGAAACGCTCTGGCTGCTCGACACCGCTTCGGCGGCCAAGCTGCGCGCCCGGCCATGAGCGACAACGCCGAGGCGCTGCTCAAGCGCGGCACGGTCCGTACGGAGTCGATCTACGCGCGCTGGTACGCCGAAAAGGACCACCTGCAACAGGTGCTCACCGGCGTGCAGTACGACGAGACCGCGCGCTGCACGGCACTGCTGGCGGCGTTGGCGTGGCGGCTGGAATTTCCGCTAACCCTGGGTCACCTGCGCGTGGTCATCGGCGGGGACTACTGGAACCGCCACTGCCGCATCCATTATATCAAGGTGGTCACCGGCTCGCAATTTCTCTACTGGGGCCATACGGACTGGTTTTACGTCCTGGTGCTCAGCCAGTCGGAGACGACGAAAACCTACGGCGTGTCCTTCGTGGCGGACGGGCGGTTGATGTCCAACCAGCCGGGTATGTCGGGCACGATGCAGATGCCCTTGGAAACGCCGATCAAGCGTTTCACGCTCTGTCATCCGTTCTTGGAGAGCGAATTGCACGAACCGGGCCGCATCCTCCTCAGCCGCTCGGATAGGTAGGAGGGAAAGTCCGCAGATCACGCAGATTTGTGAGGAAGACGCCGCAGTCGATGGCTTTTCAAATCTGCGTAAATCTGCGTAATCTGCGGACCATTTTCATCAAAGCGGCCAACCCGCCCCTTCACGGCTGAATCTCCCGCACCTTCGCTTCCGGCTTCGTGCCGCTGCTCTGCGTCATCGCCGCCCCGAACGTTTCCGGCCAGAACTCCCCCTTCTTCAACTGAAACCGATCCCGCGCGACGTTCGAGATACTCTCGCAAAAACTCGCCTTGCCGGTGAACTCACGCGGCGTCCCGCCGAACCGGACGTTGCACCAATCGATCACGTTGAACGGAAACGTGTACGAATCGTGCAGCTTCGCCAGCGGATCGGGCGCGAGCATCGCCCCGACCGCCAGCCCGGCCTCGCGGAACAACAGGCCGCAGTCCTTCGCCTTGTCGATCATCCACAAGAACGATGCGTCGGACAACCCGCTCGCGCCGTAGCCGCCGCCCACGTCGCAATGCACGCCGGGAAACCACACCTGTTCGAGCACCTGCTGATCCATCCCCGCCTGCTTCTCCCACAGCGTCGCCGGGAACGTGCCGCGATGCTCGTGGATCGACACGGCGTGGTAAGCGTGTTTGATGATGGTGCTCAGGCTGGTGTCGTGGAACTGAAAGTCGTGGTTCACGAAACTTCCGAGCCAACTCAAGATCCGCAGGCTCGACAACGGTACGCCGAGCGACCCGACCGTGTCCCACACGCCGACGAACTCGATGTCGGGCGTGTACGAATACCGCGCCTTGAAATCCATCGCGGTTTCGGATTTGGGATTGGTCTTGGCGGAGCGGTGCCGGTACAGCGCGTAGGCTTCGTCCAACCGCTCCTCCAGGTGCTCGCGCTTGAGCAACCCGCAGTTGCGGATGAACCCCGCGAGGCTGCGCGCGGTGTATGCCCCCCGGCTGAACCCGAAGAAGAAAAGCTGATCTCCCTCCACGTAGTGATCCACCAGGAACCGGTACGCTTCGAGGATATTGCTGGAAAGTCCCTTGCCGAACGCGCCGCCGCTTACCTTCTCGCCGAGCCGGGTGCCGACGCCGGTCACGTAACACACCAACTGATCGACGCCCTCGACGAAGTTGTTTTGTAGGACGCGATGGAGTTTGGCCACGTTGGTCTGAAACCCGGTACCGTCCTCATTGTTCCAAGTACCATCGGCGCAGACGATCAATTTTTTACCCATAAAAATCTTCCCTGCAACGCGTTGCTGAAAATCCAGTCTGTGCTGACCCTCGCACGGCTACAAGCAAAATCCCACACCTTGGATTCCGCTTCCAACTCTGGGTTTATCCCTCGCTTCCAAGTTCCAGCGCAGCAACCATGACGTTTGCGTTGTCTGCGGCGTCTGCGCTATCTGCGTTATCTTTGTCGGATTTGTTGACATTGATTTCACCGTAAATCCGCTGGTGAAATTTCAACAAAATTACCATCTCTGTCTCCAACATCACCCCTCTTCAATCTGCGTAAGCCTGCGCAATCTGCGGACTTTTAACCGGAGTCCATCGTGCCGCGGGGGGCGATTTACCTCCGCCTTCTACTGCGACAATTGGTTGTCCAGTGAATTCACGTCAAATCCCACCGGCAGACTCACCTTCGGAATCCCCTTGAGCGTGAAGTTGAGCACCACGCCGTAGTCGCTCACGCCGTTGTTGTTGCGCACCGTCACTCCCAACGACGCCACGAAGCTCGTCAGATCCCGGTAGAGCGTGTAGCTCTGCGCCTGCAACAGGCGGTCCGCGAACTCGTACCGCTCCGAAAAACCCGCCGCCCAATTGTCGTCGATCCGGTAGTACACGTTCAGCCGCAGCAGGCTGCTGTTCCGAAAGAACGGGTTGTGATCCAGATACCGGTGCGAGATCGTGAAATCCAAGTTCGAGGTCGCCTGGAACTGCAGCGAACTGTCCACCTCCGTGAACCCCGTGGACGGGTTGAACACGGGCAACTGCGAGTCAATCGTCAGATTGATCCACGGTACCGGCTTGAACGTGAACTGGTTGAACAGGTTGGAGAAGATCGACCGCGTGTTGGCGAACGTGGCGATCTGGTCGGGCTGGTAGGCGTTGACCTGGAAAAATGTATCTAGTTCCATCCAGTCGAAGGTCAGGGCGTCGCGCTTGGTTTGCAGGCGGTTACGCACGCCGATGCGCACTGCGGTGTTCTCGTCGATGGTGTCGATGGAATTGAACTGTGGGAAGTCGATGGGCTGCAACTGCGTGGTGGGCAGCAACCGGTCGAATTGGAGCAGTTTGCGCGACCCCTGGCCGAAATCCTCGACGAACTGGAAGTCCGCGTAGGGCTGGACGATGTGCTGGAGACGGTCCAGGCCGAGCGTGCGGCTTTCAACCTGATCGTATACGCGTGAGAGCTTGAACGAAGCGTCGAATCCGGCGTTGACTACCGGGCGAAAGATGTCGCCCTGCGTCTGGAAGGCGGCGATCTGGTTGCGCAGGTCCTGGGCGGCCTTGGCTTGCAGGTCGCTGGGGTTGGTCGGGTCGGGCTTGACGGAGACCAACGATTCGACGGTGGTGTCGTTGGCGAACTGCAACCGGTAGGCGGGCGTGTTCAGCGGCGCGGAGCGCGTGTAATAGGTCCCACGCACGCCGACGCGCGGCACGACGTTGAGCCAGCCGAAGAGCGTCTCCGGCGCGCTGAACTGGTGGAAAGTGTCGAGCCGGAACGTGCTGTACTCGGGCAGCGGGCTGTCATTGTTGAACGCGCGTCGCAAGTAGCTCGTGCTGTTGGTCGTCTCGTAGAAAATGCCCGACTTGCCCAGCGGCAGGCGCGGAGCCGAGAACACCAGTTCGGGCAGGCGCTCGGTGGTATCGAAGAACTCGTTGGCCTGGACCCGCCCGATGAGCGTCGTGATGAACGACGGCTGGTAGAAGGTCAGCGCGGCGGAGTTTTCCGGGTTGGGATTGCGTGTGAACTCGCTCTCGTAGAAGTCCTGGAGCAGGTAGCGGTCGCTGAGCTTGTCGGCGTCGATCTTGAAGGACAGGTCGTCGGTCAGGAAGTTGAGCGACGAGAGCTTGATGCGGTAGCGGTCCTGGTCAATCGGCTCGCGGCTGAGCGTGGTGCGATTGAGGTCGGGCTTGTCGTCGTGGATGAAGTAAGTGACCAATTCGGAGCTTTCGCGGCTGCGGACCTGGCGGGTGAGGGCCAGGCCAGTCGCGGCGAAGCCGGGCTGGGTGCCGTCGGGGTCCACTGTACCGTCGGCGTTGATCGTGCCCTGGGAAGCGCCGACCCCGCCGCCGCCCGCGCCACGCTCGACGCCCACGGCATTGTTGGGCGCGTTGCGCGGGGTGAGGACGGCGGCCACGCCGGGGTCGTCGTCGCTGGCGTAGGGAGAGATGTTGGTGCCGGTGGGCGGAACTTTCTTGCGGCGGTTGGGCCGGTACTCGAAGTTCAGCCCGGCGGCGGCCCCGCGCTGGGTACGGTAGTCCAGGCGCAGGAGGCCGGTGACGTGCTCGGAGACGGGGAAGGTCACACCCGCGAGCAGATACGCGCCGAACACGCTGGAATAGCCAGGCGTGACCGTGTAGCCGCTCTGCTGGTCGAGCGATTGGTAAAAATACGGGAAATAGAACACCGGCGTGGAGCCGACGTAGAGCGTCGAGCCGATGTAGACGATGCGGTCGTCGGGATAAATCCTGACGCGCCGGGAATTCAGGTGAAAATCAGGCGTCGATCTATCGTCGGTGGTGAAGCGGCTGTTGCGCAGGTTGTACTGCAAGCCCTGGCCGGGCGAAAACACACCCACGGACGAGAATTCGTAGGGCGCTTTCTGGCCCGCAAAATCCAACGCACGAATGGCTTTCGTGTTGAAATTGTAGATGGCGCGCTCGGCGACGATGGTGGTGTCGTTGCGGAAGATGCGCACGCTGCCGATCAGGACAGCCTCGTGCGCGATGGCGTCGTAGTCGGCGCGGTCGCAGTAAATGCTGGCGTCGTTGGTGACGATGTTGACCGACCCGGTGAAGGTAGCAACCTGTTCGCCCGGAGTGTATTGCGTGCCCGAAAGGCTGGTGATGTCAATGGGGCCTTCGTTGGCCTTCTGGACGGCGGCGGCGTTGCCACCCAGCGCGTCGCCGGGGGCAGGGGCGATCCCGTCGCGCGCCGAGCGAGTCCCGGTGGCGGGAACGGCAGCCGCCGGAGCGACGGAGGCCGAGGGAGCCGCCGGAGCGTCCTCGCCGGGCAGGGCGGTGGTCGCGGGCAGCGGGTCGAGGTTCTGGGCATATAGCGACGACGATAACACCAGCAAAAGCAAGGCCATCGCCACCCGCAGATGCCGCCCAGGAAAACCGGTTGACGAGGAAATATTCACGCTGACTTTTGCCTTCTTTCCTCAGTCCCCATAGCCCTGCGGGTTGCGCTGGTGCCACGCCCAGGCGCTGCCAATGATGTCGTCGAGCGACTGGTATCTGGGTTTCCAGCCGAGTTCCGCCTGGATTTTGCCCGAGCCGGCGATGAGCCGGGGCGGGTCGCCGGGACGGCGCTCCTGGGTCACGACCGGGATCGCGTGGCCCGTGACGCGGCGGCAACATTCGATGACTTCCGCCACGGAGTTGCCCCCGCCGGTGCCGAGGTTGTAGAACTCGCTCTTTTCGCTCTCCAGCGCGAGGATGTGCGCCTGCGCAAGATCGACGATGTGGATGTAGTCGCGCACGCAGGTGCCGTCGGGCGTCTCGTAGTCAGTGCCGTAGATTTCGGCGTGCGGCTTCTGGCCGAGGGCGACCTTGAGGATGTTGGGGATGAGGTGCGTTTCGACGCGGTGGTCTTCGCCGAATTTCTCGGTGGCTCCGGCGGCGTTGAAGTAGCGCAGGGCGACGAACTTCAGACCGTGGAGCGTGTCGTACCACTTGAGAATCTGCTCGAACATGAGCTTGGATTCGCCGTAGGGGTTGATCGGCTTCTGGGGAAGGGTTTCGTCCATCGGCAGGCGCCCGGGCGGGCCGAAGGTGGCGCAGGTCGAGGAGAAGACGAATTTCCGGCACCCGGCGGCGAGGGTGGCGTCGAGCAGGTTGAGGCCGCCGAGGACGTTGTTGCGGAAGTACTTGGAGGGGTTGGTCATGGACTCGCCGACGAGTGCATTGGCGGCGAAGTGCAGGACGGCGTCGGGCCGGGCGGCGGCGAGCGCGGGGGTGATGGAGGCGGGGTTGTTGAGGTCGCCCTGGACGAAGGCGGCGCGGGGATCGACGGCGCGGCGGTGGCCCTCGGTGAGGTTGTCGAAGACGGTGACGCCGTGGCCGCGGTCCAGGAGTTGTTCGACGCAGATGCTGCCGATGTAGCCCGCCCCGCCGGTGACAAAAATGTTCATGTGTAGCGGGAGACGTTAGCGGGAGGGACGGGGGCAGTCCAAGCGGAATTTTCTAACGCGGAGACACGGAGAGTCGCGCGACGACAGGTTGTGTCGGCGGCTGGCGTTTGGCATAGTGTCATGATGGAACTCGTTTTCAATGTGACGCAAGAGGCGGACGGTGGCTTCGTCGCCGAATGTCTGACGCATGACATCTTCACCCAGGCGGACGACTGGGATGGGTTGCGCGCCAACGTCCGGGAAGCCGTGACGGCGTTCTTCTTTGATCAAACCGGGCCGAGCGCGATCCGTCTGCACTTGGTCCGCGACGAACTGTTGGCCGTAGCATGAAATTGCCCCGCGACCTCAGCGGCGCGACGCTCGTCAAGCTGCTCGTCCGTGAGTTTGGCTACCGCCGCGTCCATTGGCACGTTGAACTCCATCCTGCGTGCCGTGGCGGCGGCGCAGGGTGTGGACCGGAACGAGATTTTGAGCCGATTGTAAGCAGCGGCATTATTCGTTGGGGTCGCTGGCTCTTTTGAGCGCGCAAATCCCTTTCTTTTTCGCCGCCGTCACGAACGCAAAAAACTCCGTCGCCGACGCGCCCCACGCCCGCTCCCTCGCCGCTTCCAACGCCTGGCTCACGTTCAGTTCGCTCGCGTAGAGCAGCTTGAAGGCCGCCTTAATCTCCGCGCGCTCCTCCGCGCCGACGCCACTCCGCCGCAGCCCCACCACGTTCAGCCCGAACACTGCGTTGCGCTCCGCGCCCACCAGGAACGGCGGCACGTCCTTGCTGAACGCGCTCAGGCCCTGGATCATCGCCCCACGCCCCACCCGCACGAACTGGTGGAACACGCTGCCGCCGCCCACGAACACGCGGTCGCCGATCTCCACGTAGCCGCCCAGCAGGACATGGTTGGCCAGGATGACATGGTCGCCCACCTGCGCATTGTGCCCCAGGTGCGCCCCGGCCATGAGCAGGCAGTTCGCGCCCAACCGCGTGACCGTGCCCGGCTTGGTGCCCCGGTGGATGGTGCAATGCTCGCGGATGATGGTGTCCGCGCCGACCTCCACGCCGCTGTCCGTCGCCGGATCGAACGCGTAGTCCTGCGGCCAGCCGCCGACGACCGCGCCATGCCCGACGCGCACGCGCTCGCCCAGCTTCACGCAGCCCGTCAGCGTGCTGTGCGCTTCCAACACGCAGCCCACGCCAATCTCCGCCGGGCCTTCGATCACCGCGTAGGGTCCCACGCGCACGCCCGCGCCCAACGTTGCCGCCGGGTCGATGACTGCCGTCGCGTGGATCAAAAGATTTTCGTGGTTGCTCATGGAATCATACCTTCGCCTTTGAAGCTGAAATACGACGGCTCGTTCGCCCGGAACCCGCCGACGATGATGTGGTCCGCTACCTCGATGCCCAGCAGTTGACCCACCTCCACCAAGCGGCGGGTCAGTTGCTTGTCGGCTTTGCTCGGGGCCGGGTCGCCGGAGGGATGGTTGTGCGTCAGGATGATGGCGTAGGCGCTGTGGAGGACGGCGGGTCGGAAGATCTCGCGCGGGTGAGCGATGCTCTCGTTCAGGCTGCCGAGCGAGATTTCCTCCAGCCGCAGCAGGTGGTATTTGGTGTCGAGCAGCAGCACCCGGAGCGATTCGCGCGTCAGGCCGCGGAAATCGTCCGCCACCAGCGCGCAAACGATCTCCGGGCTGTCCACCTTGTAACCGGCGCTGAGTTCGCGCGCGACACGGCGTCCGAGCTCAAAGGCTACGACGAGCAGGGCGGCTTTTTCGGTCGTCATCCCGGGCACGTCCGCCAGTTCGCGCAGGTCGCTGCGCGCGAGCGTGCGCAGGTTGCGCGTCTTTTTGAGCAGCCGATGGATCAGGGCGTCCGCTTCGGCCAAGGTGACGGCGTCCGTGCCGTGGCCCAGCAGGAGAGAGACGAGTTCGGTGAGGCTGAGGTTGGACGCCCCGAGCGTGGCCAGCCGCTCCAGCGGGCGGTCGGACTCGAACATCTCCTGAACGCGGAAGGAATCTAAATCCATCGGACCCGCCTAATAGGAAAAGATTCAAGATTCAAGAACCAAGCTGCAAAGAAGGGTCGAGTCCAAGGTGGGCGGGTGGATCGTGACCTCCGGGCGCGCTGGCGAAACTACGCCGCGCAACGGCCTAACTGTCTGAATAACGCGTCGGTCAATCAGGCGGCTGCCCCGCAGTGGCACCCAGCGCGCCCGGAGGTCACGATCCGCCTTTTCACGGCTCACTCCGCGAACTGGCCAATCATCGCACCCATGCGCTGCCCCACGTTCGCCAGGGCGTCGCGGTACGGACTTTCCGGCAGGGCGTCGAGTTGCGCCACGCCGTCCTCGATCAATCGGATACCCGCCTCCGCTGCCGCCGTCATCGACCCCGCGTCGCGCGCCCGTTCGCGCAGACTAGCCAAGCCCGCCGCGTCGCCGCTCAGGATGATCTGCGTCAAACCCTCGCGCTGACCGTTCTCCGACGCGCCGAGCAGGTTCAAAATCGGCAGCGTCAGCTTGCCCTTCTTGAGGTCCGTGCCGAGTGTCTTGCCCGCCTTGGCCTCGTCGCCCGCAATGTCGAGCAGGTCGTCGTAAACCTGGTAGGCCGTGCCGACCTTCAGCCCGTAGGTGCGCAGCGCGCCGGACACCTCCGGCGGCACGCCGTTGAGCCGGGCACCGAGTTCCGCTGCCGCGCCGAACAGCGCCGCCGTCTTCATCTCGATGATGCGGTAATAATCCGGCACGCTCAGGTTCAGGTCGAACCGGCGCTGGGTCTGCAAAATCTCGCCCGTGCACACCGCCGACGCCGCGCGCGCAATCGTGCGGCTCACGTCCGCGTCGTCGAAGTTGGTGGCGAGGTCGAGCGCATGCGCGAAGAGGCAATCGCCCAGCAGGACGCTCAGCGAGTTGCCCCAGCGGGCGTTGGCGGTGGGCTGGTCGCGGCGGGTTTCGGCCCCGTCGAGCACGTCGTCGTGGATCAGCGTCGCCAGGTGGATTAATTCGATGATGACGGCCAGGTTCTGCTGCTGGTCGCCGCAACCGCCCGTGGCGTGGGCGGCGAGGAGCGCCATCGCCGGGCGCAGGCGCTTGCCGTTGGTTTTGAGCGCGTAGGAAACGTAACCGCGCACCGCCGGGTCGAAGGACTCGGTCTGCCGGACGATGGAGGCCTCCACGGCGTCGAGTTGCGGCTGGACCAGAGCCAGGATTTGCCGGATCTCGCCCACCGCGCCCACCGGGGTTCCGGCGGGTAAAAGCCTGTTTGTGAAAAGTTTCACAAGCTCAAATTAGGTCAGAAGGGAAGGGGATGCAAGAAGCAGGATGTGGAGCCGTTGAGCGGCAGGTCGGGTTATAGTTTGTGAGTTGTGGGTTGTGGCCGTGCCAGTGAGAGAAGGAAGCATAGTTTCGAGCCATAGCCTGCGTTTCACCTCACAACCCACAACTCACACCTTGTCAGCCGCATCGTGTCCTGCCACAGTACGAAAGATTTTCCCCTTATGGCTGCCACTATTTCCGAGGATGGCAAAGGAGCCGTGCTGGACACTTTCATCGCGCGCCTGGGCCAGTCGCGGTTCTTTACCGTGTCGGTGGCGCTGCATTTCGTGTTCGTACTGACTTTCGGCAGCGTCGTGCTCGTCAAGCAGGCCACCCAGCGCACGGATTTTGACGATCCGGGCGGCAGCCTCGTCGCCCCGCCGCCCGCCGCCGCGCCCGACGCCGTGCAGCCGCTTGTCCAGCCATCCGACGAAGTCAGCGCCACGGTTTCCAACAACACGGCTCCATCGTTGACCGCTCTGACCACCACGGCGCAGGGCGCTTTCAACCTGCCGAGCGCCAACCTCGCGCCAACCGTCTCGTCCAGCGCGCGGATCATCACCAACGACGCAGCGGCAGCGTCCGTGGCGGCACCTAAAATCAACGGTATTCCCACCAACCTCGCCAAGGGCATGGTGCAGTTCACGAAAAGTTGGGCCAAGGGCGGTGACAGCGGCAGCGGCGTGGGCAAGGACCGCGCGTTCAAGTTCACCGCCTACCTCGCCAAGTACGAGGGCGGCGACTGGGGCAGCACCGTGCGGCTGCGCGACGGCAAGATAGCCACCGGCAGTCTGCCCAATTTGCTCTACATCATCCGCAAGTGGTCGCGCGACAAGATCGAAGCTGACGCCGATGCCGTGCCGCTGGATCTGGCCAGCGACGAGCTTTTCACGAAGAAGCCGCCGTTCGTATTCTTCACCGGGCACAGGGATTTTCACCTGAACGACCGCGAGATCGAGAATTTGCAGAAGTATCTGCAACTCGGCGGGGCGATCTGGGGGGACAGTTCGCTGCCGGGCGAGCGATCACGGTTTGACATCGCGTTTCGCCGGGAGATGAAGCGCGTGCTGCCCGACCAGGACATCGCGTGGGAAACGCTGCCCAAGGAGCACGCCATTTATACGAAGAAGTATTTCAACGAGGTCAACGGCGCGCCGCCGGGGATGAACGGTTTCCAAGAGCCGGTGTACGCGCTCAGGAACATGGGCGAGGTAGCCATCATCTACACCGCCAACGACTACGGTGACATGTGGCAGGTGGGCATCACCGAGCAGGGCGAGTACGATGTCAGCCGCGACGAACGCGACGAGTTCGCGGCGACGAACAAGACGATTTTCGACCAGCGCGAGGTGTACTTCCGGGGGCTGGAGGCAAAGAATATCGTGACCAGTTACAAGTTCGGCACGAACATCATTTTGCACCTGCTGACGCGCTGGGAGGACAAGCTGCGCAACGTGCCGGTGGGGTTGTAGGGCGAAGGTGGATCGCGATCCTGGACGCGATGGCAGCCCTTGCGGCGCAGCCGTCTGGCATCAGGACCTCATTTCAATGGGTCGAACAACAGCTTGGAACGCCGGTCGATCCGCGCGCCGCGCCGCAGGAAAAACTCGCGCAAGTCGGGCGTCATGAACTGCCGGTGAAACTCCGGGTTCAGATCGAAGTAGATTTTTCCCCCGGGCAGCAGAAAACGGTCGCGGATGTCGTTGAGCAAATAATCCCAGTCCTCCGGCGTCCACAGCCCGGACGGCGGGCGCACGTTGAACGAGATCGAGAACGCCGTGACGAGGTCGAACTTGCCGCCCGCCAGCAACGAGGCGGGCAGCGGTTGCTGCGACTCGACGCTGGCCACGACGCGCTCCAGGCCAAATTGCTTGAAAACGTCGCCGTAGAACGCGGGTTCGGGCACATCCATCCCGATGCCCGTGTGGCCGAGTTCGCGGCAGACGAGCAGGAAGTAGCCCGCGCCGCTGCCGAGGTCGAGCACGCGCAGGGAACGGTTTTTCACCCGGTCGATGCCGAGGTCCTGCGCGCGGCGGATGTTGAGCTTGAGCCAACGCGGGGCGTCGAAGTATTTGGTCCAGTTCTCGCCCGGTTTCAGGGCGGACGCGTGCCGGGTGCCGATGGCGGCGAGGGCCGGTTGATCAATGTGCTTCAGGAAGCGTTCCACCGGCAGCGGGTGGAGGGCGCGTTGGAAGCCGCGCCAGATGCTGCGGTAGGCATCGGGCGAGCCGAGTTTGGCGATTTTTTCGGTGAAGCGCATAGGGCCGCGCAAGGCGCGGAAGATTCAAGCTTCAAAGAACCAAGCTTCAAGGAAGGTACAAGGCAAAAGATCAAAACGGCGGAAAATGGCGGCAGCGGTCGGCTTTGGCTTGCGTTCGGCGGTCGGTCGGAGGCTTGATGAAGCAATCGCATGAAGAGTCATCGTCTGGAACTGTGGTTTCACGCCGGGAAGCGGCGGGAGTTGTTCAACGTCACCGGGCGCGTGCAGGACGCTGTGGCCGAGAGCGGCGTGCGCGAGGGCCTCGTGCTCGTCAACGCCATGCACATCACGGCCAGCGTGTTCATCAACGACGACGAGAGCGGGCTGCACCGGGACTACGAGCGTTGGCTGGAACGGCTCGCGCCCGAGAAGCCTTATTCTCAATACGAGCACAACGGCTCGGAGGACAACGCCGACGCGCACCTCAAACGCACGATCATGGGGCGCGAGGTCGTGGTGGCGATCACGGCGGGCAAACTGGACCTCGGGCCGTGGGAGCAGATTTTCTATTACGAGCTGGACGGCCAGCGCGACAAGCGCGTGCTGGTGAAGGTGATCGGGGAGTAAGCGTCGAACCTGAAGCTCCGGCGGTCGGCGGCGCGATGTCAGTCGCGTCCGCTTACGGGAATGGCGGACGCACGGGATTCGAAAAGCGCGAGATAACCTTTGACGACCAGAACCGTGCCAATGACGCCGAGGACCGTATCCACGATATAAAGCACCCGGTGGCTTTGATGGACAAACAGGTAGCCCGCCGGGTTGCGGTGTGGATCGGCACCGATGGTGTGTAACAGTATGGTGTTCCAGAGGCCGCCCAGAGCCGCCCAGCACCAAACCAGGAACCCGATCCGCTTGGTCCGCTTGTACGCTGGAAAACCAAGCAACATGGCGACGACGCAGCTTGTCACCGCCGCCACGGCATCCAAGAAGGACCAAAGCGGAGGGTGCATCTCTCTTGGTCGGGGCTTAAGCGGAGCGGGTAGTCAGGCTGCCGCCTTGCGTTGGGCGGGCGTGATGCCGTACACCGCCAGCATTGCCGTGGCCGCATCGTGGTGCTCGGGCGAAATCCACACGGCGGAATACAGGTCGTTCTCGCTGACGTGCAACGAAAGCAGCGGCCAGCCTCTCTCGGCGTTGGCTTCGTCGAACGCCTTGAACTGTGCTTCCGTGCGCCCGGACCTGATCTCGGTGCGCGCTTCCTTGGGCAAGCGCCAGAACAGGTAGCGGGTCGAATGGTCTGGGGTGCATTCGGCGTAGATGGCCAGCAAGCCAAGGTTGCGGCAGAAGTCGCTCCGCCACCTGGAGCAGGTCGCGCGACATCCAGCGCGTGAAGCTGTGCTGCCGCACGCGGTCCGTGTCACCGGCGAGCGTCTGCGAGGGAACGTAAGAGGCGTGGATTTTCATAGGTGACGTGGAAGGAGGCTGACGCCGCCAAGCTCAGCCGCCGGCGGGGCGGAGTTCAAGCGCGGAATGCAAGATTAAATTACTCGGCCCCGGTGGTCGGCTGTAGTGTATGGTTGGGCCGGTTACTGCACACGATAACGCTGCAGGTCGAAACCGGTTTCTTTGGGTTTTACCGGCAGCTTTGACAGTCGCAGCAACACCCAAATCGCGGGTCCGACGGGGAACAAGAAAAATGCCAAACATGCCACGGCCCACCCCGGCTTGCCGCGTGCCTCCGCATCACGGATTGCCCAAGTGGTAAGCGCGTAAACTGCGCCGAGCCACAGGAGGATATAAAGGCAGCCTAGAAAAGTGGCACTATCCATAGGTAAGTTAGGAGCCAAGGCCTAACGCCGCCAAGCTTAGCCGCCGCCGGGGCGCTGTAAAGGCTGGAAAAGCAGAGTGCGTCCGAACGCCCCGGCGGTCGGCTGCAGCGCCTAGTTAGGCAGCGGGCAGAGACGTGGGAGAAGGCGCTGCCGATGCACCATGAGAGGGCCAAATCAGCCACTGCTGCCAGCGGGGTAGTTGAGCGATGTACTGCCGACGCGCTTCGTCGAGCGTGAGCAACCCGATGACGCCAGTCAGAAAGGCGAACGCAGCGATGCCATAGAAAGCATTGGAAAGGAAATGGGCAATGTGCTCAGCAGGCACTTGTTGGCCGTGGCTAAGGACGGTGTCAGCCTGTAGAAACGGCAGCATCCGGTAACGGCAGAGCGTTCCGGCAACGATCATGCCCAAGGTGCCGAGAAAAGAATGCATCGGTGCGAGCAGCGGTTTTTGCGGTGTAATCATTGGAAGGCTCGTAGTGGCCTGACGACCCGAAGCTCAGCCGCCGCCGGGGCGAGAGTCAAGTTGGAATGCCAGAGAAGACGACCTGCGCCCCGGCGGTCGGCTGCGGCGCGTGGTTAGGTCGTGGTACGGCGGTTTGCTCAATGCTGGCAGATGTAGCTGTAATCTTTGGCGGCGGCATCCACGGTCCAGTTCGTGACCTTACCGTCAGGATGACGCAAGCTAATGATCCAGAACGTGTCGTTCCAAGTAGAGTCCACCACCCGAGTTTTGCCGTTGAGGATGCCTTCTTGGCGCAGAAATTGGAGGACCGCTTTTCGGCTCGCGTGTGTCTTGGGAGTTAGTGGCTCCGCTACGCAGACATCTGTAGCGAACAACAAGGCTAAGACGGCGATAGCAAGCTTGTTCATAGGGCCTAACCGTCTAATAGACGCCATTATGACATCTAATCCAGTGTTCTGCGCAGGCGAACAGCAGGAAGCCATCTCGTCGAATCCAACTGGTCGAGTAATGACAAACCCATCCGTTGGACCGCCCTTCACTTCACCCGCAGATCGAACGGCAGGCGCGCGTACACACCCATCGGATCGTTGAAGTGCGTCAGCGCCTCGAAATCCTCCTGCATCTGGCCCAACTGCGCCGCCAACGGCCCGGCGTGCGATGCTTGGCCGCCGCCCACCCCGCCGAACAACGAAAACCGGCCCGCCGCCAACGGCCTCTTTTCGCCCGAAAGCAACTCGGCCAGTTGCTCCGCGAACTCGCGCGGCGCGGGGTATTCCACGATCTTCGCGTCCTTCGCCAGCCCGGCTTTGTTCTTCGCAAACGTCAGCGCTTGGTCCAGCCCGCCCAACTCGTCCACCAACCCGATCTTGAGCGCCTGCTCGCCTGACCACACCCGGCCCTGGGCAATCTCCTCCACCTGATCCACCGAGAGGTTGCGCCCCTTCGCCACGCGCTCCTTGAACTTGCCGTAAAAATCGTCCACCAGTCGTTGGATGACGTTCAACTCGTCGGGCGACTTCGGGCGCGAGGCCGTGAAGATGTCCGCGTACTTGCCCGTCTTCACGCCGTCGAACGTGATGCCGTTATTGTTGGCGATGCCCTGGATGTTGGGCAAGATGCCGAACACGCCGATGGACCCCGTGATTGTGTTCGGTTCGGCGAACACGCGGTCTGCCGCCGTGGCGATGTAATAGCCGCCGGAGGCCGCCACCGTGCCCATGCTCACGACCACCGGCTTGCCCGCCTCCCGGGCCAGGACCAGCTCACGCTGGATCGTCTCGCTGGCCAGGCCGCTGCCGCCGGGGCTGTTGACGCGTAGCAGGATGCCCTTTACCTGCGGGTCCTGCCGCAGCCGCCGCAACACCTTCGCAAAGCGGTCGCCCGCGACGTACCCGGCAGCGTCCGTGTCGCCGTCGACGATGTCTCCTTCCGCGTACACCACGGCCAGCTTGGGGCTGCTGTCCATCATCGCGGCCAGCGACGTGCCGCTGGCGGAACCCGCCTTGCCTTGCCGCTGCTTGATGTAAGTGGGTAGATCGACCTGCTTGAACGTGTTCTTGTCGAGCGAAGTCGTGCTGTCACCCGCGTCCTTGCGCAGGTTGTCGAGCACCTCGGGCAGGTAGGCCAGGTCGGTCACGAGGCCCCGTTCCTTGGCGGTCTTGGCGTCCACGATGCCGCTGCCGTCCGCGATGGCCTGGAGCTGGTCCGCCGGGATCTGGCGGCCCTGTTCGACGCCCGCCTTGAACTGGCCCCACAGGTCGCCCAGGAGTTGCTCGGTCTGCTGGCGGTTCTCGGCGCTCATCTTTTGCAGGATGAACGGCTCGACGAAACTCTTGTACTTGCCCACGCGCGTGACCTGCACGCCCACGCCGTATTTATCCAGCGCGCCCTTGTAGAACATGGGTTCGGTGGCGAGGCCGGTCAGGTCCATCTCTCCGAAGGGGTTGAGGTAGATCTTGTCGGCGGCAGAGGCGAGGTAGTAGTCGCGCTTGGAGGGGGAGACGACGTAGGCGACGACGGGTTTGCGCGAGGTCGTGCGGAAGGCCGTGAGCGCCTCGCGCACTTCCTTGAGCGCGGCGAACCCGGAGCCGTAGCCCGTCGGCTCGAAGCTGCCGTACATGAAGATGCCCTTGATATGGTTGTCGGTGGCCGCGCCGTCGATGGCCCCGAGCAGCGCGCGCAGGGACACGGCGCTGTCGTTGCCGCCGCCGAAGAGCTTGCCGACGAACCGCTCGCTCTCGGAGGGCGGGGGGGTGTCGGTGGCGTTGGTGGAGAGGTTCAGGACCAGGTAGGAGCCGTTTTCGACGGTGGGCGTCTTGTCGCGGTTGCTCAGG
>CAXTBX010000080.1:0-22292 GCA_964242205.1 uncultured Chthoniobacterales bacterium
ACCTTCAACCGCACGCTGAGCACCACGTTTCCCGATCATGCGGCCCTGGTGGAGGACAGTGGCGAGCCCGAGGGCGAGATCATCAAAATCCTGCGCCGCGCCGCGCAATCTCCCGTCACGGTCATCGACCCGCGTGCCCACATGAACGACACCATCCTCAAAGCGATGGAGATGGTGAACTTCACCGAGCGGGCAGCGGACAACGGCGTGCGGGCGACTGTGCTGATCTTTCCTATCGACGAGATTTCGGACATGGACGACATCGCCGCAACCGTGGAGGCGCTCGGAGCAGGAGTCGACTGGGTGCTCGTCAAAAACAAGGTCAAGACGCCGCGCACACGCATGTTCGACGGCAGTGACCTGGAACGTGAACTCGAAGGCTACGGAGCTGCCCGTCTGGAACTGCCCGCGCTGCTTTCCGACACCCGCAACCACCTGCGCGCCGTCGAGCTGCAAGAGGGCAGGGGCATCTCCCCGGCGGAAGCCCTGCGAAATCCAAGCCTCAAGGTAGACACCACCCACCGCATCATCCTGGAGGATTGGCTGCGCACGCTTTTCCGGGGTTTTGAAACGATTGCCGGTCACCTGTTGCCCACGGAACAGGCAAAGGCCATCACGGCATCGCTCATCCCGAGGACAGACCGGGGGACCGCGCGCCGGGGCGCGAGGATTAACCGGGCAAACATCGAGTGATGGAAGATGAAGAACCCATTTTGCCGGGGATTGGCGCGGGCGAGGACGATGGAGACCTCGACCAGGGCAGGCGCTATTGGAAAGCGGCGATTGCCCACCTGGCCCCCCAGAAGCGAGAGGCGGCCTGGGAGTTTTATCTGGATCGGCTGGAAAGCTCGGCGGCAGCGGACACCCTCGGTGGCGTGATGCTCTTGCTGGAGGCTCACCTGGCGTTCTTCGACGGACTGCCCGCCGCACTCGGCGCGGCGGCGCAACGCATCGAAACCGCCCTCAAACCCAGCGAGAACCCGACCGCGCTCGGGAACGGCGTCCTCCCGGCGGCAGCTCCACCAGCCCAAAAGGCGCACCCCTCGTGGAAGGGGGGGCGGTTCTCGCTCTGGACCTTGGGATGGACGGCAGTCATCAGCGGAGTCCTGGCGGTGACCGCGAGCGTTCTCGTCTGCCAGCGGTTTTCTTCTGGTCAACCGTCTGGCCTGCCCACGAGTCGGGCGACGGCGTTGCACGCGCCTCTGCCCAAGATTTCGGTCGAACCGTGGAACGATCCAGGCAGCCACCGGGCAAAAGGTTGTGTCGTCGTGCTCAAGAGTGTGGCATGGGCAGAATCCAGCCGCACGGGCGACGCCAGGGTGTTCGTGTATTCTCCGGTGGAGGAAATTCGCCAAAACCTGCGCTCGCTCGAAGCATCGGCCCGGTAGCGCGCGCACTGCTACCGGCTGGGTTAGACGAACCTTCACCCTCGCGGCGGAACTTCGCTGGCCAGGAGCGTTGCCGGGGCGTCTGGCAGTGCAGTGGAAATGTTCCGGTGTACGCCCGCCGGGTTTCCTTGGCTTGGGGGCCGGCGCTGAAATTACGGTGGAGGCGCGATGAAACAAGCGTTCCTCAACACGGCGAATCTTTTTGTGGTCCTCGGTTCGGTGGCGGCGGCGGCATGGTTTTACCACTACGGCGACACCCCCGTGACCAGGTACGGCGGGCCTACCCTCTTCGGCTTGTTTGGCGCTTACGCCTGTCTGGCGGGGGGCGCACTCAAGCATCCAAACTCGCGTTCGGTCGTGCTCGTTCCAGCCAGGAAACGCCACACCTTGATGCTCAAAGGGATGGTCTGGGACCGCAACGAGTTCTGCCGCGGTTGGCTGATCCGTGGAAAGACCGGCTGCGGCAAAACCAAGAGCGGCATTCTCAACATCATGTTTCAGGTGTTCACCAACGAGCCGGGCTGGGGAGGGGTGTGCATCGATGAGAAAGGACTCTTCTGGGAGACGCTCTGCGCCATGGCGCGGCATTTTGAGCGGGAACAAGACCTCCTGCTCTTGCAGGTGCGTCCAGAAAGCGCAGACCAGGCCTGGAAACCAAGTGCTTGCTTCAACCTGCTCTCCGACGCCCGCATCCCGTACTCGACCTACGCCAAGGCCGTCGTGGACACCGCGACTTCGCTGGGTCAAAAAACGAGCAACTCGTTTTTCAAAGAACAGGCGGAAACTCACATCGGCAAGGCGATGGAACTCCTAGACGAGGCCGGTTTTCCCGTCACCATGACCAACGTGCTCGACGTGCTCATGAACAACGTGGATGCGCAGTCGGGTGAACGCTGCATGGACCTGTGCCTGGAGGAACTGCGCGAAAAGCTCGACAACCGCCGCCGCGTGGAGGTGTACCACCACTTCCAGGAGAATTATACGAACATCGCCCCCGAACAGCGCGACGGTGTGAAGGGCACGATCTCCAACTACCTGAAGAACTACGTGCCGCCCGACATCGCGCAGGTGTTCTCGCCCACCATCAACTCCTTCGAGTTTGCCGACATCGACAAGGGCAAGATTCTCTGCATCGCCATGCCGCAGAAGTACCAGACCGAGCGACGCTACATCTCCACGTTTTTGAAGATGCTCTACTACGGCCACGTGCTACGTCGTTTCGACAAGCCCGAGGCCGAGCGGCGCAAAGATAATTTGCTCATCCTCTGGGCAGACGAGGCGCAGAACAGCGTCACGGCGGCGGAGGACGGCCTGAGCGACTACAACTGCGTGGACAAAATCCGCGAGGCGGGCGGCACGGTCGTGGCCGCCACCCAGTCTACCACCTCGTTCATCCCGCCCCTTGGCAAGGACAAAGCCAAGGTGTTCACGCTCAACCTGAGCAACCAACTCATCTTCCTTTCAGCCGACGAGGAAGACGCCAAGGATGCCGCCGACTTTATCGGTCAGAAGGAAGTGGTCAAAAAATCCTGGGGCACGTCGGGTGGACGCACCAGCTACAATTATAACAAGTCGGACGAGCACCAGGTCAAGCCGCACCGGCTGCGCAAATTGCGCAACCACCAGTGCTACCTGGTCCACTGCAACGGACAGTTCAAGAAAGTGTACCTGGAACCCATCGAGCCGGACGGACGCATTTCCCCGTGGTTTCCCAATTCACCGGCCGCGAAGCTCTGGCGCTGGCTGCGGGCAGGCTAAAACGGTAAAACGTCGCAGGACTCCGGGTGATCGAATCCGTGACGGGCAAGAGCGTCCTGCCGCCCGGCGAAGCTCCGGCAGAGGACGAGGAAGAAACCGAAGGCCTGGACGAGGAACGGGTGGGGGAGTAGCAGGTGCGAACACGCTCTTCGTGAGTCTGAGGCAACAGCGCCCTTGCCTCCACGGTTCAAGCTACAACCCTGCTTTCAGTTCCCGCGCCAAGTCCGCAATCATGGTGGCATATTCCTGGTAGTCAGGACGGGCCGGATGCTTGAAGGACTGAATCAACATCCGGTCCGAGAACCAACGTCTGCCACGGAAAGGCAGCTCGGGATCGAGCCGCCACATGGCGTTGAAGGCCGCGAGCCCGGCGAGCCCGGACACGAGAACCACTCGCGGTTCCAGAGCCAGCATTTCGTCGCGCGCCAATCCGGCGAGCATACCTGTCCCACTGGCGATGATGCTCGCAACGTCCTGGTTTTTGTGCGGGTTGGCGGTGGGACGAATGTTGTAATAAACGATGCTTCGGACAACCGCTTCCAATGCCGGGGCATCTTCGTAAGCCGCGCTCAAGGCCGCCGGGCTCGGGGGTGTGCCAACGCTCAAAGCTTCCGTGAGGCAACGCACGATGGCGAGCGTGTAGCGCACCGTTCTCGTGCCCGTTTCTCCACGGTCGTACATCCAATCGAGCAAACAGTTCAGATCGACTTCCCAATGGCCGCATTCATCGTAACCGTATGATTCCATGTTGACGGCCAACACCCGCAAAGGTGCCGACCAGTAATCATCCGAGGTGGGTCCGTGCAACATGTGATGCTCGATCCCGGCGGCTTGGAGTTGTTGTTGCGTTCGCCGCCGTGCGGCGAGGAAATCGGCTTTGGACATAAAAATGGGTTTAGGCAGTCGTGGTTCCTGCGATCACGCGGGTGCCAGGGCACGAACGGTCAAACCTTTCGCGTCACCGCTCAAACTCAATTTGCCCGACCCGGTTCCCCCGGAGAGCAGGTCTGCGGCGACGGCATCGCCGACGAGTCGTTCCACGGCATCCCGCAGGGGTCTCGCGCCCAGACGCGGATGGTAGCCGGAGCGCACCAAGAAATTGAGCACGTCCTCGTTTGCGCTCAGGGCGTGGCCGCGCCGTGCGTAGAAGGCAATTTCTTCGTCCAGCCGCAGCCGGGCAACCTCGACCTGCACCTCGTAGTCCAGCCGCCGGAACACCAGTTTCTCCGTGACGCGGGCGTAGATTTCCGGGCGGAGGGATTGCTGGGCGCGGGTGAGCACGTGCCGCTCCATCGTCGCGTAGGCGGCGTGGTGCAGGCCCATCACCTCGGCGGAGCCGATGTTGCTCGTCATGACGATGTAACACCGGCTCAGGTCGAGCGTTTGCCCATCGGCGAGCGTGACGCGTGCGGCGTCTAACATCTGCAAAAACAGGTCGAGCACCCGCGGATGCGCCTTTTCGATCTCGTCGAAGAGCAGCGTGCCCACGGAGCTTTTGGCAAGCGCCAGTCCGAGCAACCCGCGCTCGCCCAGATGTTCACCCAGCAGCAGGCCGACTGCGTTCTGGTTCTGGTATTCGCTCATGTCGAAACGATGCACGCTCTCGCTGCCCAGCAGGTATTCGCTAAAGCAGAGTGTCAGTTCCGTCTTGCCCACGCCGGTGGGTCCGAGAAAGAGAAAGCTCGCCTTGGGGCGACCGGGCTTGGTCAGCCCAAGCTCGGCACGTTGCAGCACCGAGGTGACGCGCCCGACGACCTCGCCCTGTCCCCGGATGCGCGAGGAGAGCTGGTGGTGCAGGCAACCGAGCTTGGCGTGGGTGTCGTGGGTGTCGTGGGTGAGCGTCATGCGAAGAGGGGAAGGCGAAAAATCAATTGGTGTACGGAAAGCGGAAAATTTTGGCGTCGGAAGCGGAGTACCCGCAAAAGTGGGCTCCATGCAAACAATCCTGCTCCTCTCGTACCTCAAAACCTCCGCCACCGCGCTCTTCGCCACGGCCTCGCCCCAGTTCGCGCCGGGCCTGATGAACCTGGGTCTCGTGCTCGCGCAGGCGGGCGGCACGGACTTCGACTCCGGTGCGTCCAGCGCCCTGAGCACCGTCATGAAAATCGGCTTTCTGCTCGGGGTCGTGGTCATCGCCGGCGGCGGCATGGCGATCCGGGGCGGACGCGCCGAGGAAGGCAAGATGGCCATCGTCGGCGGCCTGATCATCGCGGGGGCTCCGGCCATCCTCAAAGCGCTGTTCACCGCCTTCGGCCTGAGCGGCTCGTCGGTCTCGGTGGGGCAGTGACCGAGGACGGAAACCGATATTATCACACAATCATACCATCACGCAGAGCAGAAGGCTTGAAGCACCTGGGAGGAAATCGAAGCATGGAAGAGCACGGCGGCGGTTTGCGGTTCACGGAAACCAACAGCGGCGAGGACTCCGAAGGCTCCATCTGGGGCATGGAAGGCTCGTCCTTCTTTGCCTTGATCGCCGGCGCGTCCCTGTCGGTCGGGTTGATGCTCTTTTTGTTCACTTCCCTGGGCGCGTCCTTTACCACCTCCGCCAGCGTGGCGGCCGTTCCCTTGACCCTGACGCTCATCTACGTCTTCGGCTTCAAGAACGGCCGCCCGCCCGGATACGCGCTCGACGTGCTCGAACTCGCCGTCGTCGGTCGCCACTGGGCACCCGACCCCCGCCGGCAGCCCGTCCACTTCAGCCGCCAGAAATAACGCCATGCTCGACCAGGCTCCCAACGGATTTTTCATTCAGGATCTCCTCGTCTTCGGATCGCTGGACAAAGGCGGGGTCGTCGCCAAGGGCTTTACCTTCGAGGTGCCCGATTTCCAGAACGCGGACGACGCGGAACTCAACCGTTTCCACGACCAGATCGGCCTGCTCATGGCTACTCTCGGCCCCAACCAGCGCCTCCAGGTGCAGTGGTACTGCGACAGCGACTATCGACAGGAACTTCTGCGCTACCGTGAGGAAACCGACCGCAGCGCCAACGCCTGGACACGCCGCTGCCGCAATGAGCGGTTCTTACGCTACTGGAACGCCATGAAAGAGCGCAAGCTGCGCCGCGAAAAGCTCTCCTTGTTCCTGAGTCGGCGCATCGAGAGCGGACCCGGCATCAAGCTCACGGGAGCCGCCCTGCAGAACTACTACGACAAGCTCCTGGGCGAACTCGGCAGCGAGTTCACCCAGTTCGAGGAACTGGCCTCCTCCATTTTCACGGGCCAGGGCGCGCGCGTGCTGCCGATGGGCGACGCCGAGCATTTCCGCAACTTCCACCGCTTCCTCAACCCGGCGGTGACGGCCCGCTTCGACTACGATCCGCTCGCCACGTTCCGGCCCGAGAAATCCATCCAGGAAAACTGCTGGCTTTCCGAATGCGTGGGCCTGCCGGATTCCGGGTTCTTCATGGACGGCCACTACCACAGCATCCTGACGTTGCGCCAATGGCCCAAGGGCACGTTCCCCGGACTCATCCGGCGGCTGACCGCCCAGCGCATCCTCGACTATTCCATCACGGTCAACGTGACCCCGCTGCCGGTGCGCGACGAGATCCTCAAGGAAGAAAAAGCGCACGACCGCGTGGCGGGCGACTACGCGGCGGAAAAGCGCGTGTCCTTCCTGTCTGTGCTGGCCAAGAAGGAGCGCAAGATCAAGGCGCTCATGGACGGGGTGACCCTGCCTTTCAACGCGCTTTTCGTGGTCCGCATCTGGGACCGCTCGCGCGAGGGACTGGCCGCGAGCACGGCGGCAATCAAGAGCGCCATCAACTCCATGAACGGCGCGCAGTATTTCGAGGCAAACGTCGCCACGACCACCAAGAAACTCTTTTACATGACCTGGCCCGGCTGGGCCTGGGGCCGCTACACGGCGCATGCCCTCTACGCCGAGAGCAATTTTCTGCCCGACCTGTTGCCCTTTTCCAGCACGTTCACCGGCCACCTCGCCACGGCGGAGGCAATCTACGACGGCGACGAACAAAACATCGTCGGCCTGAAAACCTTCGCGGGCGAGGCGGGCAACGTCAGCCCACAGCACGCGGTGGTTCTCGGCATGTCGGGTGCAGGCAAGTCGGTCAACATGTGCGACCTGCTGACCCAGACCGAGCCGTACTACCATTACACGGTGCTCATCGAGGAAGGGCTTTCCTACGGCCTCTACACGCAGACCGTGGACCCCGGCGCGCAGCCAATCATCCTCCAGCCCGACGGCACGCTGACCCTCAATTACCTCGACACCCAGAGGCTGCCGCTTTCCTCGCTGCACTTGGCCACCAGCACGGCGCTGGTTTGCCGGATGATCGGCGACGCGGCGGACCAGGACCGGCAGGCGCTGCGTCAGGCGCAGGTCGGCAAGTATCTCCAGCAGCTCTACGAGGACACCTTTCAGGATTGGAGCAACGCCCACCCGCTCCAGGTCGAGGAAGTCGCCCGGGAAGCGCTGGCGGTCAGCCGCCACCGGCGCGAGCGGATGCAGGCCGGGGCCACGCTGCTCGATGCCTACGCGGAGCTGCGCGACCGGCGCGCCAACCCCGAGAGCGCGGACGAGGCTGAATCCTTTTTGCGTTCGTTCGAGGAAGGCGAGGTCGTGCGCTTTCTCAAGGAAGCGTCCACCCAGAAGGAGGTCATGCGGCTGGCGTTCTCGCGTTTCACCCCGGAACAGTATCCGACCCATTCGATGCTCCAGGAAAGCATCCAGCTCGGCAGCTACTCGGAAACCAACCGCGAAGCCGTCAGCCAGATGGCCGAAATGCTCCTGCCGTGGTGCCGCCACGGAGCCTATGGCGCGCTCTTCGACGGGGTTTCCAACGTGTCGCTGACCGGGCGCATCGCGCACTTCGAACTCGGCTACATCCCCGACGCCGCGCGCGATTTGAAGACCGCCGCCGGATTCCTGATCGCCAACTACACCCGCCAGCACATCGTGACCCTGCCGCGTGCGTTGCGCAAACGCATCGTCTACGAAGAGGTCGCCCGCTTCATGGACATTCCCGGCGGCCAGGAAATCGTCAGCGAGAGCTACGCGCAGTTGCGCAAGTTCAACGTCTGGAACGTGTCCATCGTCCAGCAGTACGCCCGGTTCAAGAACTCGGGCATCCGCCCCGTCGTCTTCGGCAATTCCAAGCAGTTCATGCTCATGAAGCAGAACGACCGCGCGGACCTGGATGACATGGGCCGCGACATCGCGCTCCCGGAGATCGTGCGCAAGCGCATCATGGGTTATCCACTCCCCGAGCAGCAGCCCGCGAGCGCCCAGAAATTCGCGGCGTTCACCACCCTGCACCTGGATGCCACCCGGCCCGTGTGCGGCACGGTCAACAACGTGGTTTCCAAGGAAATGCTCTACTGCTCCAGCAGCAGCGGCGAGCACTTCGACGCCCGCGCCAAAGCCCTGCGCGGCTACGATGACCCGGTGCAGGGTATCGTCACGGAAGCGGCCAGGTAACAGGAATTTCCAGGGCTCCACTCGGGCTTTCATTTTTTCCCCATGCCAATGCAATTCAAGTCATTCTTCGCCGCTGCCACCGCACTCGCCGGGTCCGTGGCAGTTCTGTCACTGACCGGCTGCACCGCCTCGCAGTTTCGTACCGGTGGCGACGTGGTCGGTGCCGCCGGGGGAGGAGTCATCGCCAGCAAGCTCAGCCACGGTAATCCGCTGATCACCGCCGCCGGTGCCGGCGGCGGCGCGCTGTTGGCGGACGTGGCGGGCAGCCAGATCGAGAGAGAGCAAAACAAGGCCGAGAAGACCGGCTACGACCGCGGCCAGAGCGACGCAGCCAAGCAGCTCTACTGGGCGCAGCAGAACCTCCAGAAACGCCAAGACGGCGAGGAGCAAGGGCAGGTCTCGCTCTACAACATCCCGCTGCCCGAAACTTCCGAACAAGGGGCCATCCTCGCTCCCCGCACCCGCACGCTGCGCATCGAAGAATAACCCTTTTGCTCACCGCCACCCGCACGAACCATCCATCCATGAAATCCCGTCGCCTCACTCTTCTCGTTTTCCTTGCCGCCGCCGGCGGCTCGCTGGCCACCGCCGTCCCGCGCGCCCGTGCGCAGTACGTCGTTTACGATCCCAAATCGGACATCGCCCGAACGCTCGATCACGTCGAGGACCTGGCCAAGTACGTGGACATGGTCAGCAACCAGGTCCAGCAGATCGAGAAGGCCACCCAGACGCTAAACCAGATCACGGCCTACGTGAAGATCGTGGGCGACCCCTCCCAGATCGTCAACGTCACGGGAGTCACGGCCACCGTCGGCGAACTCAAAAGCTCGGGCGTCGGCCAAACCGTCAGTTCGCTCGGACGCCTGGCGGATGGATCGGCGGCGTTGCGCGATAGCGGCAACGGGCTCTACACCAGTGTCTCTAGCGTTACCTCGTCCGGGGTCGCCATTCCCCGCTCCACCGATCTTTACCGCCGCTACGACGCGGTGGGGCGCAACGTGGCCAATTACCAATCCGTGCAGAGCGACACGCTCGCGCGCATCCAGGCGCTACGCACGGCGATGAAACAAACGCTCAACCAGCTCGACAACGCCACGACGCAGACGGAGATCGACAAACTCCACGGCGTGCTCGTCGCACAGGCCAGCGCCATGAACGACCTGCACGCCGAGCAAGCCGCCGCGGCGCAACAGGCCACGGTCCAGCGGCTGGAAAACGAGAACAACGCCCAGATGAAACGCCAGGCCGCCGCCGACGAGTTCGCCACCACGTTCAACGACGCCGCCGACAAGTTCAACGGCAGTAACCCGTGAGTGTTTTGCTCCACCAAAAACGGTGTATGAAAAACCGAAAACCGTTCCTCTTCCTCGCGGCCACCCTTAGCGTCGCGTTGGTCGTGTTGCTTGCCGTTTACGCCCTGCGGCGTCCGCCCGTGCAAGCACTTGCTCCACCACCCGCCGGGGCGACCGCAGATACCCGGGTGCGCGCGGTCGTGCCCGAGCCTGCGCCCTCGGCTTCTGCCAGGCCGTCAGAGGCGGCGCAAAAACGCGCCAAGGCGTTCAACGACGCCACCGACCGTTTCAACGGGCCTGAAAACCCATAACCCACCGCCGTCGCCCAGCGTCTTTGCCTTACCATTCTCCTTTCCATGATCCTCGCCGCCTTTCCCACTTACACGCAGGTGCTCCCCGGCTTTGAGCAAGCCATTGGCGGGTTGCGTGATCATCTGCTTCCCCTCATGAGCGTGCTCATGATCGCGAGCCTGGTAGGCGTTGCCAAGGAAGGCGGTCGCGCCATCTTGTTTCACCTCGTCCTGTTGGTGATCCTCTGCGGGCTGGCGGCAAACTGGAACCCGTGGTTCCAGAAGGCCTCGACGGCAGTCAGCACGACGTTTGCAGGCGACCAGTACGATCTGGGCAAGCAAACCGAGCGTTACTTGGTAAAACTCAAGGTCAAGGCCGAGCAGAAGGATGCCGACGAAGGCTATGTCGAAGCATTTTTCCGCGCGATCATCGCGGGCGCGCTTTTGCTGATAGGCTACATCACCAAGGGCATCGTCCTGCTCTTTCTGGTCCTCCAGAAAATCTTGCTCGTCTTTGCGTATGCGCTTTCCCCGATCTTCGTGGGGTTCTTCGCGTTGCGCTCGACGCGCAACATCGCGCTCAACTACCTGATGACCACGGTCGGCCTGGTGAGCTGGCCGCTGGGCTTCGCGCTGAGCGCCTGCGGCACGTATGGGTTGGTCACGTTTTTTACCAACGCTGGCTTTTTCACGGTGGGCGGCAACCTCCTGGTGCTCAACGAAGCGTCGTTTGCGCTCCTGATCATCGCCGTCTGGCTCCTGGTGTCGACCGTGATTTCCCCGCTGATCATTTCCAAGGTGATGGCCACCGGAACGCAGGCCGGTTCCGCCCTGCTCGCAGGGGTTGCCAACGCGACCGCCGCAGCCGTCGGAGCCGGCGTGTCGGCCGGGGCCACGTTGGCGGGAGGTGCCGCCGCCAGCGGAGCGGGCGCAGGCAGCGGCGCGGCCACGGCGGGAGGGGGTGCACCTGCGGCCAGTGGCGGCAGTGCCGGCGCGTCGGCCAGTCGGAGCGCGGGAGTAGGGGCAGCGTTACGCGCGGCCACGGGTGCCATGCTCGGCGGAGGTGCCAGCCTCGTGGATTCGGCCATGAGCGGGGGCAACGGCAACGGCGCGATGAGCGGAGCGGTGGGTTCGGTACTGCGCAGCAAGCCCCAAGGAGGCGCTGGTTCGTCGTCCAAAGGCGGCGGCTCCCAAGCGCCAGGCTCTAAAGGTGGCCAGGACGGCTCTCCATACCCTTCGCAACCGGCTGACGCGAACCAACCGGCGTCGCCCTCTTCCCCAGGGGGCAGCTCTCCGTCGACCACCCCCCCGCCTTTGCCCGGCTCGTCGGGCGGCCCGGCAACCGCCGTTTCCACTCCCTCGGCTCCAGGGAGCACTCCTTTGGCCACGGCGTCCTCGACGCCGTCCAGAGCGGGTGGCACCCCGGTGGTCGCCCCTCCACAGACTCCAAATCACTCCGGCACCATCAGCAGCCCCAGCGCCCCGGCTGCCGGCTCTCCCGCGTCGCCAGGGACGGCCACCGCCCCCGTCGCGTCTTCGAGCCCCGGAGGCTCGGCGGGCACCGCCAAGGGCAGCGCCCGCCGGGCAACCGGCCCCGCTGCCAGCCCGGACACGTCGCTCGACGAGGAGGTCTCGCGCGCTATCGACGCCGAGAACGGCGGTTCCCGGGTCGGCAAGTCCCTGCCGAAACCGGGCAACTAAACGTCCGCGACCCTTTTCTTTTTCATGAACACTGCCTCCGCCGAACCGCTTTACCGGCAAGACGTGCCCGACACGCTGCCGGCTGTACCCGAACCCGGCTTCCGGCGCGGGTCCCTGAATCCCACCAAAATCTTCGTGGACAAGGACCGCACGGCTTTGCTGTGGTTTCTGGTCGCCATGGCAGGCGTCGGCGTGGCCGTGGCCGAGCCGTTCTTTCTCGTGCCGGTGCTCAAGGCCCGCGAGCGCGTGGTGATCGTCGATCCGAGCAACACCTATTTCGTGGCGCCGACCCTGGAGTTCGAGGAAGCCTCGGCGCTCCACACGGCGCAGGCCCGGCTGGCGACCACGGCGTTTCTGACGCGCAACCCCGACTCCTTCGACAACAAGGATCTCCTGGCCCGGATGTTCGGCCGGGCGGCGCTCCAGGGCGCGTACGCGCAGCAGGCCAAGGCGGGCGAGGAAGCCCGCGCCAAACAGATCCACCAGAAGCCCGAGATCGGCGAGGTGACGATCCTCGAAACCCGTAGCGACTTCGTGCTCTGCCGCGTGCGCGGCCAGATCGTGCGCGCGGGCATCTTCAACGACCGTCCGTTCACCGAGGCCGTGCCCTTTACCCTCTCCTTCAAGATGCTGCGCAACCCCGACATGCTTTCCAACGCCCGCTTTCCCACCGTGGTCAGCGCCTTCCGCTACGACGAGAAATGATCCGCCGAGTTTTCCCCCTCCTGTTGTCCGTGGCCGCGACCGTGGCCGTGGCACTCGCCGTTCGCCCGGCCCACGCCGCGCCCGAGAACCCTTCCGTCCGCAATTTCCCGCTGGACGAATACTCCGTGCAGACCGTGCCCGTGTCGCGCGACACGGTGACCACCGTCAGTTTCCCCGGACCCATCACCGCCATCCAGGGCAGCCGGTTTACGACCGGCGGCGGGCGGCTGGACCTTTTCCAGGTCGATTACAACAAGGGCAGCTACTTCCTTTCACTGCGCGCGTTGCAGCACGGCGGGCGCGCGAACCTCAACGTCGTCTGGAACCACAAGACCTACGTGCTCGACGTGGTGGACAGCGCGGAGCCCGTGCTCTCGGCGATCTTCGTCGTGGGCGGGGCGAACAACTCCAAACGCCCGGCCCCGCCGGCGGCCGTCTCGCCCAACCGGCTGCTCGGCATGATGGACAAGGTGAAGTCCTATCCGCTCCTGGTCGCCAATTACCCGCAGTCGGTCGCGGACGTGGAGGTCGCCCAGCCCGGCACGCCGACCGACTACCCGCAGTTCGTCGTCACGGTGGACGAGGTGTATCGCTTCCCGCAGGCCGACACGCTTGTTTTCAAGCTGACCTTCAAGAACAAGACGGCGGAAACCGTTTACTACGCGCCGAACCTGCTCGGCATCCGTGCGGGCGACCTGGTGTTCACCAACGCGATCAGCGACGCCAGCGGAACGATCCCGCCCAACGGCAGCGAACCCGCCTATCTCGCCATCACCGGCACGCCGACCGGCGGGCGCAACGACCTGAGCGTCAAGAACCCGTTCTACGTGGTCGTTTCCGCGCCCGAGAACGCCGCGCCGTCGCTTTTCCCGGCGCGCACCGCCACCACGACCACCGTCACCAGCACGGTGGACAGCAAAACCGTGGTCGCGCCCACGTCGCCGGCCCGCCGCAAATAACCACGCCACGTCAGACTTTCACTTTAAGGGGATGAACCCGCGAAAGATTTTCGTTTTCTTCAAAACGCCCACCGGCAAGCTGCTCGGTTTTTTGGCGCTCTTCGGCCTGGCGCTGGCCTTTGCCGGCACGGGGCTCAAGTCCTGCCGCCGCGATGTCAGCGAGCTTTCCACCCGCGTCGCCAAGGCGACCGGCACGGCGGGGCCCGTCAAGACGACGGAGCCAATCATTCCCTTCGACCCCAAGCCCACGCCCACGCCGGGCGCGGGGCCGACGCCAGCGCCCACCGTCGCCGCCGTGGCCGAGGCGACCCCCACGCCCAAGCCTAACGGGCAGAAGGTGCAGATCCCGCCGCTCTCGCTTTTTTACGACCCACCCGCTGCTGGGGCCGAGGACGCGCTCGTCTCGGATCATTTCGCGCCGTTCGGGCGGCTGTTGCAGTGCAAGCTGGTGGTCACGGTGGACAGTAGTTCCATCCGCACGCCGATCATCGGCCTCGTGACCGAAGACCTGTGGCACGACGGCCAGCTCATCGTGCCTGCCGGGACCGAAATCCACGGCCAAGCGCGGCTCGACCGGATGCGCGAGCGCATCGCCTCCGACAATGATTGGACGCTCGTGTGGATGAGCGGACTCGAACTGCCGATCTCGGGCCTCGCGCTCGACATGGGCAAAAAGCCGGACGGCACCTTCGAGATCACGGACGGCAGCGCGGGTCTCAAAGGCGACATCCTGCGCGCCGACAACACGGCGGAAATCAAGCTGTTTGCCGCCACCTTCCTTTCGGCGGGCTCGCGCGCGTTCATCGACACCAACAGCAATAATCTGCTAGGCGTGCCGGTGGCGCAGGCCACGGCGAAGACTGCCGCGCTGGCGGGCACGAGCAGCGTGCTCGACCAGTACGCCGCGCAGATCCTTGACTCCATCAACCGCGACGGTGTCTTCGTGCGCGTGCCAGCGGGCAAGCAGTTTTACGTGTACGTCACCCAGACCCTCGACGTGGGCAAGGCGACCATCGGAAACGTGGCGCTCGCCAAACGCGAGGCCAAGGCGCGACAGGACACGGCCCTTGCGGGTGAGCCGTCGTTGTCGCCACGCGAAACCTCCCGGGTGCGGGATGCCCTTCTCCAGCGCCGCGCCCTTTCTAACGCGCTCGCACCCGCTCCTTCCGAACCCCTTTCCCATGATGAAACGCCCTGACCCCGTTCGCTCGCTGGTTGGCCTCTGCGCCGTCCTGGCCGCGTGCCTGCCGCTAGGCGGCTGTGCCACGGCTCACAAAACCGTCGTCGTGTCCCCGCTGCCGCGTGACGTTCCGGGGAACACGTTGCCCAGCGAGGGCATCGAGAGCGTGCGTTACACCGAGAACATCAAGGCCTATCCGATCAACCGTTACGTCGATCCGGCCAACCGCGGCCTCATGCACGAGGGGCACACGATCTACCGCGTGGAAACTTCCCCGCGTTGGAACCTGCGTCCCAACCAGCCGGTCGGCGTGCCGATGGGTCCGCGCGTCGCCGTGCGCAATTCCGCGGCCAACCCGTCGCCTCTGCCCGGCGAGTTGAACGCCGAACTGGCCCGCCAGAAGGAAGCCACGCGCACGGTCATCGCCCAGGGCGAACGCCTGAGCGGCAGCATCGACCGGCTCCAGGGCGCGCTCAACCAGACGGCGGCCACCGCCGACGACCAGCGCAAATTGCGGGCGGAATTGCTCAAAACGCAGGGGCGGGTCGATCAGCTCGAAAAAGAGCGCCTGGAAAAAAGCGCGTCGGGCGGCCCGGACGCGCCCACTCCTTCGCCAGCGCTGCCCAAGGCATCGCCCGTCGACGGCCAGAAGTCGGACAGTTTCGAGTCCCCGTAGCAACGACGGGACCAGACGCGATCCTGCTTTTGTTGCTCGGGGAAGGGCGACTCGACTTTCATCACCACACCACTAACCCACTCCATCCTAACCCCGTTTCCTTATGGCTGAAACCACCCAGGTCACCCTAGACATCGATCCGCAAACCTTGCAGGACTTCCAACACGCCCGCGACGAGTGGGAGCGCACGATGGGTACGGCACCCGACGTGGGTTGGCTCATGGCGTTTGCGCTCCAGACGACCGACCCCATCCAAACCGTGGAGGTCGCCGACGAGATGGCGCTCGACTACCTGCGCAACAAACTCGAACTCGCCTGACCCTGACCCTGCGTTCGCTTCCCATTCTTTTTCAACCCGGACTTTTTTCCGCCGACCATGCAACGCAAACCGAACGCCGCGCCGAGCGCGCCCACCCCGACCGTGCTTTCCAGGGACACCGCCGAAGTTTCGGACTCGAAATACCGCACGAACCCCCAGGTGGAAGCCGACCTGGCGGATTGGCGGCAGCGCAACCCCAAACAGGTCGAGTACGCCAAAGCGATGCCGCGCGAGCGGCTGGAAAACAGTTACTTTTTGCGGCTTATGCGCGCCGAGCGCCAGCGCGAGGCGGCGCGCGAAGCCATCGCCAGCCGGTTCATGGCGGATGAGCCGCTCCTGCAAGCCTACATGGTCCGCGCGCAAAAAATCGCCAGTAAGATGAACCTAGGCGCAGGCGACGAGGCGCAGGTCAAGGCCGCCGCTCTTGACCTGTTCTTGAGCGACCGACGCACAAACGCCATCACCGCCCGCAAACTGGGCAACGGTGCCGGGCAAACGACCGGGCAGCGGCCCGGCGGCAGCGGGATGCGCCCTTAAAAAGAGGTCCACACGTTGGCGGCTACGCCGCGTGTCGACGCTGCCGGAGCGGCCAAAGAATTTGGCTTTGGCAGAAAAACGGGCGGCAGTCGCCGGCCGTTACTCACAGTCGGCCTGCCTTTGGCGTTCCAAGCAACGCCAATCGCCTCAGAGCTTTGTCCTGTCGGGCTCCGGCGACTGGCAGGCGGCTGCCGCCACACTCCTGTGAATAACGGGAGAAGCTGGCCGCAAGAGCGGACACCCTCCCGCAAAACTATCCCGGCGAAAAGCCTCGCGTAGCCGCTCTTCTCAATTCCCGGAAGAACTGTCATGATCGGCCCCGATCCTCCCGCCTGCCCGCGACGGAATAGCCGGTTCTTGACCCCGTCTGCCACCCCATGTCCGACTACTACGTCTACGTCTACATCGATCCTCGCAACTACGAGGAATTTTACTACGGCAAGGGCCGTGGCAGCAGGAAGGACATCCACTTGAAAGACGCAGGTGAGTCCCGCAAGGCGCGGCGCATCGCAGAAATCCGCCGGGCGGGATGCGAGCCGATTGTCCGCGTGATCGTGCGTGACCTGAGCGAAGACCAGGCGTTGTTGGTCGAAGCGACGCTCCTGTGGAAGCTGGGGAAATTCACCACCAACGAAGTGGCCGGTCATTTCTCGGACAGCTTCCGGCCCCACAATAGTTTGCACCGCAGCCTGCCCGGGTTCGATTTCCAGAACCGGCTCTATTATTTCAACGTCGGCGAATGCGAGCGCCGGCACTGGGACGAATGCCGCCGCCATCGCTTCATCTCGGCCGGAGGCGGCGTCCGGTTCCGAAACGCCATCTGCGGCTTTCACCCCGGTGACATCTTCGCGGCCTATTTGAAAGGGGAGGGCTACGTTGGCATCGGTCGCATCCGGGTGGCCGCCCAGCGAGTCAACAACGTCACCATCGGCCAAAAGCCGCTCGTCGACGTGTGTCCACGCATGAATCTCGACGCTGGCTCCGCCGAGAAATCCGAGTACGTGGCGAAGGTGGAATGGATCAAATCCGTGCCGCGCGAACAGGCGAAGATGAAAGCCAAGGCGGGCATCTACACGACGACCCACGTCCGCGCCTCCCTGGACGGACAACCCGACACGGTCGCTTTTCTAAAAAAGGAGTTCAGTGTGGATTTCAGCGCGATCCTCGCCTGACGGCCCGTCCTGTCCTCCCGCTTTGCCCGCGAGGAAAATTCGTGCGCTGAACGGCGTCTGCCGCTGCCTTCGTTGCCCTTCGCCTTTGTAGGGCTGCGGGCGCAACTTCACGGACGGTCGGCGCTTTCGATCAGGATCGGCTCAAACGGCCCCGCGTTGCGCCGGTCAAGCGTGACGCGGTAAGGCACTTTGTCGTCGCCCGTCCGTTCGATCAGGCCGATTTCCGTTGGCGACAGATGGAACTCCTTAACCGGGATGTAACCGGCTTCGGTGAGCCCGGATTCTTCGTCCGTGGCGCCGTCGGGCGTCCAGACGGGCGGGAACATGAGGTCAATGCGCACCCCGAGTTGGTTTCCCTCGCGGTACTGCGGAATCAGGTCCCCGACCGCTTCGGAGGAAGCGTAAACCACGCGGATTTTCGCGTAGGTTAGTTTGTCGGTCTGGAAGCGCGCGGGCGTGGGAAACACCGGAGAAGGCTGCGGCGCCCGGTGAGGAATCGAGTGGGATGCGGGCATATCGAAGGGATGTTCAAAGAACTACCTAATGTACCACAGACGTACCACAGACGCTGATCGTGGGCGTGACGCTCTGGCCCCGCCGGTAGTAATGGGACGGTCTGGAGTCCGGGGTCGGTGGTCGATTGCCGAGATCATCGCGTTGCGCGACGTTGAGGGATGACGCCTTGGTTCTGGTACGCCGTTGTCGCCGCCGTTCTCTACGGCGCGCACCAGGTTTTCACCCGCCTCGCCTCCGACCGCATCGGTGACGGGCTCGGCGGCTTCGTGGTGGAAGCCACCGCCGCGCTCACGATCCTGTGCTACCTGCTCTTTTTACGATTCTCCGGGCGATGGAACCAGCCCTTTAGCGCCCTGGGCTTCTGGTATTCAGTGGTCACAGGGTTATGCGTCGGCGCGGGCACCGTTGCGTTCTTCTTGCTGTTTCAGAAGGGTGGACCGCTTTCGGCGGTTCCGGCCATTCTCGCGGGCGGAGCGGCGATGATGGCCGTGGCGGGAGTGGTGTTCTTCGATGAACCACCTTCCTGGCAGCGGTTGCTCGGCGTGATCCTGGCCTTGGCGGGATTATTTTTGCTTCGCAAGTGATCGGCGCCAGCAACGATCCTCGTTCAAACCGTTCCACGACCGGCCGCCATACCCGGTCGCCGTCCACGAAAAACACCAGGAAGACCGAGGCGGGACTTTATCGTAGGCACCAAAAAGCGGCCTTTGGTGTACGAAACCCCGGGTTGGCCTTGAAAACCCAGTGGGCAGGTTCATGATGGTTTCACGATCTTATGCGCGCCCGACAGCTCAAACAGAACGCGACCACTTTCCCGGCGCAGAGCGTGCCACCGGAATACGCCGTCAACTCGCGCGTGATGCTCACCACCATTGAGCTGCTCGACCGCGTGGCCGAGATCGAATGCGCCACCACCCTCAGGGACCAGCGCCGCCCGGTGCCCACGGAGTTCGACGGCGTGGCGGCCGGTCTGGCGTACTGGGCAGCCACCTACGGCCCATTTGCCAGTTGGCGCATCCTCTGCGTCGCGTGGAAGGCGCTGCTTACTCCCGTCTGGATGCCCCGCGCCCGGCGTCCGCAAACGAGTTGGCTCATGCGCCGGTGGGTGCGTTACAGCGACCGCCGCCGGGATCGCCGCCAACAGGCTCAGGCTTCCAGCCCGACACGCCGCAGTTCCGCGCGCATCGCCTCGTAACTCATGCTGGGATCGATGCGCAACGCCGCGAGCTTTTCCGGACGGTCGCCGGCCAGGTATTCCTGCGTCCAAGTGCGCGCCAGTTCGTCGCCGACCTCGTGGCCTTCGATGGCCATGGACGCCTGCACCGCCCGCATCCGGGCGAGTTGTTCATCGCTGAGTGCCACGTGAACAATCTATCCGCTCCGACCGCCCGAAGCAATGATTGAAGCGACGCGCAGCCGCGCGGAATTCGACTGGGAGCGCATCCAGAAGATCGGCCTCCTGCCCGGCGTCAAAACCTTGCGTCAGTACGACGAGCGGGTCTTCAAGGCGCTGACTGAAGCCAAGGAGTTCGTGCGGCGGTTCCCGGTGCTCAATCCATCGCTCGATTACCTGCGCACCGTCCACCGGCTGGTGTTCGCCGAGGTGCATCCGTGGGCGGGCGAAATCCGCCAGCCGGGGCGGTTGCCGCCGCGCGTGGGCGGCTTTGTTACCTGCGAGCCCGAGCGCCTGCCGACCGAACTCCGATTGCTCGAAAACCAGACGGAGGAACTGCTTTCCAAAGCGGACCGGCAGGGCACGTTGCGCGTCATCGCGTTCCACCACGCGCGCTTCGAGTTGCTGCACCCGTTTCTGGACGGCAACGGTCGCGTTGGCCGCCTGCTGGTCGAGTCCCAGCTCAACGCGAGTTCCTACGGGTCGCGCGAACGGCCCGAGGTGCCGCGCCAGGCTTACGGCGATGCCTTACAGACCTCCAGCCGCATTTCCAATTTGTTGCCGCTGGTCAACCTGCTCCGAAAGCGCGAGGGCCTGACGGTGCTGCCCCAGCGGGTGGTGGAAGCGCCCTTTTACCTCGGCCAACGCTTCGATCACGAAACGGGGCCTGCGCCCACGATGGACGAGGAAATCGCCCGTTCCCGCCGTCTGGTCGGCGGGAGGATGCGGCAGAGCCAGGGAAGCGGTTAGAACCGCGCATGCGGCGAAGCGACAAACTGAACTCTCGGGGGAAAAAGCGGGACGTGAAAACGTGGCCGGGACCGCACGAACCTACGCCACGAAGCGTTGCCGCACGCCTTCTAAACGCTGACGGTGCTTCCAGACCCGCACGCGCTGGTAACGTTCCTTTTTCATCTCGATGTGTCGCTGCATGGCTTCCCAGACTTCGAGTTTGGCCAGGATGGGGCTCTGGTCGTTGCGGGCGTATTTTTTGAGGTCGCGCGCGTTGTTGTAGCGCGTGGGTTCGGCCCGTGTGGCGCGTGCCCGGTTGAGCACGCGCATGGTGTAAAGGATGTCCTGGGGAGTTTCTGTAAACAGCTCGATCCACGACCTACCGTCTAGTTGGATAATTTTACCGTCTCGCATGGCGGGCGGTACTAAATCGCCTTCTATGCTGACTCAAATCGGCCTTGCTAAACTAGCACACTTCACACCGGTGCCGGGTCTCGCTACTGGTTGCCCGGCAAACCATTGAATGCCTTCCAGAAAAAGGTGTAAACCGGCGGATTTTTTCGGAGCGAGGAACCAACGTTAGACGGGAAGGGAAAAACTCATCGAAAGCAAGTGCCTGCGCCAAACCGTTTTGTACTATTCGCTTTTAGTTTATTCCATAGGCGGTGGTGAGGTGGCCAGCAGCCATGCCCAAACCACTTCGCCCGAGGAAAAAGGGCAAACAGCCGAGCAAAAGTCTCTACACGCCGGCGTACGACCGCATCCGCGAAATGATGCGCGAAACCCGTTACGCCGCCGAACTGAGCCAGGAAGAACTCGGGAGACGGTTGGGAAGAAAGCAGATCTACGTCAGCCGCTGTGAATCGGGCGAACGGCGGGTGGACCTGCTCGAATGGCTGGAGCTGATGGTTGCGTGCCAAGCAGATCCCCACGCCATCATCGATCAAGTTCTCCCTATGGTGATGCTACCTCGCGGTGATGACCAAGAGGGTAGAGTCACTTGAAGCTTCAAGAAAACGTCCATAAACTGGTACGTCGATCGCAGCCTGACCTGACTCCTCGACAACTTCCGCCCGCCGCTCTACGGCGCGAAGCCGGAGAACATCAATTGGTGTACGCTGACACGAAGCCCGTTGGCGGCTCGACCCGTTTTCAATCAAGCTGTCTTGACCATGGAGCGCCGCACCGGATTCGAGAAACCTGCCCAGGAAAAAAACGCGGCCGAGAAATGCTTCCAGCTAGGAAAGTCGCGTGACGTTTGGCGCGAGCCCATGCTGGATGTCCGCTTGGACGGCGAGGCTTTCGCCTTGCCCTACGCCCATCTCAACCACCTCAAACTGGAGGGCGAGCGCGCGCTGACGCTTTCCTTTAACGGCCACCTCGTCAAGATCGAGGGCGAACGGCTGCGTGCCTTGTACGACGCGCTCATGGACCAATCGGTCCGCTTTGTGACGGCGGCGAACGGCGCGCAGGCCCGTGGGCAGGGAACGTCGAGCGAACCCTCGATCACCTCGATTGATCTCGTGCCCGTGGGACAAAACGAGACCGGGATGCTCTGATCTACGACGGTAGATGCAAAGGACACCACTCAACGCACTCGTCCGGCTGCAACGCGGAAACCGCGCCGCTTTCCCACTGCACGGACAGGGCTTTCTCCCTTGGAAACACGCGCCGCATCAGCCGTTGCCACGCCGAGTTCGACGATAACGGGGCATGGACGATCCCGCTTTGGTCCCCTTTGCGGACCGCCACGAGCTGGTGGTCACGGCCCGCCAGAATCCGCGTCAATTCCCGGGCACGCACGGGCGTCCAGACCGGTGGAGCGGGCCGCGCCGCCTGCCGCAGGGTTTCCACCATCTGCACGGATTGCTCGGTCTCGGCGGCAAGTCGCTCCCGGGCCGAATCGAACCAGGTCCGCATCGCGCCGACCGCCGATTCGCCTGCCTTCTTCAGGTCGTGACGCTCTTCGCGGATGGCCTCCATCGCGTCCGCGAGCACCGGCTGGAATTGCGCATCCAGGAATGCCACCGCCGCTTCCGGTTCCAACCGCTCTCCGCCGCCGCCCAGTTCGTAGCCGCGCAGCAACAACTGGCGGCGCAAAGCCATCTCGGCGTCGATGTACCGGCTCAAGACTTCGTCGGGGAGCGGCATGACAACGGAAGTCTTGCCACAAATCCCGGTGTTCGGCAGCCACTAAAACGCGTGGCGGGCGCTCGGGCTCTTCCCATCCA